>NZ_QXCO01000053.1:0-23053 GCF_003458115.1 Bacillus sp. ISO11 | reverse complement strand
ATGACGTATTATAATCATTATAGATATCAATGGAATTTAAAAAAGATGACTCCTGTTGGATACAGAAATCATCTTCTTGATGTTGCCTAACTTTTTTCAAAATGTCCTTTACAAAGGGTACAGATTACTTGTTTCTATAGCTTTTTTTGTTACTATTAATAATGAGAAAAAATAAAGTAGTAGGGGAAATAAAATGAAAAAAACAATTGATCATATCGGAATCGCAGTTCGAGATATAGATAGTACGATACGTTTTTATGAAAATGTGTTACTAGGAACTTTAATAGATCGTTACGTAAGTGAAGCTCCTGGTGTGGAAAGTGAAGTAGCCATTCTTGAAGTGGCTGGAGATAGAATTGAATTACTTGCACCGACAAATAATACAACATCTCCAATTGCCCGTTTTATTAAACAAAAAGGTAAAGGTGTTCATCACGTTGCGTATCGTGTCGATGATTTAGATGTGGCTCTAGAAGAGTTAAAAGAACAAGGTATTCGGACATTAGAGCATACACTACGCATTAATAAGCACGGTAGAAGGTTAATTTATCTTAACCCAGCGGATACAGAAGGAACGATTATCGAGTATTGTGATTATCCGGAAGAGAAATAGAAGAGGGATATTTTTTTAAAGGTGTTACGTAATAACGTAATACCTTTTTATTTATGTATTTCACATTTTCTTCACAAATGATTCACGATAACTTTTCTTCTTTGATAACTTACATAAATATATTTTATGATATAATAACAATCAGCTTTAAAAATGTAAGTTGTATCTATCGTGATAGTTACTATTATATTAGAAGTTTAGAGGTGGAAGAGAAATAAGAGTTATACTTTATAGAAGTTTATATTTAATCAGGTTAATATTTCGCCCGAGAATCAAACTTCGGAAGTTAAAGTAATGAAAATAGAGCGATGAGGAAGAAAGAAGTGAAATGAGTGTGAAAGTAATGAGAAGATTAGGGACATGGCTATTACTTGTGTGTGTGCTTATCATATTGATACCGCAAAGTGCATCTGCTCATGCGTACGTTGTGAAATCAAACCCTACTGAAAATGAAACATTGAAGAAAGCACCATCTGTTGTAAAAATCGAATTCGATGAGGACATACAAGTTTCAAGTTTTAATACATTGTACGTGAGAGATACATCAGGTAAAAGGGTCGATTTAAAAGATGCTCATATTGATAAAAAAAATAAAAAGCTATTAGAAGCTGGATTAAAAGACAATCTCAAAAATGGTCTTTACTCTATTCAGTGGAAAGTGATTTCAGCTGATGGACATCCAATTCAAGGAGTTATCCCGTTCCGGGTTGGATTAGCGGAAGCGGAAACAGACGATATACAAGTGGAAGAGATGGGCTACGTCCCACAAATCGATATGATTATGGAACGTGGAATTTTATATACAAGTTTCTCACTATTTATAGGAGTGCTATTCTTTAATCTTATTATGTATAAAGGCAATGCAACCTCGGTTCGATCAAGGAGTAAGAACATAATATGGATCTCTTTATTTGGGATATTGATTAGCTTGTTATTCAATCTACCACTGCAAGCGAAAATAAATGCTGATGTTTCATGGCTAGAAGCATTCAATCCTTTACTATTAAAAGAAACATTACAGCTTTCTGTTTTTGGTTATGTATGGATTACTCAAATGGTTCTCATTAGTACGCTTATAATTGTTACGTATTTTGCGGTGAAGCATGAGAAGTTTTCGTCGTTTAAAGTATGGAGTATTCCAATACTATTGTTTATAGGGTTACTTGTTATGAAGGCCTTTAATAGTCACGCATACGGTTTAAAGTTTAAAGACATTGCTGTCGTTATGGATTTTCTACATTTATTAGCAGCTTCATTATGGGTTGGTGGTTTATCATCTATTATTCTTCTTTTATGTAAAGAGGATAATAAGTGGCATATGTATTGGGATATGATTAAGCGTTTTTCACCGTGGGCAACAGGTGCTGTCATTGTGATTTTAATAACAGGCCTTTTTAATAGTACATTTTTTATTCCAACAATCCACTCGTTATTTGATACGAAGTATGGATTGGCTTTATTAGCAAAGATACTATTATTTATTTTCATGGGGATATTGGGAATTATTCATTATGTGAAAGGGAGAATAAGAGCGCAGCAAGGATTAGGAGCTACGGTGAAAGTAGAGTTTGTCATTGGAATTATCATTTTCGTAATCGTAGCTTTTATGACAAACGTACAAACACCGCCGATGCCTCCTACTGGACCATTTACAGAGAGTAAGCAATTAGATAATGGATATGAACTTACGCTAAATGTAAGTCCGAATAAGGTAGGACAAAATAAATTCCATATTACACTAAAGGACGAAAAGGGACAGCCTGTTACTGATATGGAACAAATGATATTGACGACTCAATCATTAGATATGAACATGGGGAAAGGTTCATTTAAAGTTTCAGTAGTTTCACCAGGAGAATATGAAACAGAAGGTATGTATATTAATATGACAGGAAACTGGAATATACATGTTCATGGATTAACAAAATCTCTTGATAGTCTCGATACAGATTTTAAATTTATTGTCGGTGGCAGATAAAAAGAAGCTATGTATGAAAAGGAGCTAATAGAAAATGAAACGTATAAAAAAATTAGGAACAACAATGATCGCAACAATTATTGCAATGGGAATGTTTTCGTTACCTGTTAGTGCGCACGTCACTGTAAAACCAGCAACTTCTGACGTTGGTTCTTGGGAGACATATACGATAAAAGTACCAGTTGAAAAAAATGTAGCAACAACAAAAGTTACACTGAAAATACCGTCTGGAGTAGAGTTCCAGCAGTATGAACCAGTGCCAGGATGGAAAGGTGAGGAGCAAAAAGATACAGCTGGAAAAGTTAAAACTGTAGTATGGGAAGCAACAGGAGAAGGGATTTTACCCGGTCAGTTCCAGCGATTTACTTTCGTCGCTAAAAATCCGGATAAAGAGCAAAAAATAGCTTGGGACGCATATCAACAATATAAAGATGAAGAAATTGTTGAATGGACAGGCGATGAAAAAGCTGAAAAACCGCATTCACTTACTACAATTGCAAAAGGTACGTCATTAACAGGAGAACATGGTGAAGTTTCTAGTGTAGAAAAGAATGAAGGTACTAGTAATATGCAATTGATAGCAATTGTTTTATCTATTTTTGCGATAGTATCGTCGGTAAGTGCGTGTGTTTTTGTAGTACGTCGTAAAAAGTAAGACGTAAGAAAGAGCCTACAAACAGTAGGCTCTTTCTTACGTTTATTTCAATTCAACTTGCTGCCTTACAGCAAGTGTTTTCGGTTTTATATTTACAAAACAAATACTCACAACAATAAATAATAGTCCGATGAATAAGCTAATGGTAATAGCCTCATGTAAGAAAATTGAACTTACAATAATAGCTATTAGTGGAATGAGGAATGTATAAGCCCCAACTTTACTTGCTTCACCAGCTCCAACAAGTGTGAAGTATGCAAGCCACCCCATTGCAATAACAAAGAATGAAATAAAGAGAAGTACGCTAACAAATGGCATACTCCAAGCGATACTAGACCAGCTTTCAAACTCTGTACCAAATCCAATTAAGCAAAGTCCACCAATAATAAGCTGAAGTGTTACCATCCAAATGGCATTAACACGGTGGCCAGTCTTCTTAATAAATACTGTGCCAAGTGCCCAGCCGATAGCGCATCCTAACGCGAGAAGGATTCCAATAATAGAAATATGTCCTGTTAAACTGCTTGAGCTAATAACACCTACACCAATAAATCCGAGAACAAGCCCAAAAATTTTCAAGCCGTACATTGATTCTTCAAGCCATATCCACGAGAAAATACCGAGTAAAACTGGTTGTAGGAATACAATGGCGGAAAATAACCCAGCAGGCATATATTGAAGGCCGACAGTTTGTAACCCGTAAAATATAATGATGTTAAGTAAAGAAGAAATAACGTATAAATGCCACGTTTCTTTTAAATGTAACTCTTTGTATTTCGGTAATGCGAACAGAAGTAAAATGAATCCTCCAATTAAAGTTCGAACGCCTGCAAATAAAACAGGTGGTGTATAATGCAGGGCAAACTTTGATAAAGGCCAATTGATTCCCCACATGAAAACGAGAAAGGTAAGGATGATGGCCGTCTTAGTTCGAGAAAGCTGTGTCACTGAAAGACCTCCTTGTTGTTATTCATTTCACTATGATATGATATCGACTGTAATAAATAAAATGAATCTTTTTTATGAGGAGTATAAGTGATTAGTTATGACCATTACACAACTGCAAGTATTAATAAAAACTGTTGATTTAGGTAGTTTTACGAAGGCTGCCAGGGTGTTAAATATGACGCAGCCAGCTGTTAGTCATGCGATTTCAAGTATTGAGTCAGAGTTAGGAGTTACTATTCTTATACGTGATAAACGAAAAGGGCTACTCGTTACGGATGTAGGAAATAGGATTCTTGTACATATTAGAGAGATTTTGAACGGTGTAGCGAAGATTGAACAAGAAGTTGCGATGGAGAAAGGACACGAAGTTGGGACGATTCGAATTGGGAGTTTTCCGAGCGCTTCTGCACATTTCTTACCCAAAATGATAAACCTTTTTAAGGAAAAGTATCCGAACTTAGAAGTAGTTCTTTGTGAAGGGACGATTAAAGAAGTTGAAGATTGGTTAGTATCGAGGGTTATTGATATAGGGATTGTTATTTTGCCTAATAAAGATATGGAGATTGTTCCATTAACGAAGGGGAAAATGGTTGCTATCTTAAGAGAGGATCATCCTCTCTGTAAGAAGGACGCTCTTACAATTTGTGATTTAGAGAATGAACCGATCATATTATGTAAGGGTGGATACGAACCACCCATTATTGATATGTTTAAACAAGCAAACGTACCACTTCGGGCTGAATATGTAATTTCGACAGTTACTACAGCTTTAAATATGATTCAAGAAGGATTGGGCATTGCAATATTAGCTGAATTATCTTTAACGAATTTACCAAAAAATGTGCAAACGAGAGAATTGGAACCACAAGTATGGAGAGAAATTGCTTTAGCTGTTCCTTCATTAAAGGATTCTTCAATCGCTGTGCAGCTATTTATTGAAGAATTTCAATCGCTATTTGCAGAATAAAAAGAGGTGTCTCATATATCATAATGGGACACTTTTTAATTTACTTATAAAAAATCTATGAAAAGGATTGACTTATTTTTTAGTTGTAACTATAATGATTACATCGAGGTGGTGATTACGATGAAAATTAGTAGCCGCTTTTCCATAGCTGTTCATATTTTATCTATTTTGAAAAACAATCCATCTTCACATTGTACTTCAGACTATATGGCTGAGAGTGTTAATACAAATCCAGTAGTCATTCGTAAAATCATGTCGTACTTGAAACAAGCTGGCTTTGTTTACGTAAATCGTGGACCGGGTGGCGCGGGATTACTAAAGGATTTATATGAAATCACATTGTTAGATGTGTATCATGCAGTGAACGTAGTCGAAGAAGACAAGCTATTTCATATTCACGAGAAACCGAATCCAGATTGTCCAATTGGGGCGAATATTCAAGCGGTGTTAGAAATCATTTTAATTCAAGCACAATCCGCGATGGAAGAAGTTTTGAGAAATATTACAATGGGGCAGTTGTTTGAAACTTTGCAAGAAAAAATGAATGCTTAAATCATATTTATATTTTTTTGTCATTAATGTAACTGATTTGATTACAACGATAAAGGTAAGGTGTAAAAGTTATGACTGTAAAAATGAAAGTATACTCAGATTTTATATGTCCGTTTTGTTTTTTAGCAAAAGGTCCATTAGATGAGGTAGCGAAAGAGAAAGATGTAGAGATTGAATGGATGCCATTTGAATTACGTCCAAGTCCATATTCAAAAATAGATCCATGGAATGAACCAGAAAAATTAGGTTCATGGGATGCTTTCATTCTTCCGACAGCGAAGAAGTTAGGAATTGATATGCGCTTGCCACGTGTTTCACCACATCCATATACACATTTAGCTTTCGAAGGATGTCAATTTGCAAAAGAACGTGGACTAGGTAATGAGTATCATCACCGCGTATTCACAGCATTTTTCCAAGAAGAGCAAAACATTGAAGATATTGATGTGTTAACAAAATTAGCGGTAGAAGTAGGACTTCCTGAGGCGGAATTTAAAGATGCTTTAGTAACTCGTAAATATAAAGAAAAGCATCAAGAAGCAATTCAACACGCATATGATGAAGCGAATATTATGGCTGTTCCAACTGTCATGATTGGAGATGAAGTCATTCAAGGGCTTGCTAGTAAAGAAACACTAGAAAGGGTCATTGATAAAGAAATTGAAAAGGATAAAACAAATTCATTTGAAGGTATGCAATGTAATACCGATGGATATTGCTAATTCGCTTGTTATGAAATAACAAAATAAATTATAAAACAAACATTTGGAGGAATTAAAATGTCAGCAACTACAACAAACTTAAAAGAAGCAATCGTGAACCGCCGTTCAATTCGTAAAGTAGCAAAAAACGATGCAATTACGAAAGAAAGAATTGAAGAAGTGTTAAAAATAGCTTTACACGCACCAACATCTTTCAATATGCAAAGTGGTCGTATGGTTGTATTAATGGATGGAGAGCATGAAAAGTTTTGGGATATCGTTAAAGAAACACTAAGAGCCCGCGTACCAGCAGAAAACTTTGAAGCGACTGTAGAAAGACTAAAAGGCTTCCATGCAGGTGTAGGAACAGTTCTATTCTTTGAAGATCAAGCAACTGTAGAAAAAATGCAAGAAAATGCGCCATTATATAAAGATCAGTTCCCATTCTGGTCTCATCAAGGAAATGCGATGTTACAACATACTGTGTGGATGCTATTATCTGCTGAAGGAATTGGAGCGTCATTACAACATTACAACCCAATCGTAGATGCTGAAGTGAAAGAAACTTGGAACATTCCGGCAGAGTGGAGCTTAGTAGGTCAAATGCCATTTGGTGAACCAAACGAACAACCAGCAGAAAGAACGTTCTTACCTACTGAAGATGTAGTGAAATTTTATTAAGAAATACAATATGTAACGAGAAGGAAGCTGTGCTTAAAAACAGCTTCCTTTTTTGTAGTGGTGTTAATTTATGCGTATTTAGGGAAGAAATATAAGAAATAATACGGTGAGAAGGGAATTAGAAAAATGAATGATGAGAAAAAATATACAGTGGTAGGTACTGATGTTGAGGAAGTAAAGCGTTTAAATAAAAATTCAGGGTTAACGTATAATCAAGTGAAAGAAATGTTAGCAAAGCAAATGCAAAAAAAGAAGTAATTAGATTGAAATCTTTCATTTTTTCATTTAGCATTTTGATTGGAGAGAGTTAAGTAAAAGGTAACTCTCTTTTTTGTATAGCTAAGCATCTTATAGAGTGGAGGAAGCAACATGAAGAAATGGGTAAAGGTAACGCTGTCTATCACTGGAGGCATTGTCTTATTAGCGTGTGCTGGTGGATATTACGTGTATAAAAATTATTTTCCAAAGGAACCTGAGCGTATTGTATATGATAAAGAAAGAGTGCTACAACCGATACATAATCAGCTTAAAGGAATCAATATAGAAAATGTAAAGATAAAAGAAAAAGAAGTCGTAAATGCGACTGTAGATGAGCTTCAAAAAATGATTGATGATGGAAAGTTGTCATATGAAGAATTAACGAGTATTTATCTCTTTAGAATACAAGAACATGATCAAAATGGAATAACATTAAATTCTGTTACAGAGATAAATCCTAATGCGATGGAAGAAGCAAGAAAGTTAGATCAAGAGCGGGGTAGAAACAAAAATTCGAATTTATATGGTATTCCTGTCGTTGTAAAAGATAATGTACAGACGGAAAAAGTGATGCCGACTAGTGCAGGAACTTATGTATTAAAAGATTGGATTGCAGATCAAGACGCAACAATTGTGAAGCAGTTGAAAGAAGAAGGAGCATTTGTTTTAGGAAAAGCGAATATGTCTGAGTGGGCGAACTATTTATCTTTTACAATGCCAAGTGGGTATAGCGGGAAGAAAGGACAAAATTTAAACCCGTACGGTCCGATTACATTCGATACTTCAGGATCAAGTTCAGGATCTGCTACAGTAGTTGCAGCAGATTTTGCACCGCTTGCAATTGGAACAGAAACGACGGGATCGATTGTTGCACCCGCGGCGCAGCAATCAGTAGTTGGGTTACGTCCATCTTTAGGTATGGTAAGCAGAACAGGAATTATTCCGTTAGCTGAAACTCTTGATACAGCAGGACCTATGGCAAGAACGGTAAAAGATGCAGCAACATTATTTAATGCAATGATAGGTTATGACGAAAAAGATGTTATGACAGAAAAAATGAAAGATAAAGAAAGAATTGATTATACAAAGGATTTATCGATAGATGGATTAAAAGGGAAAAAGATAGGGCTTCTTTTTTCTGTAGACCAACAAGATGAAAATAGAAAAGCAGTAGCAGAAAAAATTAGAAAAGACCTTCAAGATGCAGGTGCGATATTAACTGATAATATCCAGTTAAGTGCTGAGGGTGTAGATAATTTGCAAACATTAGAATATGAGTTCAAGCATAATGTAAACGACTATCTTTCACAGCAAAAGAATGTACCGGTAAAATCGTTAGAAGAGATTATAGCGTTTAATAAAAAGGATAGTAAAAGACGAATAAAATACGGACAAACATTAATTGAAGGGTCTGAAAAATCTGTTATAACGAAAGAAGAGTTTGAAAACGTAGTGCAAACGAGTCAAGAAAATGCAAGAAAAGAGCTAGATAGGTATTTAGTAGAAAAAGGTTTGGATGCTCTAGTTATGATTAATAACGATGAAGTTCTTCTATCAGCTGTAGCTGGTTATCCGGAATTAGCGGTTCCTGCTGGATATGATAAAAATGGAGAACCAATCGGTGTAGTGTTTGTAGGGAAACAGTTTGGTGAAAAAGAGCTTTTCAATATTGGATATGTGTATGAACAGCAGTCTAAAAATAGAAAATTACCTAGTTTATAAAAGATTATATGAAAAATAACTGGAATCTAACAATATGAAAAGAAAAAAAGGATTCTTCTCAATTAGTAAGAAAGATTGTCTATAGGAGTTCATAAAATGTAATATATTCAATTTCCATCCATTGAAGGGGGAGGTTAATTCTTAATGAATGAAGTAAAGAGTTTTTTTCGAAGTAGAGGGTTTCAACGGTTTCTCGTTTTAATAATAGTAGCGCTTGTATTATACGCATTAAAAAGTATGATTAATTTAATATTAATTACGTTTATACTGACGTTTTTAATGGATCGATTTCAACGTTTTATTTCAAGAAAATTGAAAGTAAACCGGAAAATTGTTATTGCATGTTTATATATAATATTGGTTTCCTTTATAGGCACAACGTTATATAAATATTTACCTGTGCTGACGATACAAATTTCACAATTAATTTATCAGTTTAAACTATTTTTTCAAAATCCACCTGATAATGAAATCGTTAAATATGCACTTTCGACAATTAATGGGATGGAAGTATCAAAATATATAGAACAAGGTGTAGATGTCATCTATCAATCGATAGCAAATATAGGGAAGGTAAGTTTACAAATATTATTATCTCTAATTTTAAGCTTATTTTTCTTATTAGAAAAAGAGCGTATTATTACATTTACATCTAAGTTTAAAGATAGTAAGTTAAAAATCTTTTATGAGGAAATTGCATATTTTGGTGAAAGATTTGCAAGATCGTTCGGCAAAGTAATTGAGGCTCAGTTTTTAATTGCCGTTGTAAATTGTATTCTTACTGTCATTGCATTAATCGTTTTAGGATTTCCACAGCTACTTGTATTAGCTGTTATGATTTTCTTACTAGGGTTGATTCCTGTTGCAGGTGTGATTATTTCTTTGTTTCCACTTTGTATCATTGCTTACAACGTAGGCGGAGTTATGTACGTAGTATACATACTCGTATTCATAACAGTAATCCATGCTCTTGAAAGTTATTTTTTAAATCCGAAGTTTATGTCTGCAAAAACAAATTTACCAATATTCTACACATTTATGATTCTTATCTTCTCAGAGCATTTCCTCGGAATATGGGGGCTTATTATCGGGATACCAATCTTTATCTTTTTATTAGATGTACTTGATATAAATAATGAGGATGCGACTAAAAAATAAGAAATGATAGAAAATCACTAAAAAGTCATAGGAGATAATGAAAATAAAAAGCAATCCAAAATAAATTGGATTGCTTTTTATCTTAATTAAAGAACCGGAGCCATTGTTTCTTTCAATACTTGAACAGAGTGGTCGAATTTTAATTCTTCATCTTCACTTAATTCAACCTCTAAAATTTCACGAACACCGCCGCGATTTAAAACAGCAGGTACCCCGATATAAACATCTTTTTGACCGTATTGACCTTCTAAGTAAGCTGACACAGTTAATACACTATTTTCGTCGTTTAAAATTGCTTTTGTAACACGTAGAAGTGACATACCGATACCATAATAAGTTGCGCCTTTACGCTCAATAATATGGTAAGCTGCATCACGGACGTTTATGAAAATTTTGTCTAAATCTTCTTGATTATACGTGTTGTCTTTTTCAAGCAGTGTTTGTAGTTTTTGGATACCAACGGAAACATGGCTCCAAACTGGAAGTTCAGTATCGCCGTGTTCTCCGATAATATAAGCGTGAATGTTGTGTGGACCAATATCGAAGTACTCACCTAACATATAGCGGAAACGAGCAGAATCAAGCGTTGTACCAGAACCGATTACACGTTCTTTCGGTAAACCAGATTCTTTCCAAGTTACATAAGTTAAAATATCTACAGGGTTTGTTGCGATTAAGAAGATGCCATCAAATCCGCTATCCATAATACTGCGAACGATTTGTTTAAAGATTTTAGCGTTTTTCTCAACTAAATCTAAACGTGTTTCGCCTGGCTTTTGTGGTAATCCAGCTGTAATAACTACAAGGTCAGCATCTTTACAATCTTCGTAGCTGCCTTTCCATACTCTAGTTGGAGCTGGGGCGAATGGAACAGCATGACTTAAATCCATTGCTTCCCCTTCAGCTTTTGCTTCATTTACATCGACTAAAACAAATTCTTCAGCTACGGCTTGGTTAATCATGCAGTAAGCATAACTACATCCAACTGCTCCTGTTCCTACTAATACAACACGGTTAATACCTTTTTTCATTTCAAAATTCCTCGCAATTTCATTGGTTTTGTTATGTAAGATAATACGTCTTACTTCTATAGAGTCATATCTAGTTTATTACATTTTATAAAAGATATTCAAGTATTTGAAAATGTATCCGTGCAAATCTGCGAACAAAACATAGGAATTCAGTGAACCGAATATAATTCAGTAAAATCCTTTGTAAAAGGGGAAATGGTATGGGGAACCCATTAACAATGGAAGAAATGCTTCATATTATTCATGCAGGGCTTGTTAAAAAGAATAACCCAAAACGGATTACGATTGCAGGTGCAGGGATTTCTGGATTAGTTGCAGGGTCTTTATTAAAAGAGGCTGGGCACGAAGTAACGATTATAGAAGCAAATAACAGAATAGGTGGCAGAGTGTATACGATTCGGGAACCATTTAGTGTGGGTTTATATTTTAATGCGGGACCGATGAGAATCCCTGACACCCATAAGTTAACCTTAGCGTATATTCATAAATTTAAACTACCTTTAAACCTTTTTATAAATAAAACTTTTGCAGATATCATTTATACGAATAACATTCAAACGAGATTGAATGTGTTTGAAAATGATCCAAGTGTACTTGAATATCCGGTTTTGGATAAAGAAAGAGGAAAAACGGCAGAAGAGCTAATGATTGAGGTATTAGAACCAATACTAAATTATATTAAGAAGGATCCTGATAAAAACTGGCTTATCGTTGAAAAAAAGTATAAAACGTATTCGCTTGGTTCATTTTTAATGGAGTATTATTCAGATGGTGCAATAGATATGATTGGGGTACTTCTTGATATGGAAGCTTATATGGGAATGTCCTTAATTGAAGTATTACGTGAAATGATTTTCTTTACTTCAACAACGAAATATTATGAAATAACTGGTGGAATGGATAAGTTATCGAATGCATTCTTACCACAATTAAGGGAACATATTTTAATGCAGTATAAGGTTGATAAAATTATACAAGAAGATAATAAAGTAATGTTACAAGGAAATCATGAACAAACGTTAGAGCAATTTACAATAACAAGTGATTTTGCTATTATTACAATTCCATTTTCAGCGTTAAGGTTTGTAGAAGTTCAGCCATACTATTTATTCTCTTATTTTAAAAAAAGAGCAATTCGTGAATTAAATTATATTGCTGCAACTAAAATTGCAATAGAGTTTAAAAGTAGATTTTGGGAGAAAGCGGGACAGTGTGGAGGTAAATCTATTACTGATTTACCGATACGTTTTACATACTATCCGAGTTATGGCATTCATACTCCAGGACCAGCTATCGTTATAGCAAGTTATACGTGGGCAGATGAGGCGTTAACATGGGATAGTCTCCCGCAAAGAGATCGTATTCGTTACGCATTAAAAAATTTAGCGGAAATATACGGTGACATCGTCTATAGTGAGTTTGTCACTGGAACATCTTTTAGCTGGAGTAAAAATCCGTATTCTTGCGGTGCATTTACAGCTTTCGAACCAGGCCAAGAGCTCGAGTTATTTCCGTATATTACACCACCATCTGGAAAAGTACACTTTGCAGGAGAGCATACGACATTAACACATGGATGGATGCAAGGGGCAATTGAGTCTGGAGTTAGAGTTGCATATGAAGTAAATGAACAGTGAATCTCTTATATTTACAAATGGTCATTCTTTTAATAAAATGATAAATATAAATCGTAATTATTACGCTTTGAATACATTTGAAGTAAAGAAATGGATGGTCGGTTGAATGAATAAAGTGGAGATTCATATATTAGGTGGTTTTTTAGGTAGTGGAAAATCAACATTATTACAAAATTTATTGTTAGCAGAGAAAAAGAAGAATAGAAAAGTTGCAGTATTAATGAATGAAATTGGTGAATACTCGGTAGATACAGATATTATTGGAAAAGAGAATGTTTTAAGAGAACTTCTTAAAGGATGTATTTGTTGTACATTAAAAGAAGAGCTTGAAATACAATTACATTCGTTATACCAACAAGAAAGACCAGATGTAATTTATATAGAAACGACAGGTGTTGCGCATCCAATTGAAGTGTTAGACGCGTGTGTCTCGCCAATTTTAGCTCCTTTTCTGGAAGTGAAATCAATTGTAGTCGTTTTAGATGCAGTAAGGTGGTTAAACCGAAGTATATTAAGTGCAAATGTACAACAGCTATTGCATGAGCAACTTAAATTTGGTAGTCACATTCTTGTTAATAAAGCAGATTTACTAACAGATGAAGATAAGAACACAGTATTTGAAGAAGTAAAGGCAATAAATAATCATGCGAAAATGTATGAGACAAAGTATTGTAATATATCTTTAAAAGATATAGAAGAAGCAGAATTTCCAAATGATGAGGAACATGAGACACTACATGTCAAACAGCATTTACATATACAAACGATGACATATCAATTTACGAAACCGATTGATCAAGACAAATTATATGAATGGCTTTCGAATTTACCAGATAGTATTTATCGAGTGAAAGGTTTTGTGAAATTCCGTGGAGATAAATACCCTCACCTATTCCAATATTCGTTCGGAGTACCAACTTTATTAGAACAAGACTTCGGTTTCCCGACAAACTTAGTAGTAATAGGAGAAGGACTAGATAAGAAACAATTGGCTGAAGGGTTAGAGAAAGTAGAACTTAACTCTAATTAAGGTGAAAAGACTAACTTAAAAAATAAGTTAGTCTTTTTGTATGATCATTACTGAAATGAAACAGTATTTTCAATTGGATTGCAGAATATATATTGATTGTATGTCCGTTTCCATTACATAGGAAGGTGATTATATATTTGTGCCGAATGTAGAGGGTACTACAAGAGTTTTCCATTATCTATCGAATTAGTTAGTCATGATTACGGACAGGGGATTTTGGCGTGTTTGATTCTATCAGAAAGTAAAGTATGGGGAGGATCACAATGTCGATGAAAAAACGTAAGTGGCTAAAGACAATGTTTACTGGTTGTGTTTTAGGTTCGTTATTAATAACGGCAGCTTGTTCAGGAAAGAAAACAAGTACAGAGGATGAAAAAACGATTAAGGTAGGAGTTCTTGCTTCTTTAACAGGACCGCTAGAATCGTATGGAAAACAAACAGTGAACGGATTTGAATTAGGGTTAGACTATGCAACTGGTGGAACTGGGAAAGTAGATGGGAAAAAGATTAAGTTTGTTGTAGAAGATACAGAAACGAAAGCTGATGTAGCAGTTAAAAAAGCTACGAAGTTATTAGAAGAAGAGAAAGTTGATTTTTTAGTTGGATCGTCTAGTTCAAGTGATACGTTAGCGGTTTTACCACTGGCCGGGGAATATGAAAAGATTATGGTTGTAGAACCGGCAGTTGCGGATAGTATTACCGGGAAGAACTGGAATAAATATATTTTTAGAACTGGAAGAAGTTCCTCACAAGATGCGATTGCAGGAGCAGCGGCAATTGCGAAAAAAGGTGTAAAGATTGCGACATTTGCCCCAGATAACGCTTTTGGTCGTGAAGGGATTGCTGCATTTAAAGCGGGTGCGAAAAAATTAGGTGCGAGCATTGTGAATGAGCAATACGCGGATACAAATTCAACAGATTTTACAGCGAATATTCAAAATATCATTAGTTCAAAACCAGATTATTTATTTATCGTTTGGGCAGGGGCAAATTCACCTTGGAAACAGTTGAAAGATATGAATGTGGAAGCGCAAGGTATTAAAATTTCTACAGGTGCGCCAGATATACCAGCATTAAAAACAATGGATGCATTAGTAGGTATGCAAGGTTTTTCTGTATATTATCACACACTTCCAAAAAATAAAGTGAATGATTGGCTAGTTGAAGAGCATAAAAAACGTTTTAATGGTGTAGTGCCAGATTTGTTTACAGCGGGAGGAATGTCAGCAGCAATTTCTATTGTAGAAGCCTTAAAGAAAACAAAAGGTGATACAGATGTAGATACCTTGATTAAGAAAATGGAAGGAATGGAATTTGATACACCGAAAGGAAAGATGAAGTTTAGAGAGAAGGACCACCAAGCGATGCAGACGCTGTATTCTATCACATTGAAAAAGCAAGATGGTGTTGATTATCCGGTGCCAGTGTTAGAGCGAGAATTAACGATGAAAGAAACAGAACCACCAGTTCAAAATAAATAGACTGAATTTTCTGTTGTTTTTGTATAAAGAGGGGGGACCCTCTTTATACATATTTCCTTCATACTCACGGCTTTAAAGGGAGGGATTTCGTGACACATTTGCTAGAGACGAAAAATCTTAGTGTATCTTTTGGTGAACATCAAGTTATTAAAGATGTAAATTTAACTGTCCAAAAAGGAAAGCTCATTTCTATTATCGGGCCAAATGGTGCGGGGAAGACAACATTATTTAATTTACTAAGTGGACAGATTTCACCTACAACAGGTGAAGTGTATTTTAAAGGGCAAGATATTACAAAACTATCGATTTCAGATCGAACACGCTTAGGAATCGGTCGCTCTTTTCAGCTTACAAACATATTCCCAGAATTAACGGTACTTGAAAATGTCCGTTTAAGTGTTCAATCATTCGTACAAGATTACTATAGTTTTTTCCCGAGTTCAGCAAAATTAAAGCAACAAGTTGGAGAGGCGAGACGTTTCTTAAAAACAGTATTACTTCACGAGAAAGAGAACATATTAGCGAAAGATTTGGCACATGGAGAGAAAAGAAAGCTAGAACTTGCGATGTTATTAGCTTTAAAAACGGATGTGTTATTACTTGATGAGCCGACGGCAGGTATTTCGGTTGAGGAAGTCCCTGCTATATTACAAGTAATTGAAAATATTAAGAAACATCCAGAGAGCACAATTGTACTTATCGAACACAAAATGGATATGATACTAGGTTTGTCAGATCATCTTATCGTTTTATTTCATGGAGAGTTATTGGCTGAAGGATTGCCAGAAGAAATTATGAAAGATGAGCGTGTACAAAGTGCTTATTTAGGGGGATTATATAGTGGCACTATTACAAGTGAATAGTATAGAAACGTATTTAGATCAGTTTCATATTTTGCAAGGAGTATCTCTTACTGTTGAGAAAGGGACGATTACTGTACTGTTTGGTAGAAACGGGGCAGGGAAAACAACGACATTACGTTCAGTTATGGGGTTTCACCGGATTGCAGATGGTGAAATTTATTATGATAGTGCAAAAATAAGTGGATTACCTACACATTTAATTTCAAGGAAAGGAATAGGATATGTACCAGAAAATCAAGGTATTTTTCATGATTTGACAGTAGAAGAAACATTCGCTCTTGCTAGGGGGAAAGGTGAAGAAGTAGAAGGGAAAATAGAGTGGATGCTGGAACTATTTCCGGATTTAAAGCAGTTTTGGAATAAGAAAAGTGGGCTCTTGAGCGGAGGGCAAAAGCAAATGTTGGCTATTTCAAGAGCGTTTATTAATAGTGATGGATTATTACTTATTGATGAGCCGAGCAAAGGGCTATCCCCGATAATGGTGGAGAAATTAATGGTAGCTATTTTGAAGATGAAAGAGAAAACAACAGTTTTACTTGTTGAGCAAAATTTTATGATGGCTAGTCAAATTGGTGATTATTTTTACATTATGGATAACGGACGAATTGTTCATAACGGTTTTATGAATGAATTAAAAAAGGATAAGGAAATGTGTCATAAATATTTAGGAATCTCTTAACATGAATCCGAGGTGAAAAGGGTGGATGTGTTAATCAATTTATTTGTAAATGGGATTTCAACAGGGATGCTCATTTTTTTGTTAGCATCAGGTCTTTCACTTATTTTCGGTCTAATGAGCGTTTTAAACTTTGCACACGGTGGTTTATTTGCATGGGGAGCATTTACAGGTGTTTGGTTATTTAATATGACAGGAAGTTATATATTAGCTTTAGTTGGAGCAGTAGCCATGGGAATGTTCCTAGGATTTATTTTAGAAAGGTTTCTTATTAGACCGGTATATGGAAATCATGTTCGACAGCTGCTCGTTACGCTTGGAGGAATGCTCGTTCTTAGTGAGTGTATTAAAATATTTTGGGGGCCAAACCCTATTAGTGCAAAATTACCGTTATGGTTACAAGGAAGTTTTACATTCGGAGGTATTATATTAATTAAATATCGTCTATTTGTTATTTTGATTGGGATAATTATTTACATCGCACTACTACTATTACTTAAAAAGACGAAGATAGGTCTTATGATCCGTGCAGGTGTAATGGATAAAGAAATGGTTCAAGCGCTTGGTATTAATGTAAAAGCGATATTTTCTTTCGTCTTTTTATTAGGAGCAGGGATGGCAGCTTTGGGAGGATTCTTATTAGCACCGTATTCGGGCGTTATTTTCGCCGAGATGGGCATGCAGTATGCAATTTTAGCTTTTATAGTAGTAATTATCGGTGGATTAGGAAGCGTACAAGGTTCAGCTATTGCTTCTTTAATTGTCGGATTAGCTGGTGCTTTTACAGCGTATTTTATACCAGATGTATCACTTGCAATTAATATGTTAATGTTACTATTTTTCTTAATAGTGAAGCCAACTGGACTTGTTAGTGAAAAGGGGTGAAATGGTGAACAACACATCGGACCGAATTAAAGTATACTTCGGAGTATGTATGCTCATTTGTTTAAGTGTATTTCCGTTCGTAAATGATTCAAGGAGCTTGTTAATTTTGTTCACTCAAATCTTCATCTTTGCTATTTTTGCAATGAGTTTTGATGTATTGCTTGGGTATACAGGAATTGTATCGTTCGGTCATTGTATGTTCTTTGGGATAGGAGCATATGGGGTAGCGCTTTTATTTGATCGACAAGGCGTATCAATAACGAACTTTTTAATTGGAATAGTAGCTGCAATTATCATTTCAGCAATCGTTAGTTATGTAATTGGTTTACTTTCTTTACGGCTGAAAAGTCATTTTTATGCAATGTTAACACTTGCTATTTCACAGTTGTTTTTCGTCCTTGCTGAAAAATGGCGTGGGCTCACTCACGGAGGAGATGGTTTTACATTTGGTGTACCAGACGTATTCCGTAATCGTTTTACGTTTTATTATGTAACACTTATATGTTTACTTATCATTTTTGTTCTCTTACGTCTTTTCACCAAATCTTCTATTGGAAAAGTATTAAAAGCAATTTCACAAAATGAGCAACGTGTTGAAGCACTCGGATATAAAGTGCTTCATTATAAAATTATTGCTAGCATTGTTGCAGGAGTAGTAGCTGCGATTAGCGGTGGTTTATTTGTGATCACATTGCGTTTTGTCAATACGACTGTATTTTCAATTGAAATGACATTAAATGCACTCTTGATGACGATGATTGGTGGGGTTGGAACGTTAATTGGAGCAATTGCAGGAGCTGGAATTATTGAAGCCCTAAAATATTATTTATCAGAACTAGCTACAGAGTATCCGATCTTTGAACGATGGACGATTATTCTTGGTTTATTGTACATTATCGTATTGCTAGTTTTCCCGAAAGGATTAGTTGGCACGGTTAAGGGGCTGAAGAATATGAAACGGAATAAGAAGGAGAAAAGTGCAGAAGTGGAGCAAAATGTGTGAAAAATCAATTGTATAGAATATGAAAATCCCTCTTTTAGATTCATAAAGGAGGGATTTTTTATTAACCAAATAGTTCATCAGGGATTTGTTTGAAAGAGTTTTGATTTGTAAAAAAATGAACAGCTAATTTCTCAACTGGAACATCTTCAATTGGTACCAATTTATCATTTTTAATCGGTAAAAAAGCTATTCCTTTTCCATCATCAATAAACGCTTCCATAAGCGAATAAGAATCCAACTGTTGAAGTTGTTGCTGAGATAGATTATTTTCTTTTAGAAATTGTATTGTCTTATTTCTAAAAGGGCACTTTTTGTCATTGCTAACGAAGAAAATTTCTTTTGAATAATCAATGGTACATTTTTCTTTCGCTTTTAATAAGCCTACAGAAATTGAGGTCGTGAACACTTTTTTAAACGATGCGTCAGGATAATCCTCATAAGTTATGACCATATCAACTTTTTGTTGCTGAAGTAATTTTTGCAAATGACTACTACTTTCTACATATATTTGATAATTTCTGAAGTTTTCTTCAATACGCTTACTTAAATAATTTGTCAAAATAGATTGTGACGTCGCTATTATATAAGAAGAACCACTCGTTTTAATTTCATCTTTTACTTCTTCTAATAGAGTTAATATTTTATTCGTGTAATCTAATAAAATGTCACCAGCAGGTAACAAGGAAACACCTTTGTTATCTCTATGTAGTAAAGGCGTTTCTAATTCTTGTTCTAATTTTTTGATTCGCTCAGTTACGTTCGGTTGAACATATCCTAACTCTTTAGCAGCTTTACTAATAGAAGCCTCACTGGCAACAGTTTTGAATATAATAAGATCATTTATTTCCATATATCTCAGCCCCTTATGCACTATCATTATAAATGATACCAAACATAATTTATACCTATTTTACGTTAGTCAATCATCGGTTTATCATTATGTATATAGGATAGAAAGTGAGTGATAAACATGATTGGAATGCAATATAAGGTCATTTTGCCAAAGGATTATAATATAAAGAATATTAGGAATAGGGTAAAGGATAATGGGCATAAAACTGATGGTTTTCAAGACCTGAATTTTAAAGCTTATTTAATTACTGAGGTAGGTAAGGACGGGAATTTCTATAACTGTTATGCACCTTTATATATTTGGAATGGCCATGAAGGAATGAACAAATTTATCTTTGAAGGATATTATGATAATATTTTACAATCTTTTGGATGGCAACAAATAAATATAGGTGTTCCATTAGTTGTTAATCTAAGTGATGGATTTAAGAAAAGTAGATATGTTGTTGAATATGCGGGAAGTATTTCTCAAAGTAAAACACTGATTGGGACTCAATTAAACACGATGAATGAAAATGTACAAAACAATGAAAAGTGTTTAGGGGACGTAATCGTTTATAATCCGGATAAATGGAGATATAGTAGGTTTGAGTTTTATGAAGAGAAACCTGATATTGTAGTGAATAAAGGTGTTACAGTATATGAGATTTTACACATTTCACGATGAAATTTTGTTGTATATTAAAAATAAGAAAAGGAATGAAAGTCTATGCCTTTTGTGAAGATTTATTATCCTGAAAACATATTAAATGAAGAAGAGTTGGAAAAAATGGGTGAATGTATCCATCTTTCATTAATTGAACATTTTAACATCCCTGAAAATGATTATTTTCAAATGTTCTTACCTTACCAACAAAACAAATTTTTATATAATCCATATTATTTGTTGGAAAGAGGAGAAAAGAGAACAGAGAATATGATTTATGTTTCTATTACATGTGGACCGGGAAGAACGGTGCAACAGAAAAAAGATTTGTATCAATCGGTATCCTTAAAAATTACGGAATATTCCGATGTTAAAACTTCGGATATTTTTATTACATTAAATGAGACAGCTGCTGAAAACTGGTCATTTGGTCAAGGAATAGCACAAATGGTGAAAATAAAGGGAGAAAAAAATGAAAAACGAACTTATTGAAGTACATATTAAAAAGAAAATGAGAGAAATGTCACCTGCATTTGCTCATTATAGTGAAAAGATATTATTTGAGGAAGTGTGGCGGGATGCCACTTTAACATTAAGAGAAAGAAGTTTGTGTACTGTGTCAGCACTAATCAGTCTCGGTAATACAGAACAATTACAATTTCATCTGAAGCTAGCTAAACAAAATGGGGTTATGGAGAATGAATTGGTTGCATTAATAACACATATGGCTTTTTACGTTGGTTGGCCAAAAGCTATGGCAGCTTTAAATATAGTAATGAATGAAAGGAAAAGTTAAGAATAATGATAAGTAAGAATTCATGTTTATATGAATTCTTACTTATCATTATTTATGCAATACTCTATCGATATATTTATTACATTTTTTCTTGCTTTTTTATCACTTGCGTAGTAAAGTGATAGTAAGATGAACGCTAGGAAGTGATGAAACATGCGTGATAATACGATAGGATCATTAATATGGTTACGTTTAATACGATTTACGAACCAAAGTAATCAAATGTCAAATGAGTTTTTAAAACGTTTTGATTTAACGACAGCTCAATTTGATGTGCTTTTGCAAATACGTACGTATCAACCACTAACACAAATGGAGTTAGCTGAAAAGGTAACTGTTACACAAGGTGGCATTTCTCGAATGTTAACTCGTCTTGAAAAAGAAGGATATATTGTACGAAAACAAGATTGGAAAACGAAAACAATTAGTCTTACAGAGCAAGGAGAAGCAGCTTTAGAGAGAGCATTGCCAGAGCAACTTGCATTTCAATCTTCGTTTTTTGATGATGTATTAAATGAAGAAGAGCAGAAAATATTATACGAGCTAATGACGAAAGTTCATAAGCATAGTGAAAAAAAAGAATTACCGCAAGAGTAATTTTTTTTACACTATCAATTGACTAATCAAGTGAAGGTGTAGGTAATACGGAGATATACCTGACTTACCAACGTTTTTAGAAAAAAACTAATACTACTTTATTAAAGGGGAGAGTAACTATGGAAAAATACCGTATAGATATAAGAAAAGGAATTGAGTTTGGATTATATTCAATTGGTGATCATGTTTTAAATCCACATAATGGGGAGAAAATTACGCCAGAGAAAAGAATTCACGAACTAATTGAAACAGCTAAGTTAGCAGATGAGGCAGGGCTTGATGTGTTTGCTGTCGGTGAAAGTCATCAAACGCATTTTACAACACAAGCTCATACAGTTATTTTAGGTGCGGTCGCGCAAGCTACGAAAAATATAAAAATTGCAAGTTCAGCAACGATATTAAGTACATCTGACCCAGTTCGAGTATATGAGGATTTCGCTACAATTGACTTGATTTCTAATGGACGTGCAGAAATTGTGGCTGGTCGTGGATCTCGTATTGGAGGATATAGTTTACTTGGTTATGACGTGAATGATTATGAAGAATTATTCGAAGAGAAGATGGATCTTTTATTAAAAATTAATAACGAGGAACATGTAACATGGAATGGACAGTTCAGAGCACCGCTCGCACATGCATCGGTTATTCCGAGAGCGAAAAATAATAACTTACCAATTTGGCGTGCGGTTGGAGGTCCACCAGCTAGTGCAATTAAAGCGGGACGCGCGGGTGTACCAATGATGATAACAACACTTGGTGGTCCAGCAATTAACTTTAAAGTGTCAGTAGATGCTTACCGCGAGGCGGCTGTACAAAGTGGATTTGATTCAGCTAGTTTACCAGTTGCGACAACGAGTTTATTTTATACGGCAAAAAATTCACAAGATGCACTTAGTGAATATTACCCTCACATTAATGCTGGTATGCTTACACTGCGCGGTGGTGGGTATCCGAAACAGCAATTTACAAATGCAATAGATTACCGTGATGCTTTAATGGTTGGTAGCCCACAACAAATCATTGAGAAAATGCTGTACCAATATGAATTATTTGGCCAACAACGCTTTATGGCACAAATTGATTTTGGCGGTGTACCATTTGATAAAATTGAGAAAAATATTGAATTAATTGCTACTGAAATTTTACCAGCCGTTAGAAAACATACAGCAAAATAAATAAAAAAACTGAGAGTCTAATTAAAATGTACCCTATAGAATAGACACTTGAAAAAAGTCTATTCTATAGGGTATTTCTTGTATAATAAAAGGAAAATTGAGATCGGAGAATGTTGAAAATGACAAAAAAACTATTTACAGAAAGAGA
>NZ_QXCO01000052.1:0-23712 GCF_003458115.1 Bacillus sp. ISO11 | reverse complement strand
ACACTTTTCAAAAATCTGGACAATCTTCTCATCTGTAATAACAGGTTGTTTTTTTATGTAAAGTAATAAACGCCTGTTCATTATAAAAGTAGCAACACTTAGAAGGATAACGCCAGTAAGCCAAATGCATATAAAGACTGTATAAAACGAAATCGTCTCATCAGCATGCTTTTCATTATTGTGTGTTTGTGTCTTGTTTGCCTGATTAGTTTTTGTTGAACTTGAGGTATAAGTACCTTCTTTTGTGAGAATCTTTGTATCGTCTATACCTTTCAATTCTTGCATGCGTTCTTTTGAAAGAAAACTAGCTACAGGGTTTTGGCTAGAAATGAATGCATCATCACTCTTGTAAGTAAGAACAGAATAGATACTATAGGAACTATCTGGCGACCAAGGTAATACAAGTCTTATAATTAATATGATCCACAGCATATATTGCCAACGTGGAGTTAACTTATTTCTAAACAAGACCTTAATACATAAGATTAGGCCCACTAATATACTAGCCATAATAGTGGTCTCAATCGTCCAATCAAAAAAAGCAGGTAGATAGATATTTATAAATTTTTCTATCACTATAATCTATCCTTCCTCTGATTTTCCTCAGTTTTCTCATCCAGAATACGTTTAAGTTCGTTAATATCTTCTGAAGACAGCTTTTCTTCTTTTAAGAAATTTACAAGTAAAGGTTTAAATGCTGCACCATAGAAACGTTTAAGTAAAGATTTCGTTTCTACTTGTAAATAACTATCTTGCGATACTAAAGGATAATAAGAGTACAAACGCCCTTTATCTTGATGGTAAGCTACTGCTTCTTTGTGAACTAATCGATTAATCAGCGTTCGAACCGTTTTGGGTTTCCAATCCATTTTCACCTCTAACGCTTCAATCACCTCATTTGCCGTTTGTGGAGATTTTGACCATAATACTTTCATAACTTCTAACTCAGCTTCTGAAATTTTTGGTAATTCATTCATTGTTTATAATTACACCCCTCGTATTACATTTGTAATCTGTAACTGGATATTACACTTGTAATCTATTGTTGTCAAGCTTGTTTGGTGTTTGTGGAATCCTTTCCTATACCCATCAACATAAGAATGGAAAAAATTAAAAGAAGTTTAGACTCTCATGTCCTGCTAATGAGATAAGAAAGTAAATCCTTCATGAATATTTTTGTTACTAATATAGAACTGGATTTTAACTTCACATCTATTTAGAATTTGCTATTTTTACAAAGTTTCCACTTTGGTGTCTTTGTTTAAAAAAGTACCCATTTTCTTGTCTGGATATATGGACAGGAAAGTGGGTACTAAATGAAATGTATCAGTAGATAATTCAGCATTTTTCACTATAAAATAAGTTCCTACTTTCACGTCTTTGTAAAATGATGATACCCTTTATAGAAGTGAATTCTTAATTGCATTATAATCTTCTATTGTATCCACATCATAAAATAATTTAGCATCACTATATACAGTGATCTTACCTTGAAATGACTTATCAAAGAAAATGGAACGAGCTCTTTTGTGTCCTTTTAGTTTTTTTAAATTCTGAAAAACTCTCTTAGAAAATAAAATTGGTGGTTGCGGTATATCTTGAAAGCTAGCAGCTACATAATCAAGTTGTGGGAAGTGTTTATAATCATCTATTAATGAATTTATAAGCTTAACTGTAATAAACGGTTGATCTGCAAGCATTACTATCACTCCATCAGCATTCATATCTTCAGCCTTTTCTAAACCGCAGCGAAGAGAATAAGATTGCCCCAAACATGCCTTTTTACAAGAAAGAATATGGACTCTTTCTACTTCTGTATGCTGTAACAACCAAGATGTTTCATTTGAAACTATAATAACATCACTCAGATTGGAAGAAAGTGATGTATTTAATGCTATATTCCCAAGCAATGTATTCCGTATTGGAAGGCACAGTTTATGTATCCCTGGACCTGTTCTTCTACTCCTTCCTGCCGCTAGATATATTCCTACTATTTTCATCATTTTTCATCCTCATTATCTGTATCATTTCTGCCATAATGCTTATGGCAATTTCATTTGGTCCCTCAGCTCCAATAGATAAACCGGCCGGAGAGAAAATCCATTTAGGTTTATCTACTCCCCCTAATAAACGTGCGGTGCGATATCGGGACCCTAAAATACCTAGGTAACGACAAGGATGGTTCTGTAAAAGACTAAGTAGTTCTTGATCCCGTGTGAAATGATGTGTCATTATCATTATAAAATCCTGTTTCTTTATTGATATCCTGGACATAATCTCTTTTGGAAAACCGACAACACATCTATCTGCTTCTGGAAAACGTAGTGGTGTGCATAATCCCTCTCTCCAATCACAAACAGTAACAAAAAATCCTGTCTCTTTCGCTAAGGAGATAAGCGGTTTGGCATCTTCTCCCGCACCTATTATAAACAACTTTGGCCGTGGTTCGAAGTAATGTACATATAGATCTTCATACCAACCCTTCTTCAATTCCGAAAGGACGGGAACTTTCCCCTCCCAATCCCCAAACTCATCTCCTTCTTCGCTAATAAAAAGAGTCTTTGATTTTGCTAGATTTTTTATCATCCACACACGTACCCCTTTTTCTGTATATCCCCTTACCTTCCGCAAATACTCCTGATATGTATAATTCACTTTTTCTAATAATATATAAATAATTCCATTACATCCTACTCCCCATGATAAATCATTTTCTTCTCTCATATCGAATTCATGTATACTCCACTTTTCATTACTTATCTCTTTAGAATAAAGATAAAGTTCTTCCTCAATACACCCTGCGCTAAGCATTCCAACCTTTATTCCATCTTCTCCAAATACCATCATTGAACCTTCTTTCCGATATGATGAACCAGCTACTCGAATGATAGTTGCAAGGGTACAATTTTGTGGGGTTGATATCGCTGCCTCTATTATATCGTGTATATCAGCCATCACAATTCACCATGTCTTTGATTTTGAAGAAGTGATTTTACCGCTTCTCTAATTTCTTGATAACTTGTACATCGGCAAATGTTTGATTCTAACCATTCTTCAATTATTTCGTCGGTTGCTTTTGGATGATTTGCTATAAGGGCATGACAGTTTACAATAAATCCTGGCGTGCAGTAACCACACTGAAATGCCCACTTCTCTACAAATGCTTGTTGTACAGGAGATTGATGTAGCCCTTCAATTGTTGTTATCCTTTTTTCTATTGCTTCTACTGTAAGTATGATACAAGATTTTATCGGCCATCCATCCACTAAAACCGTACAAGTTCCACAGTCCCCGTTTTCACATCCACGTTTAGCACCTGTTAAATCAAATTGATCTCTCAATGTATCTAAAAGGGTATCAGCTGTTCTCACTATTCCACTCCGATTTTCTCCATTTATATGAAGAGTAACTTTTTCAATCAAACTATCCCTCCTTCAAAATGCTCTAACATATCTCGTAATATATTTCTTAATACAAACAACCGATAGTCTCTAGATCCACGAATATCATCTAGTACAGGTGCTGGAATATACAACACAGTATTTTCTATCTTGTCTTCAACTGACATCTGATTATTATTGATAGCAATTTCCATAGCAGTAGAACGAAAAGGAAAAGCACATAATCCACTAAATGCCATGCGAATTTCATTCCCTTTTTTCAAAGCAGCCAGCGTAATTACTGGATAATCAACTTTTTCAAGTTTTCTCTTTTTCACACTGTAAAAAGGTAGTCCTATATACTCTATATCAGTTAAAACTTGTAAAAGAAATTCTCCCTTATTTAATCGTAGTCTTTCTATAAATAGAGAATGAATTGAAACGTAACGCATTCCTTTTATTCCTACAATTCCAAAAGTACTGTCTGCCAATAAAAATGGAAGCACTGCCTCTCTATAACAGATTTCTCCTGCAATATTTCCCCCTAATGTAATTTTGTTCCGTGCTGTATGATCTGCTACTCTTGATGCTGTTTTACTCAAAAGGGGAAAAACATTCGATTCTGAAACACGAGTTAAAGTAAGTGCAGCACCAAGAACCATATGATGTGGAGTTCTTCCAAGTACATTGCATTCAGGAATTTCCTTTATATCAATTATAGAATATGTATTAAGGTTCCCAAATCTACCGAGGGTAATAATTTCCGTTCCCCCACCGTAATATATCGGATTTTTTTCTTCTTGATAAAGCTTAGAATATAGTTGTAACGCTTCTGTTATAGAATGAGGACGATAATATTCAAAATCAGATGGAATCATGCCAAAGGAGCCTCCTTTTTCAGTTTCGTTCTCCAAATTAATTCTGGAGTAATCGGTAACTGGTGCAAGGAAACCTGTGCTGCAACTGATAAGCTATTAGCAAGAGCGGCTGGCATTCCAAGGATGCCATGTTCACCAAGAGCCCGGGAACCAAACGGAGAATCGTCATGAGGAGTTTCTATAAATTCTACTTTATATTCTGGTTGTTGACCGTAGTGAGTTACTTTATATGAACGAAATTGATTATTTAATATTCTTCCTTTTTTGTCATAATAGAATGCTTCTCTTGTCGCAAAGCTAAGCCCCATACTCATTGCACCCATTATTTGAGTTTCCGCTCCTTTCAAATTCAATATCTTTCCAGCATCTATTACGCTAAAAGCACGAATCAATTTATATGTATAATCCCGCATATCAAATTCAACTTCCACTGCTTGTGCTGCAATTCCCCATTCCGGACCAAATTTCCCCTTCCCGGTTTCCTTATCAGGTTCTGTGATTCCTTCAAACGTATATGCTCCTCTTCCTATAATCTGTTGGTTAATTACTTCTCCGTTTGATGCGACATATCCTAATGCAATCTGAGCTATATCTATAGAAAAGTTCGGAGATTCTTTAACATATACTTGTTTGTTAGCAATCTCTAAGCTTTCTATCGGATAACCCAATAAAATAGAGGCAGATTTTTTTAACTGTGTAATGATATCTTCTGTTGCAGCTAGTACTGCATTGCCTACTAGATACGTAGTTCTGCTTGCAGCTGTTTTCCAATGCTTTGGTGAAACTTGTGTATCTACTTCCATTTTGATATGTACATCCTCCATTTTCAATTTCATTTTTTCTGCTACGATTTGCGCAAGTACAGTTTTTGTACCAGTTCCTATCTCCACCGCACCACAATGGATATTTACACTTCCATTTTCATTAAACGTTATTACCGCACCTGCGCCCGCATCTGGTGGTGTTGTAGAGTTTTTCCATGCAAAAGCAATTCCCTTTGCATGTACCTTCCTATCTGAAATTTGAATATACTGCCCTTCATTCCAATTAATTAGTTTTTTTAATCTTTCTAAACATTTTTTTGGATTGCCCATATTACTTCTTGTTACCGGAACTTGTGTAGGTGTCATATCTCCTGGTTGAATTGCATTTTTTAATCGAAATTCAAGTGGACACATACCTAATTTGTTAGCCATAATATCCACTGTTCGCTCTACAACAAAAGTATATTCAGAATGTCCAAACCCACGGAATGCTGTTGCATAAGGATGGTTTGTATACATACAGAGCGAATCACACCATACATGTTCAATTGAGTAAGGTCCTGTACAATCTAGCCCAGCAGCCTTGCTAACAACTACAGCTCGATCTGCATAAGCTCCACCATCAAATAAAAAAAGGAATTCTGCAGCTTTTAAGTTTCCATTATTCGTGCAACCTAGTTTTACTTTTGCTTGTAAACCAATATGAACAGGTGAAGTAATAAAATCATCTTCCCTACTATTACGAAGCTTCACTCTTCTCCCACCTACCGCTTTAGAAGCAAGATAAGCTAAAAGTTCAAGTTGTACCATAGTTTTTCCACCATATGCTCCGCCCACTAAAGGTACATGAACATGTATGTTGCCTTCATCTATACCAAATGCCTCACTCAGCTGTTTCTTTATCTCAAATGGTGCCTGAGATGTAGAAGTAACAAGAACAACTCCGTTCGGTTTAATCTCTACTTTTGTACATCTCGTTTCCATTGCAGCATGATCAGATTGTGGAAATGAAAAAATTTCCTCTACAATTATCTCGCTTTCGTTAAAACCATTTTCAATATTACCCTTCCGAATCTTCGTTCGATTAGCAATATTTGTATTGGGCTCTGGTTTTGCCTCCCCTATGATTCTATATTCTCCTAAGCGCTCATGAACCAGAGGGGCATTTCTTTGATATGCCTGTATAGGAGAATTGATAACGGGCATTTCTTTGTATGTTACATGTATTGAAAAAGCCGCTCTTTGAGCTGCCGCTTCACTATCTGCAATCACCATGGCAATCGGCTCACCAAAGTATCGTACCTTCTCAAAAGCTAACGGTGGGCGATCAACTATACTACTACCAACTAAATAGGGATAATCTTTACCCGTGACAATATTTCTGACACCCGGTATTTTCCAAGCTTTACTTGTATCAATTCTTTCTATATATGCATGTGCATATTTACTAGTTAAAAGCTTTACATGCAATATTCCTGTTTCATTTTCGTCGTCAATATACTTTGCTCTTCCCGTTACTTTATCCATCGCTTCTTTCCTGGGGACACTTTTTCCAATGATAGGATATTGACTCATAATCTTCCTCCTTTTGTTTGTACTCTATAATATTAATTTTACCCCGCCTTTAGTACATGAAAAAAAGTAGCTTTAAAGTAGTTTTTTACATTTTTATAGACTAATGAATTCTTCAAATCTATCGCTAATTCCAGTTGAGCCTAGGGATTAATAATTTCAAGTTGCACTATACATCTCTAAAAGAAATCAATTTATTTAACGTGTACTTTTGTTAAAATATAGATAGTACACTATTTCTATCAATATATTTTAATTGAAGAAAGCAGCAACGATATCGTTGCTGCTTTCTCATTTTCGTATTTTATTTAATTCTTATATATTCTCAGAGATATAAAAATTTCGTTATGGGGTACTTAAGAAGCTTAGCTTGATAGCGATGTGGCGGTTTACTATTTCTCATCAAAATTTTTTTATGCTATAATTTTAAAGAGAACGTAACAGTGATAAGTCTCTTCTATGTATAAATTGCTTGTCATTGAACTTTTCTCTTGTGTCTGCTTCTTGAATCTTGGAAGAGCCATAGTCCCAGCCATTGGGGATTATGGCTCTTTTTCTCTCTCTAAATACAGTACATTCAAAACTTAAATACATAATTTTATTTATATTACAATAATAAAAAAATAAGAACCCTCCTACAATTAGGAGGGTTCTTACCTTTCATATAAGTGAATCCGATTTTATGATTTAAAAATGAATGTCGTCTGTTATACCCCTATAACGCTGACTGTTCAGAGCATGCTCTGACGTTATTATTATACTAATGTATATAACGGAAATCAATATTATAGTAATGGGTAGATTCCCCCTGCTGTCCTTCTTTTTAAGAATAACAATATCATAAAATTTGTATTTAAATATATATAGTTTTATAATTTTAATTATTATATACTTATACAAGTGATTTAGCTCTTTCTAAGAGTTGAAATTACGTTATATATAAGGAGTGGTTTGAATGAAAAACAAATTTACGCGTATGATCATGTTAATAGTGGTAATGGCTTTATCAGTTACAGCACTTGCAGCTGTATTTAATTTATCTGGATCAACACGTACTTGCCTCAACTAATTTCCTCCCTTCACTTATATGTATAAAACTTTCAATATAAGTATAGCAAATTGATAGAGTTGGTCCAGACATGATTCGTAAATGTGTACTTTTTAATATGTTAGCGGGCCCCATATTATTAAAATTAAGATGGTTCAAGTCGAGGTAAGGCACCTTAGGGTGTCTTTTTTTCTACCTATAACTGTTTAATTGTTATATAATAATACTACTGTATTTTAGGAGGAACATAAATGAACAAAAAACTAATCATTGGAATTATCGCTATACTAGTAGCTATCATTGCTTACGTAGCTATTTTTAAAGATTCCAAATCAGAAGATATGAAACCTAAGTATTCACAAAAAGATATGGATAAACTTATCGATCAAAACTTTAATGAACAGCAAGAATTAAAAACACAAATCAAAGAGTTGAAATCTAAAGTAGAATCCTATGAAAAAGAACAAACTAGGTCACTTCAAAAAACTACACAACCGAGTCAAGAAAAAACTGAACCAGCTGAAAATGCTGATAAGGTTACATACGAAAAGGAAATTAAGCCTACTATTGACGAAATGTTAAAGGAATATGATGAAATTTGGAATCAGGATTGGAAAGCTATTTGGGGAGAAGGAAGCAAGGACCCTGAATCTCTTGACAAAAACGCTTTAAAAGAAAAAATGGAGTCAGTTACAAATCGATATGATGGACTTTCCAAAAAAAATACAGAATTTAAAAGTGGCTCAAAGTTAACTGATCCTGTATTAAAAGAGAAGATTGAGAAATTCAGAGTAGAGTTTGGACTAGCAACTAACTATAGAAGTAATGCTGGAAAAGCTGTAACTCAAGGAGTAAAAGGAGTAGCTCCGTTGAAAGGAAGAATGGAAGAAGCTCAAAAATCAATCAAGCTTTCCGATCAAAAATTAAGTAACGCTCTAGCTAGCTTAAATGAAATTGAATCAAAATTGGGTGTTAGCCGCAATTAAAAATCATAACAAAATATAACATAACATGGTAAAATAATATTTGGATTGGCGTCCAATACATATTATTAAAATTAAGATGGTTCAAGTCGGAGGAAGGCACCTTAGGGTGTCTTTTCTTTATGGGGCACGGTAACGATTAGATCTTCTGGTTATAAAATAAAACAGGCTCCATAAAGGAGCCACCTTATCACGGACATATTATTCTACTTTTTTTCTTCTTTGTAATTCCATGCTATTTCTACTACTTCTTCGGGAGTCAATTCTTCATCATTCCAAAAAATCAAATCACTTGGAGCAGGGTGAGGTACACCAGAGTTATTAAATTGATGAACATAGTTACTGTGTTCATCTTCAGGTAAATCAAGATCATAAATTTTTTTTACAAGCTCAAGCAGCTCTGTTTTCGTCATTTTACATGTCATGTTTTTCATCCTTCCGTTTAATTTATAGCCCTTTGTTCCCGAAATGGTATGCGGGATCTAAAACGTTTTGATGCATTTTAGGAGATACAATTATTAGATTATCAAGATTATAGACATCTCCACCTTTATCAATAGGCTGTTTATGATGTAGTATATATTTATTATGGTTCCCATAATGTTCTGCTCGTGGTGAGTAAGGTGCCTTACCTTGTTTCATAAGTTTTATATTCATAGGACTAAATTCTTTAGCATAGCTCGAATCAGAAAGCGTTTTCCAAAATTCTTCTCTAAAATCGTCAAAAGATTTGAATTCTCTTCCTACTAATTTTTCTCGAACTTCTTGCGGAATAATACCAATAGCACCATCATTATACATTAACTTCTTTTGGGTACCTAAACTTCGTTCGAGGTTAAAACTTGAGGTCACTGTACCTGATGTCTTTCTTTTTACCGCACTTGAAGTTTTTGCAAACATATATGTATCTGATGGTTTAATAGTATCAACTTTATAATCTATCTTACCATAAGCGAAAGCTGGTTCTAAACGATTTTCTAACTGAAACTTGGACATAGATGATAAATTTTTTCTCCATCTCGCACTATTACCTACAGCACCCGCACCTCTTGTGACAAGTCCAAAGAACGCTATATTAGTCGCTCCGTATGCTATCGATTCTGTGATACTTTCTCCATCTCCATATTCTATGTTCTTTACATACCAATCTGATAAAACATTTCGTATTGCATACAGCTCTTGGACTTCCTCGTTCCACTCATGTTTTAATGCTCCGATAGGATCATTCCACAGATCGCCAATAAATTCGTATGTATCTTTAGCTTTCTCTTTTTTGTCATTAACATAACTCTCCACAAAGTCTGTAAGTCCATATTTGGCTTCTTCCAATGCATCTATTGGATCATGAACTAAGTGTCCAAAAAAGTCTAATGCTTGATTCCCTGCTTTTTTAAGTGGATCAATCAAAGTATCACCTGCCGCTCTCCCGCTTCCTCGCTGAAAGGCGTCCCATAGCTTTCCCATTTGATTAAACTCCCCAAACGCTTTCTCATCCGCTTCTCGGAATGTTTTCGCAGTTCTCTTTACTTCGAGTTCGGTATGTTGCAAATGTTTAATTAAATCATCCATGCTCTTCTTTTTTGAGAAAAACTCATCGTAAAATCGTTGATACGCCAACCCTTCCCAAGACATCTGTAATTCGAACGTAACTTGTAAAAGCTCTCGAATTACCCTTTCCATATCCTCTCTATTTCGTGATATGGAATTCGCAGCTTCTTCTAATTTTTCTGGGTCAACACGTACTTGTCCCACTTAATTTCCTCCTTCCACCTATATATATAAAACTTTCAGTGCAAGTATAGAAAATACATAGGGTGGTACAGACATGATTCGTAAATGTGTACTTTTTGAAATGATGTATAAATTTCTAATGAATTCTATACTTTAAATATTGTTTTATCAGTTTTGAATTTTCTTTCTATTCAAAGTATACTAAAATAAAGGAGATTAATTTCTATATTTTAGTATACTTTGAATAAAGTTAGGCTTTTGTAATTTACTCCACATATTCTTTAAATGAAATCATGATTGCTTATTTATTGACCAAAAAATAGATATATGGTATGTTTACTGTAGATTAGATATATATTGAATGCATATCCAATATATATTAAGTATAGTACTTAACTGAATTGCATAAACTAAAAAAGACGAGATGCTGTCAACATCCCGTCTCATAACTGCTACTGTCAAGGTGGTTGTTATTATGCATTATCTTTTTTTAGACCCACGCTTGAGCTTCCTACGGCGAAGAGTGGGTTTTTTGCTGTCCTTTTTTTGCAGTTGCTTTCTTAATACGTATGCTGAAAGCTCACGCACAATTGCTCTTGCAATTTCTTTTAAAAGTTCAAACAAAAATTCCATGTTATATCACCCCCTTTCCTTCCAAATGGAAAGAAGGGATAATAACAAGCCCACCTTCACACGATATACAGTTATACTTCTATTTTACCATACTTCAACACTCTAAAATAGAAAATTTGTCCAATGTCATTTTGTTCATAATCTATTAGTTTAGGAATTTCAAAAGGTTTTAGTTTACTATAATATGAATATGTAAACTATATTTCTTGAAATCTTTATAATTAACCTTAGTTTCATATGCTATTTTCCGAGAATATATATTTAAAATAAAGCTTTTATGTTTTTGGATATATTCTGCGATGTATGTATGCCAAAACTCCCTATCATACTCATAGATCTACTAAGTTCCAAATGAATTCTTTGTATTTATAATCCTTGTATCATTACCTCTCATTAGTTTTTACATTTTCCCTTCCATTCTCTAAATTATATATATAAACCCTTTTTTTGTAATTAAAGTTTATTTTTTTGGAATGGACTCAAAAAACGACCTCTCAAATTCGCTTGTAAAAGACGTTATCGGTTTATGTAATGCAATTAGACCTGGAAGTTAAAAAACCTAGTTAAAATAAAAATAGACCTCTTATAACGTTTTTTCGTTTTTTATGGTCTATTTTTACTAGTTTTTCTATTCTTCTATGTCTTCTTTTACTTCTGCGGATAAAATGTCTTCAGCAAACTTCTTGTAGCCATTATACCCTTTCTTTTCGGCCTTTTTCTTTATTGCTTCTAATACCTTTTCATCAAGGTATAGACTTAAATGCTGCTTTTTTTCTTTCGACTCCTCTTTTGATCTATTTTCAATTCTTTCTTTGAAAATTTCCAAATCGGATTTTAAGTATAATCGTTCAGTAGATTTCCCTTTAGCAATCTCTTTAAAAGGCAATATCCCATCTTTAGCTGCATTATGAACGTATGTCTTAGATTTATTTAGAAATTCAGCAGCTTCTTTTAATGTTAAACAATCTTTGTATAATTCCTCTAGCTTTTTTACATCCTCCTTCTCAAAGCAATATCCCCCATCTGCTTTCCAGGTATCTAGATTGATAGGTTCGATGTGTTTATACTTAATTAAATAACCTAATTGATTTTTTGTTAAACCTACCCGATCGCATACCTCTTCTAAAGATAAATAGCTCATATCTCACCTCATCCGAAACTTTCACTCTAGCTGTTGTTTAAATTTTCTTAGTTGATACTTTGTTAAACCGGTTTCTTTTACTACATCTGTGATTGAGTACTCCTTATACTGCAAATACTTAAATGGATTTTCCATATAACGTTCTCGCACCTTATTAAATGTACTCTTTTTCGATAAAGAATTCAATTGATCTCCTTTTTCTCGGATGGAATCAAAAATGGAGCAACCTTTACAATGTTTGTAGTTTCTCTGTTTTGCCTGTTCTTGCTCATCTGTACAATTCACTGATAGGTTGTTCAGAGGGCAAATTGAACAATGAGTACTTTCTAATTTATGGATTTCATGTAAAATTTTCAGACGAAGATGAGTCAAAAAAATCTCCTCCTACCGCATTTGGATTGAAATGTACAAAAAAATCAATATAATATTTCCATTATACATTACCTAAACAGAAATGTTGAATTTTAAGGTAAAAATATAATTTTAATCATTTAAGTTTATACCACGATAAATTATAAGTTTTCCTTGAATGTATATTTAAATATATGGAATAGGGAATTTTTATACTGAAATGAATGTGATATGAAAAATTGCTGATATATTTGCTATTATAAAAGTAGTATTTGTAGAATCAAATTAGTTCAAGTTAAAGAAAAGAAGAGATACTGTATCCTCTTCTTTTCTGTTCCGTGCCTTTAATCAATAGTAAGAGGATATATATCTATACCCTCTTATTGCTGATTTGTATTAGAATTACTGCTCCCACAAGCAGAATATCTGAAAGACACTCGTATAAGAGTGTCTTTTCTTTATACAAAAAAATATTTTCAAACAAAAACTCTTTATAAAGGAATGTATGTCCGCACCGAATAAGAGCAAGCATTCTTTTTTAATTAGGGAGGAATAACAGTGTATGACTATTCTATCTTACCGAATAGAATCATCTTATGTGTGGATTTACGTAGCTCTTACGCTTCAGTAAGTTGCATCAAAATGGGTTTAGATCCTATGTATACAAAATTGGCATTAGTCAGTGATGTAAATAAAAACGGTTCAATCGTTCTATCTGCCACTCCCCCATTAAAAGCATTGAGTGTAAAATAGATGGCAAGATTATACGAAATTCCTCATAGAAAAGATATTCTTGTTGTAAATCCAATTATGGGTACTTATATAAAATGCTCTAATTACATAACAAAGCTAGCTTTACAGTACGTTCCTATTGAGGATTTTCACCAATATTCTATCGACGAATTCTTCATGGATAATTACGGATAGTATTCATTTATTTGCTAAGAATCCCTATAAGTTTGCGTTGAAATTTAAACATGAAATGATTAAGGAATAACACAAAGTAACCCGTCCAATCTTAACAATTGAAAAAAATAACGAATTGAAAATATGCTAGTATGTTCCTTATTGTCTGAAGAAGAAATAATGATTACCTATCATGAGGACGGTTATACACGCTCTAATTACATGACTGTTTTCAATATTGACCCGTCAAATAGTGCTGTCATATGTACCAATGCTTTTTATATAAGTTGACACTGCAATTTTCAAATATAATAGATTTGAGTGATCACGTTTGAATTGTTATTAAATAAAGGGCACCATTCTAATTAGAACGATGCCCTTTATTATTGTAAGCGCTATTACCTATTGGGTTAATTTTTCGATTGTAGGCATAACAGCAATTGGTGGTAATGATGCAGTCCACCCAACTGCATATACGTTTAATTTTTCACCTAATGTGTAGTTTTCACTATCTGAAACAGGAACTCTTAAAATTTTGTTCTGGGAAACTAGATCCCACCAATCATATTGATAAGTAAGTGCTTCATCTTTTGTAGAAGTAGCAGCAACCACTAAATAATTGTTATCTATTGAAATGACATATCCAGTAAAAGGTTCTTGTTCTTGGCTTTGAATAGAATGAACAGGAGTATTGTTTGCGGAAATCTTAGTAGAATCTGCAAAGGCTGGTGTTATTCCAAAAGTAAATCCACATCCTAATGTTAAAATTGTTACTAATTTTTGTTTTTTGTTAAACATCATATATATCCCCCTTATATTTTATCCCTACACTATCCACATTCCATTTACATACATATAAAGCCTTTTAATATTAAGATATTTAACAAATTTGTCACAAAAATTCCATTAATGGAAATATCACCTGTTAATAAAGGTTGTTTTATGCTATAATTCACTAGGTAAACTATTATTGTTCCTTTCATCACTTGATGAATGTATGCCCTTCCTTAATTGTAAATATGTTTGATTTTGTTGGTGGAGAGGGAGATATCCCTCTTCTTTTTTTGTTTTTTTATGATTGAACTACCCCCACTTTCACTTCGTTTAGAAGTGAGGGATTTCTAAGTAAAGAGTTCTATCAAACTCTAATTGATTAGGATAACCCCGCGGTCCTTGCGGTTAAAAGCCTTATCGCTTCATTCTTTAGATTGATACTTGCGATAAAAATTAACTGTATGATTGTTTAATTTTTCTACAACTGTTCTTTTCATCACATAGGTAAAGTAAATTAATTATATTAGTTGTAATATGAAATTCTTTTTCTTATAGTTAATTAACTTTAAATATATATCATTCTTAAAGAATGATATATTCTTCTCTATTTACCTATACCTATATTTTTATAATTTATCATTTTAGCCAAGAAGACTCCTTCCTTAAGGAACGCGAAGTGAGTACGTGGGAGATTCATGTCAGTTGGCATAGGCCAACATGTTTGCTATCATTTACTTGTACAGATTGCTCTTCGAAAACTGAGGCTATGAGGTTGGTTGCAGAAAAACGTTGCAACCGTAAAATCTTCAACGTTCTATTGCCCCACACTTACTGAAGTTGCGAAAACCAAGCTAAAGTAGGGAGTATGGTGAGTCATTCAATAGAATTGTTCCTTGTTTTAACAAATGAGTTTTTGTAAATAATATGTTTGTTAAAAAATTAATTAAGGGGGAGTTGTATGCCACAGGATCGAAAAGCAGAAGTTCAAAAGGATGCATATGAAAGAAAAGAGATTATGCCAGATAATTCACAATCTCTACCGCGTCACATGCAAAAAGAGCTGCCTCACGAATTTTCTGTAAATCCTCTGTTTGCCCGCGAAGGAGAATCCGTCGTTCCGCGCTTTCATATTCCTGATAAAGGTATGTTACCAGAAACAGCGTATCAAATCGTCCATGATGAAATTGCTCTTGATGGAAACGCCCGCCTGAATCTTGCAACATTCGTTAGCACATGGATGGAGCCTGCCGCAGAGCAATTATATGCAAAATCATTCAACAAGAACATGATTGACAAGGACGAATATCCACAGACAGCTGAAATTGAGGAGCGGTGTGTCCGCATCTTAGCCAACCTCTGGCATTCGCCCAGCCCCCTTACGACTATGGGCGTTTCAACAACTGGATCGTCGGAAGCATGTATGCTCGGTGGACTTGCTTTAAAGCGACGCTGGCAAAATGCACGTAAAAACGAAGGGAAGCCAGTGGATCGTCCCAATATTGTGTTTAGTTCGGCTGTTCAGGTCGTTTGGGAAAAATTCGCGAATTATTGGGAGGTTGAACCACGCTATGTGAAGATTAGCCCAGAACATCCCCAATTGGATCCTCAGGGAGTCCTCGCAGCCGTGGATGAAAATACGATTGGTGTGGTACCGATTCTCGGTGAAACTTATACCGGTCTTTACGAACCGGTTGCCGCAATTGCGAAAGCGTTGGATGATTTACAGGCGAGGACGGGTCTTGACATTCCCATGCATGTGGATGCAGCTTCGGGAGGATTTATAGCACCGTTTCTTCAACCAGATTTAGTCTGGGATTTTCAATTACCGAGGGTGAAGTCCATCAATGTATCCGGACATAAATATGGATTAGTCTATCCTGGATTGGGTTGGATAATTTGGCGGGAAGCTGAAGATCTCCCTGAGGATCTAATCTTCCGTGTCTCCTATTTAGGCGGGAACATGCCGACCTTTGCCCTGAATTTCTCTCGTCCTGGTGCACAAGTGCTCCTACAATATTACAATTACCTGCGTTTAGGAAAAAGTGGGTACTATGATGTACAAAGGGCTTCCCAGAAAGTCGCTCTTTTTCTTAGCAAAGCCATTCAGAAGATGGAACCGTTCGAACTTTTGTCCGATGGTTCGGATATTCCGGTTTTCGCTTGGCGACTAAAAGAAGGTTACACATCAAATTGGAATCTTTATGATTTATCTCGACAATTGCGTGTGTTCGGCTGGCAAGTACCTGCCTACCCATTGCCTCCAGATATGGAAGCGGTGACGATTATGCGCGTTGTGGTTCGAAATGGATTTTCCATGGATCTTGCACATTTATTTTTGAGGAACCTCAAACAGACCGTTTCCTTTCTGGATTCCCTTGACGGACCTATGCCACATGATACGAAATGTGATAATGGGTTTCACCACTAAATGAAAAAAGCCTAATTTCTTCATATTAAATTGAGAAGTTAGGCTTTTTAATATTGAAATTTCTTTAACGCTGGAAATCCGCATTTTCTTGACACTAACCTATGCCCATCAAGCTAAAACCCTGAAGTTTCATTAACAGATTTTTCTTCTTACTACCATACAGAAATTGTCCCTTATCTCTTGCTAGTGCTTTTTCTATGCATAATATTAATTGCATCATAAGTATACACACGTTATGATAGTCACCTAATTACTTATGGAGAGGTGCAAAAAATAAATAAGACAGAATTAACAAAAGTAGTAGCAGAAAAAGCAGGACTTATACAAAAGGATACAGCTGTAGCAACACAAGCTGTTTTAAATACAATAACAAATGCACTAGCAAATGGAGAAAAAGTACAAATTCTTAGTTTTTGTACTTTTGAAGTACGTGAACGATCTGCACGTACAGGACGTAACCCACAAACAGCTGAAAAAATGCAAATCGCCGCTTCAAAGGCACCTGCTTTTAAAGCTGGAAAAGAATTAAAAGAAGCAGTGAAATAATCATACATAATCACAAGGGTTTGATATTCATATCAGCCCTTTTTTAATAGCTTTGTGGGGATATCGCCAGCATTTTGGAAAAAATCCACACTAAGAAAAAACTAGCTCCTACAAGAGAGGCTAATTTACATAAAATTCGTTAACGGTAGTCAATGGATCTATAAGTCTACAGTTATTCATTTCTGAAATCGTATGTATCCTCAGGAACATTTAACATATGTCCGTTAATGATTACTGTATCATTGTCTTTCCATACAATCTTTGCTGTATCTTCTCGGTAATTCCAATACACATTCTTTGTCTTGAAATATTCACGATGATTAAATACTAACTCTCCCCTAACAGCAAAACTTGTTGTTGCTCCGCCATTTGTTACATAAGCTTTAAATGTATATGTTCCGTCAGGAGATTGTTTTTCAGCAATCTTTTCACCTGTAGGTAGTCGATCCATACTGAAGAATGCCCAATAAACTCCGTATACGAACAAACCAGCTATACAAAATAATATAATTAACACTTTTTGTTTGGTTTTCTTAATTTCTTTCTCTGTAAAATTCATGTTTTAGCTCCTATTAATGATTTTTATAGCAAACCACTTCTGTTTGGAGGTAAGGTCAATCTTTGTTTTGTTTTTCTAACAGTTGAATAACTCTATCTAATTTTTGCTCAACTTGATTTTGTTTCTTTTGATTACTGTTACGCTGAATTATACGTATAATTCCTCCAAATAGTGCACCAATGATTATTGCAATAATGATGCAAGAAATAGTCGTTTCTAAAGGCATTATTTAGAACCCCCTTTTTTCCTTATTGTACCATTTAGAAGAACTAATATGTTTTGTAATTTGATTTGTATATTGTATACAAGTTAAGTTAACATAACGTCCTATTATCGGTAGCAAAGAAAAAGGCGAACCCCTACTTTCAAGAGGAATTCATCTTTTTCTATACCCTATTCATATTTTTATACATTTCTATCATGGTGCGGTTTTCAGGTTCTCCTTTGTTACTAAATGAGCCGAAAAAATGTATAAAATCTTGCATGCTCTTAGCATGTTTTTTTCCGAAATGCTGGCGGTACCCCATCACCATCAAGTTAAAATTTTATAATGCCCCCAAAACGAAAAATTAGAGTCTTTTATAGCAATGAAGTTCATTTTTATCGTTTTGGGGGCAACCTGTGCTGTTAGGTTGATGGATGTGTGGTGCGACCCCATTTATAAATCACTTCAATAACGCATGAGAATGGCTATTATTTAGACTACAAGTTTCCTTAGGAGCACATCATTATCAATCTAAGATTTTTTACTATCAATTTAAATTTATGAAAAATATGTATTCATAAAAATTTATTTTTGTTTTAATCATAATTTCTATTGTTTTAGTAAAACATAGAATTGATATGAAAAAGGAGGAATAAAATATGCAATTAGCTACACATGAATTACGTGATTTAAGTGAATTAATTGCTGGTTGTTACAATACAATTAATACGATGAGTACATACATTCAGCAGGCACAAGATCCCGAATTAAAACAATTATTGCAACAACATTTTCCATTACATGTGCAGGATTATAATTTAAAAGTTGAATTCGTACAGAGTCTAAGTGAACCAAATATTGAAAAATTTCAGCCATCTAAGTTAACACCTGTACTATCTTCTTACTTAAGAACACCCGTTGAAGAATTGCCGCCTGTTACTCCGGATGTAAGCGGAGCACCACCTAATGACCGAGCAATTGCAACTGGATACTTATTAAATCAAAAGTCAGCAGCTTTAAATTATGCTGGTTCTGTATTAGAATGCGCAAACCCTAACTTAAGAACATTCTTAGAAAATGCATTCTTAAATAGTGGTAGACATGCATACGATGTATGGCAATATATGGTCAAAAAAGGGTATTATCCATTATCTACAGCTCCAGAATCAGAAGTGCAAACTTTAGCTACTATATATCAACCTGTTAATCAATCTTTTTAACCATACAATTAACTTTGAATGCATGTAATTCACTTTAAAAACTGTTAAGAATCTTGATTTGAAATAAAAAAGAGGAAACGCAATTAGAAACCGCTAGTTTTTTTACTTAGTAATTTTTCATTTCAAATGGTCTGTTAGTGACCCCTGTTAGTGGTCATCATACATGCCCATCAACTTAAGGATTTTATAACACCCCAAAACGAAAAAATTGTCTGCTTTCTATTGGTTAATGAGGAAAAGTGGAAAAACGTTAGTTAAAAAAACGCAAGCCTCTTTTGATTAGGGGTTTGCGTTTTTTATCATATACTTTATTTTTTCTCTTCACGAGCTAAGTCGATTACAATATCCTTTTTATATAAATCTATTGCCTTCAGTTAACATAACCATCTTATCAGCATTGAACAATGGATAAAATTTACATTTCGGGGGAAGTTGTATTTTCTTAGCTTGATAGCGATGTGATGCTACCCCTAAGTCTTCCATCTTAAAAATAATTAGGATAGGATTTTTTGATAAATACGTGTATTCGATTTGATACGTGAGATATAATAAGCCTTTTGATCTTGTAAATGTTGAAAATCTTTCAAATGAAAATAGCCTAAATCTCAGATAGATAAATCATTCGCTATTACAGTTGGGACACACAGGGAACCGTAGGTTCGATCATGTTGTTTACCTGGTCCTGTATGAATATGAAGGAATTGTCCACTTAATAAATCATACTCAAGTTGAATCTAAAATACGAATACATTTGAAATTAGAAGTATATGGAGAAGAAATCGGCATAGATGAGGCTAATTTTTGGTTTAGTAGTTCAGCTAATATATGTTGTAAAAATTGAACGGCTGATTTATTAAACCTTTGATTCAGTCCTTCCGGACTGATGAGTACTTCTGTGGATGCTTCTAAACAGCTAGATAACTGGGCTAAAGAGGTTGTAGCGATATTTTGACTCATCCATATACATAAAGCGACTAAATCTTTTGCTTGGTATTTACTGGTTCGTTGTACGAAACCAACATCTCTAGCAAGATCCCGTAAGGTATTTGGAGATAAAAAACTTTGAATCTCTTGAGCAAATAGTTGTAATTCATCAGATACAGAAATAGACATACAAAAACGCCATCCTTTCCTATGATTCTACAAAAAGAATAGCGTATTTTTTCATTTTAGGGGGGATTTTGTTGAATTAGCTTGATAGCGATTGGTGGTACCCCTTATAGGATAATAGAAGTTTGCATTTTCAATTTTTTCACACTCTATTAACAAGGCAGTTATAGCATCCTGGTTTAGCGTTAAGAATGTGAATATATTCTACTTCTTTATTATCAAAAATTTCATCTATATTTTCTCTTAAATTTACACCTTCTGTAACCCTTGCTTCTACAATCATTGAGTCAGCATTGTAGCCGCGTACAGATAGATACCTATGATGTAACATATGCGGAATTTCATTTACATCTAGCTTAGCAGTAGTTGCTCCCTTTCGTATAAATATAGGACCACTTGCTTTATAAGGCGAATTAACACTATGATATTGGTAATTCAGTAAAATTACCTCTTCTCCTACCTCTGCATCCTTCAAACTTATCCTGCAAGGATATCCAGGATTTTTATTTGCTATTATTTTGACTGCCCCGATACTTTTTAATACTTCTTCATTCATTAGAAATAGGTTATTAAACTCCTTCTCTTGTAACGCAACGATTTGAAAGTTATTTCTCATATTCTATCCCTCCTTAATTAGTTGTTATAAAGCATTTCACTAATGATGCTACCACTAAAGTTCATAAAACTTGTTCAATAATCCTGACCGTTTGTTGAGGATTGAATTAAAAAGCTTACAATTCTATAACAGAGAAAAAATGGCTTATTATTGTTCAATACAAAGTTGTTTACTTTTAATCAATCAGTAATGATTTATCAAAAAATACGATGAGTACAAAGCACTCTTGTTAATTCATGCTATCTTTTGTTAAAGAACGTGAATTCAGTCAAGTTCTTGGTTTACGGTATTTCCACTATGGAAAGCACGGAATTGACTCGGTGAAAATCCTGTATTTCTTTTAAATGCATTATAAAAGCTAGATACACTTTGATAGCCTGTTTGATAACCAATCTCTGTACTATTAAAGACCGTTGTCAAGAGAAGTTCCTTTGCTTTCTTAACTCTGATCCTTTCTAAATATATTCGAGGAGTATACCCTGTTCTTTCTTTGAAAATCCGATTTAAATGAAAACGACTAACTCCTACCCTTGATGCAATTTCATTTAAAGACATGTTTTGAACATAATTATTTTTTATCAATCGCATAGTATCTTCCAAAACGCATTCGAACGGGTCGTATATTTTTATATTTAGATCTGATCGGCATCTTTTGCATGGGCGATAGCCTGCCCTTTGAGCTTCGTGCGCATTTGAAAAAAAGGATACATTTTCATAATTAGGAACCTTAGACTTGCAAGAAGGCCGGCAGAAAATTCCAGTTGTCTTGACTGCGTAAAAGAATATCCCGTCATACGCTGAATCACATGATACTGTTGCTTTCCACATGGTATCTCTGGAAAGGTTATTTTGATCCTTCATTAGAATTTAATCCTCCCTTGTAGGCGAAAATCTTATTACTCAAAATCATATAAATCGCATATATAGCCACGACAATTAACGGAACAAATATATACAATTGAAAAAATGGAATCACCAGCAAACATAAAATGAAAGAGATTAACGATGCCCACCATGCCCGTGTGTTCTTCCTAAATAATTTAACGCCTGCTGCCATTGAAAGAACATAAACTAGAATCCCAAGAGAAGTCGGTATAAACAAAATATCATCAAACGTTAGTGACAAAGCTTTTGTCACTAACACACCTGCTACCGAAAAACAGATAACAAACAATACCATCTGTCTTGGAATTTGAGTAGTTGCATGCAGCCTTGAGAAAAATTTTGGGAAAGCACCATCTCTGCTTAATGAATATCCTAATTGCGTTAGGCTGGCTACAAAAGCATTCGCTGTCCCTGTACAAATAATTAAAGCTAAAACAGCTGTAACGACTTTGGCACCCCCGCCTACTGTATCTCCCATTATAACACCAATAGGAGACAGGTTGCTTTCTTGACTGCCATACGTGGCCGTTCCAATAGTGACAAGGCTTAGCGCTAAAAATAATAATCCAATGACAACTGCACTAATAACTGCTCCTTTGACAATATCTTTTTCTGGCCTTTTAAAGTGCTCAGCCAGATTACAAATCGCCTCCCAACCGAAAAATGACCAAAAGATAACCGTTATAGCGTTCCCGACAGAAAACCATCCATTTGGAACAAAGGGAGTAAAATTTCCCCATTGTATTCTTGGAAACGCCACAAATACAGCTGACGCTAAAAGAATCAGTAATAAGGAACTTAAAATCAATGCAACTTTACCACTAACATTTACGCCGTAATAATTGGAAACACCTGCAATTACCAAAATAAAGACGGCAATTAAAATTGTTTCAAAATGCGAAAATCCAAATGCCTGACTGACGTAAAAAGCACCAGTTAAAGATACAATCGTTTGACCAACTGCTGCTGTTACAAAGTAAAACCACCCAACGATATTGCCAAGATGATATCCAAAAGAATTTCTAACAAAGGTTGCTGCTCCACCGGAATCAGGATATATCCGTGCCAAACTAGCAAAGGAATAAGCAAGCGGAAAACTAATTATAATAACGATAAACCAGGATACAATAGATGCAGGGCCCGCTATTGAGGCCGTTACCCCCGATAAAAAAAGGACACCTGATCCTAGAATAGCTGAAATGTATAACGCAATTCCTTGAAATAATCCAATGGCTTTATTGTTCATGATCTCCCCCCTTTATAGGATTTAGTGTACTAGTAAAAGGGGGGGAATTCTTCTTGTTTTTTGCGGTTTAATTCGTTTAATAAAACAATCAAAAGCATTTTTATTATATTTCTTCTTCAACAATCTGGCCCGATTGTTGAAGAAAGTAGCCTGTTCCAATAAAGAACTTTATTGTTCAGTAAACAACTTGTCATGAAACCTTGAACTACCCCCACTTTCACTTCGTTTAGAAATGAGGGATTCCTAAGTAAAGAGTTCTATCGAACTCTAATTGATTAGGCTAACCCCGCAGTCCTTGCGGTTAGAAGCCTTATCGCTTCATTTTTTAGATTGATACTTGCGTTAATATCCCTATCATGGTGTGTACAACAAGAAGGACAGTCCCATTCACGTAGGTTGAGATTTTTAACGTCTTTATTTTGATATCCACAACAAGAACATAATTGGCTGGAAGCAAATGTTTTCGATACGACAATGACTTGTTTGCCATACCATTTTGCTTTGTATTCTAACATGGATCGAAATTGCGACCAAGATATCTCACTAATTACTTTTGCTAACTTATGATTCTTTAACATATTCGATACTTGCAAATCCTCTATACCGATCACATCGTGGTTTTTGATGATTTCAGTTGAAATTTTGTCCAAGTAATCTTTTCTAGTATTTGATATGTATTCATGAATTCTAGCTACCTTTACTCGTTGTTTATTCCAGCGAGAAGATCCTTTCATTC
>NZ_QXCO01000051.1:0-24503 GCF_003458115.1 Bacillus sp. ISO11 | reverse complement strand
ACACTTTTCAAAAATCTGGACAATCTTCTCATCTGTAATAACAGGTTGTTTTTTTATGTAAAGTAATAAACGCCTGTTCATTATAAAAGTAGCAACACTTAGAAGGATAACGCCAGTAAGCCAAATGTATATAAAGATTGTATAAAATAAAATCGTCTCATCATCTTCATTACTGTGTGTTTGTGTCTTGTTTACCTGACCAATTTTTGTTGAACTTGTGGTATAAGTATCTTCTTTTGTGAGTAACTTTTTATTGTCTATATCTTTTAATTCTTGCATACGTTCTTTTGTAAGAAAGCTAGCTACAGGGTTTTGGCTAGAAATGAATGCATCATCACTCTTGTAAGTAAGAACAGAATAGATACTATAGGAACTATCTGGCGACCAAGGTAATACAAGTCTTATAATTAATATGATCCATAGCATATATTGCCAGCGTGGAGTTAATTTATTTCTAAACAAGACCTTGATACACAAGATTAGGCCCACTAATATACTAGCCATAACCGAGGTCTCAATCACCCAATCAAAAAATGCAGGTAGATAAATATCAACAAATTTTTCCACAACTATAATCTATCCTTCCTCTGATTTTCCTCAGTTTTCTCATCTAGAATACGTTTAAGTTCGTTAATATCTTCTGAAGACAGTTTTTCTTCTTTTAAAAAATTTACAAGTAAAGGTTTAAATGCTGCACCATAGAAACGTTTAAGTAAAGATTTTGTTTCTACTTGTAAATAACTATCTTGCGAAACCAAAGGATAATAAGAGTACAAACGCTCTTTATCTTGGTGATAAGCAACTGCTTCTTTGTGAACTAATCGATTAATCAACGTTCGAATCGTTTTGGGTTTCCAATCCATTTTCACCTCCAACACTTCAATTACTTCATTTGCCGTTTGTGGAGATTTTGACCACAATTCTTTCATTACTTCTAATTCAGCTTCCGAAATTTTAGGTAATTCTTTCATTAGTTTAAATTACACCCTCCTCGGATTACACTTGTAATCTGTAACTGAATATTACACTTGTAATCTTTCGTTGTCAATCTTATTTTTATATTTATAGAATCCTTTCCTATGTCCATCAACATAAAAAATTTAATTAGTAGTGGATATTTTTATAAAATATCCACTTTGTTATCTTTTTTTAAAATGGGATATTAAAAATAAATGATGTTTCGTTTGAGACGTCCTATTCTCGATCATATAATTTAATACGTCTAGTTTATACTGCGCAGAATACGTTGTATAAACTTTTTCAAATGCTTGGATTTCATAATATTTAAATTGTTTTATCTACATACGAACCACTTCATGATTCACTCCCCATAATTTAACGATATCTTTTATATTTTCACGTCCATTTTATTAACGTATGACTACATTCAATTTGTCTTCTGAAGTAAATTTAGTCAAAAAAAATGCACTCCCAATTGTTAGACTGTATCTAACAATTGGGAGTGCATTTCAAAAATTATAACTTTTCATTATAACATTTAAATTATTTTTAGTTACTTAATGTGGATTCATACTTTTTCTAATTTATTATTAAAGAAATAAGACCGTAAATTTTTTTGTAAACAGTTTAAATAACTTTAAAACGGTACAACTTTTTAATAAACAGTACGACTTTATATCTAAATTAATGCTATATTTAAAGGATCCTGCATTAATAGTGGTATGTATTTCTTTTACTGGCACATCTTCTTTCGCATCTCTTTTCTGTTACCTATTTGATTTTTTCATGCTCACTTTTTATGACTTTTCAGCTATGTCGGCTGAATGATTAGATTCATTTGTGGCACACGAAAAACGCGTTTTAATAACAATCAGAAAATCATAGAAATTTGGGTGTCAAAGTTATTATATTGAAGTCTATTTATAAGATAGCTTAACGCCCTAAACATTCCAAATTTGTTATATATAGTGGCGTTTTATATAATCTTAATCTCATTATATAATCCTAATATGTTTTTCAAACGGAATAAATTATAAACTATAACTAATTCTAATTATGGTATAATATTGCTAGTAACTGAAGGCGTGTGGTGGGAGGTTGCAACCTTTCTTTCTCTTAATTTAGAGGGAAAGGAGGTGTAACCGATATGGAATTTTTACAACAATTATTACAGGACGCTACGAAACTATTCGTAACAGTGTTCATAACAACTTTTGCAACTGCTTGTGCTAACAAGTTAGTAGCAAAACGTAATAATAAAAGTAAAAGAACCACCCAGACGTCTGCCAAACGTAAGAAAGGTGGTTCGAAGAAAAAATAATTAAACTTTGCAATCTACCACCTAACGGCAGCAGTTACAAGTTAGACGGGATGTTACCAGCATCTCGTCTTTTATTATTATGCACATAGTTAGTAAGTTAAAACCTTTAATAAAAGGTTTATCTCTACACTCTCATTATACATTTTATCTCATTGGAAAACAATATCATCTTGTTTGGTATTTTTTATAATGAACTATAGATTGATACTGCTTAAGACTTTCTTATTTTGGTGAGCTTTTTTCAATCACTTCTTTCTTTTTATACATGTCTTTTAATACCGCTTCATTTATTTTCAAATTCGATTTATCAACTAACTTCTTCTATATATAGGATTGTCCTTTTTATCTTTGCATTCCTTTTATGATAATTTGAGATGCATTGAGTTGGTGACTTGCACTACCTCAACAAAATTATTTAATTGAAGCTAATCCGAATACATCAAATGTAAATTTTTAATAATTTCGTTCTACAAATAGGAATTTCAATCGTTTCTGTAGTCACAAGGTAACAAGTGCACAATGTCACCAGTATGGCTTGGAGGATCTCTAGTCCTTCTATCTCTAAGTTTGGCTATCTTGTCGCTCAATAGACATATGAATAGAATTTTATGGTAAAATAGTAAATGTTTTTAAACAAGGGGATGGAGGGGTTTTAAGTGAAACTTAGAAAGATTTTTATGATTTGTTTTTTGTTTATATTCACATTAACTATTGTGACTGGTTGTAGTTCTTCACAAAGTTCTACAACTGTAAAAAACGGAAAGGCATCTTCGTCTTCAAAAAATGTGGAAGTTGAAGTTGAAAATGCTGAGTACGTATTACCATTAAGTGGGAGCATGGGAGGAATAAATAAAGATACAGTATTGAAATTCAAAGTGAGTTTGAAAAATAAAGGGGATGAAATGTTAGAGATATCACCTTATCTCTTTACACTATATCAAGGTGATGAAAAAATGAAGAAATATGATAAGGCTGATTCAGATAAATTACGTTTAATAGAATTAGAACCTGGTAAAAAAACATCGGGGATTCTCTACTATGAAGTGAATAAGGCCTCATCATATGAGCTCGTTTATTCCAATGAAGAAACAAAAAAAAGAGACGATGAAACAGAAAAAGTTTCTTTCAAAATTGATACGCAAGAAATAGAAAAGAATACAAAAGACTTAAACAAGCCAGCTGAAGCTCTAAAATCCTATATAAATGCTATTTATTATGATAAGGATATAAACAAAATTAATAAATTATCCGGTGAAGATGGAAAACAATTTACTCAAAATATACAACAAGAATTTAAAAAAGATGCACTGTCCAGTACGCATAATGGAATTAGTGACCAGGAATTTGAAAACTATTATAAAAAGTTGAAATCTGTATTGCAGGAAAAAGTTACATTTAAAGTAAAATCAGTAGGTTCTTCTCCTGAGGAAGATAAAGTTGAAGTGGAATTAAAAGTAAAACCATTATTATTAAGCGAATTGCAACCAAAATTACATAAGGAAAATGAAAGATTGCTAAAAGAAAATCCAGGAATTGAACAGCCTAAATTATTTAGCCAATCGTTTGGTTACTTTATATCTATTTTGCCAGAAGCAAAAGTTTCAGATAAAGAAAAAGTAATAAAGGTTGAGATGGAGCGATATGGAAAAGAACAATGGCGTTTTTCAAAAGATAAAGTAAACGATTCAGAGGACGTAATGGAAATAATGGGAGAATTTTTAAAACAATAAAAAGATATAAGCGAAAACGAAGTTTGCAACAACCAAACTTCGTTTTTTCGATTTATAATGACTTACAACAACTTTTACCTCCAAAACGATAAAAACACAAACTTTCCATTTAGAGAATATTTTAAAATCTTAGCTTGATGGGCATGTGGGCCTGCCAACAAAACGCGAATTTCGTACGCTAAGGAATTATTTGGTGTCTTTTTTGATATGGGCCATCTTATAGTAATGCGATATCAATTAATAAAATTGATTATATAAATAATTAATTTTATTTTCCATGTACCTTAACTGATATAATGTATAAGGCAATTATTGATTAATAGTACACATTATTAGGGGGACATAAGTAATGATAGAAATAATCGCGGCACTAGTTTCACTAGTCGTACATTTTATTAGTTATCTCTTTTCAACAGGAGAAGACAAGAAAAAAGCAAAAGCAGATTTAAAAGAAATTGTTACTGGTTCTAATGGGAAAATGTTGGTAGGTTTTTTTGGAGGTGCAGCAGTTACAGGAATTGTTGTAGTCATTTGGATTTTATCAGAATAAACCTTTCAGTTATTTTAGCCTATATAACGTATAGGGCAGTTATTAGTTAATCAAGGGTATATATTTGTCAGGATACTTACGTTGGGAAGATTTTCAATTAGTTATGCTGCAAATCTGCTTACTTTTATTATCATATTGCTCTTGATGTCATATATTTTTGATCCTATTTATTTTTACCAGAATGATTTGCCTAACTTATTTGGATTCATTATAATTCTCATCATATTTGGTAGTATACTAGATCTTGTAGTTTGCCTAATTGGAGAATTATTATAAAGGAACATAAAACAATGTAGGAAGTTTCAATTTGAAATTCCTGTATTTATAGGAATAGTTGTTATCTATGTAGTTATACTCTCTCTTTTTACTATTACTAGGTCATATTCGTCTAGTTTGATTACGCCTATTATTTATAGGTTCCTTAGCTTTTTATTTAGTACGTAGAGAAATATAAATAAATTCCAATAACGAATTTCACGTCAATTAGTCTCTCATGTGGGGGCTAGTTTTTTTCTTAGCGTGGGGGTTTTCCAGAATAATGAAGATCCCCCTTTTAGAATTTTTATGGTCGATTTCTCAATATAGATATTATTGTTAATTGTGAAATGTATATGGAAATCGAAAGTTACATATACTACTATGAACAATAAGATATCTTGCAATATATTTCTCTTTGTGAAAAGATAAGATCCTACTATCCGATCTTATCTTTTTTATTTATTAATTTATAATAGGGATACCACCACATGACCATTTTCATGATTAGTTCGTTTTACTTTTAATACTGTCAGTTGCTTTTTTAAAAAGTTTCATTGCCTGTTCTGCTTTGTTATTTGCTTGTTCAAACTTACTATTATTTTGTTCTTCTAATGCTTCTGAAAGCAGTCGCAGAGCATCCCAGTAATTATCCATTGCCTGTTTTATCTTTTCCTGTTCAACTTCTAACTCTTTAGGTGCCTCAAGGTATTTCATGTCTCTTACGTGTGTTTTTGCTATATCCAAACTCAGTTGGATTTCACTTTTCTTTGACTCATAATCCTTTACATCTGAATGCCCTATATCTTGTATCAGTCTGATAACTTCATCCATCTTATTTGTATTTCCTACGATGGCTGCTTTGTATTTATCAACTTCTGAACCACTAACTTTTTCATTTAAATCATCCTCACGATGACCCTCTTTCGCATGTTTCTGGTTCTCTTCCTTTACCTCTTGCTCTACATCAGGGTATTTTTCGTTTATCCCATTAAATACTGTCTCCCATTTAGAAACACCATCATCTATCCCAAACATACCGTTTTGTATGATTTCTTTTGCTTTATCCTTATCATATTCACCATCATACTTACGGTCATCATACTGTCTAACTGCATCTTCTACTTTTATTAGGTGTTTTCTAATCTCTTCTACCCCTTCTTGTATTAAGAATTGGTAATCTTCATACTTTTTAGGTGGCTTGATTTTTTCAAAACGGTTTATATCCAAACTAATGTGACTAATTAAGGAATCTATCTCACCTATGTAGACACCCTCTTCTGTAAATAATTTATCAGTTTTCTTTTCTAGTTTTTTTAAATGATACTGGAATTCTAAGTGTAGTTCAGTCAAACGATAAGGGTAATCTTTTTCAGATACCTTTACCTTCTTTTCACCTTCCGTGTCTGATACATTTGATTTACTTTCTTTACTACTTGATTCGTCTTCCTTACTTCCCTGTTCATACTCAATTCTAGACAATGCGTTTCTTAGTTGGTTTTCAATGTGTTCATCACTATAGTGCAATTTCTTTAGGTCAGATACCATTTTATCTGCATCATAATACTTATCTACTTTTCTATACTCTGACTGTGTAAGTCCATATGTATTTAATGTACAACCTACTAGCATGAAACTAACACTTAACCCTGCTAATGCAATACCTTTGAAGGATCTATTCATATTCATTTACCCCTTTATATTTTCGTATTCTTTCTCCATCCATAGACAGTCCATTATGAAAGTTTTCATTATAAGTATTGTTTGCTATTATTGTTTTACTTTCCTCACTATCTGTTTCAGCCCTAATTCTACTCATTTACCGTTTCAGTATTAGGCTTCAATTTGGATTAGCATTGCAAAAAAGGACATACCTATTCTTATAATCGTTGACTCTATATATCCTTTTATTATTTTATAGTGAAATAAATAATGAATCAAAGTAATTTTGTGAAAATTATACAAAAAACCCTTAAATTATCGTTTGCCCAACAGTAGATAATCTAGGTAAAGAAAAAATACTAGAGAATATAGTAATGTAGTAGTCTTTAGTATCTTTTCATAGTATTTTAACGACTATGCAATATGGAGGGATAAAAAAAGGACCTCTTACGGAAAGATAAGAGGCCATCAAGAAGATAAAAATGTTGTATTTGAAACACGCGAGTTTCTACTTCACACTGTAACACACAATATATATATATATAATAGATTAATACATTTGTTCAAACTAATACGTTTACGATAAATACATTATGTAAATTAATGATTTTTGATCCTTTTGGATAAAAATGAACTTTGAAATTCATGTACTCATTCCAGATTCCACACAAGAGGAATGCAGAAAACGTACATGCAATGTGTATATTTGATTACAAGACGTGACATAGAAAGAAGGGTTTCTTCACTACAATGAAGGAGACTTTTAAATTTTCACAATATTAGTATTGTTAGAGATTATCATATATATTATTATAAATAATGTTATATTAGTAAATTTTGGTATTATTTTTTCCAGCTTGTAAACTATGATACTTGGAGGCGTTGTTGTGCGTAATAAATGGAAACTTGGACTAATGAGTACCCTTCTTGCCTGTACCACCTTTACATCTGTTGCATTCGCAGCAGAAAAACCAGTCGATCAACCCAAATGGGAGGAATGGTTAAACGGACATGCAAAAATATTAAATGAACCAACTTCCCAAACAAGAGAGGATTTATCATTTCTTAAAGAGGCCGTACAGGACAAGCGCATTGTTGTACTTGGTGAAAGTACGCATGGTGCAAAGGAAATCAATCAATCCAAAATACGTATGATTAAGTACTTACATGAGGAAATGGGATATGATGTGATTGCATTTGAAACAGGGCTTGGAGAAGCAGCAGCTGTTCAGCAAAATTTTGATAACTTAACCGCTACGGAAGCGATGAAACAATCTTTATACCCTGTATGGCAAACTGAGGAACTTGAACAATTATTTACCTATATGAAAGAACAAAAAGAAAAAGGGAAGCCACTCACATTAGCTGGTTTTGATATGAATTTGTTTTATAAATCTTCATTCCGCTCTTATGTAAAAGAATGGTTGCAAAAAGTAAATCCTGAAGTGGCGAGTGAATTTGATACAGCAGTGTCAGAGTTGATTGAACTGGATAGGTATTACAATAAAAATAAAACATATCCCTATGATCGATTTAAAATGGAAATACAGCCCGTAATTAACAAGTTTGAAAAGGTTAGAATGTTTATTCAGAATCATAAATCTGAATTGATTCAAGTTGCACCACATCCTACGTATGATGTGAATTTGTTTGAGAAATCAATCAGTATACGGATTGATGCGATTAAAACGCATCTAGATGCTGATATGAAAGTCAGAGGTGGCATCTCCTCACCTAACCTGACAGACTATTCTTTTTATATCCGAGATCAAAAAATGGCACAAAATTTCGCATGGCTCACTGAAATGCAATATAAAAATAAAAAAATTATTGTGTGGGGGCATAATTATCATATTCGAAAACAAAATTCGAAAATGATATTAGACTTTACGAAGGTGCAGCAATACAATTATGTTGGCCCAAATATGATGGATTATCTTCCACAGCGTATCAAAGACCAAATGTACACAATTGGTGTATTTGCGTATAGTGGAAGCAGTTGGGATGATGTTAATGAAAATGTTATTCCTGTACATAATGAACATGAAGAACAAAGCGTTGAAAAAATCATCAGCACTGTAGGAAGTCCCCATGTTTTCGTTAACTTAAAAGGAGAAAGTAACCGACCAGAAACTTCATGGATGTTTACTCCTACTGCAGCAAGTTATTGGGGAAATAAATTAAAAGAAGAAATCATGATTCCTACAGAACAATATGATGGCATTCTATGGTTAGAAAAGACGACTCCTTCTGTACTGAAGTAAAAAATAAGAGCCTCCGATAAATTAATGGGGGCTCTTTTCTATTCATATTCTTTTATTCAATTACCGGATAATTTGTTAAACAACATCGACTCCTCACATCTCCCATTATTCAAATTCAGGTTCCTTCTTATCTTAACAGTCATTATGTATACTGAAACCATACATTATACCAGTGCCGTACGTCTCACATAATTCGAATTTAGGTTCATTTGTCATTGACTTCACTTCCTATTCCATCTTATTATTCCTACCTGCTCTTTCCTCATCATTGTATATAGATTCTTCTGTACAAGAGAAAAAAGAGGCATTCTACACAAGTATGATACCTGCTATAGAATGCCTCTTTTTTCACAAATTTATCGTTTTTCAACAGAAGACTCCTTCCTCAAAAATGTGAAGGTGTGAAACACCAATTTTAAGTGGGAGGTGAATGTTGGTTGGCATAAGCCAACATGTTTGCTATCATTTACTTGTACAGATTGCTCTTCGAAAACTGAAGATATGAGGTTGGTTGCAGAAAAACGTTGCAACCGTAAAATCTTCAACGTTCTATCGCCCCATGCTTGCCGAAGTTGCGAAAACCAAGCTAAAGTAGGGAGTGTGGTGCGGCAACGTACAAGATACTTTTGTTCTCACCGTAGGGACTACGGGTAGAGTTTGCTAAGATAACCGGTGGATACATCGGTGTTCGCAGGAATCTCCCACTTCAAAAAGTCCGTAAGGACGTTAAGTGGTGAGTAGTTCAATGTAGCTATTTCACCGAGATTGCAAATTCTGATTTCGGTGCCCCAGCGAATACAATCCTTCCGTTTTTCGGCAGTTTCACCTTGTTATTGCCACTCACGATGGTAAAGTTGATGCAAACTCCCTTCTCATCATACACCGCAAATGAACCTTTTGACGGCAACGTCACGGTAATCATTTTCTCTGTCGCCGCTTGCGGGATTGTAAACCATTTCGCATGCCCATTTTCTCCCAACGTAACTTTGGATGATTGGCCTATATCAATCGGTTTTACATTAGATTCACTTACGTATAACAACCCAGCCATCTCCATATATTCATTTTCACCTTCTGTATAGAAGTTCGTTTCCGTCGTATCACGGCCATTCATCACGGGAATTTGGAGTTGATGCGTTGCGGTATTCGGACCTGTAATTTTTCTACCATCCCAATAGCCTGCTGGGCCTTCCTTACGATTAATTTGTGTAGTAAGAAGTTTCGGTTGAACAAGATATTGAATAGAGCTAAATTTCTCGTTTACAAGATAGAATTTAACGCCTTCCCTCTTTGCCCATGCAGCAGCGGTTTTCTTCGATAGCACGTTGTCTTCTAGTTTCTCAGCTAAATAGTGGGTCATCACATTTTGCCCTAAACCTGGATGCGATTTATATGCGCTCTCCTTCAAATAAGTTCTTCCATTCCTCTCGGTTACGAAATTGAGCTTAGAAGTACCCTTCTCATTAATAAAGCTTCCATCAGCAGTATATACATATTTTTCTTCTCTACTAGATGGTAAGGATAGTTCTCCGTTCTTCGTAATTTCAATTTTAAAATGAGTTTCGCTATTGCCATAAAATCCTGCTTTCTTTGCTACACCTTGAGGCATTTTGACTTTGATCGGCTTGCCAAAGGATTTATTTGGCTTGATGTCCTTAATAGTACCTTTTTCTTTAAGCGTGGCGAGCAGCAATTCAGTTGCCATTAATTGATTTGTAGAGCTGCGGCCACCAGATGACAATACAGCCGCTGCTATTTTCTGTTCCGGAAGCACGACGAGTATAGCATGTTGCAATGCCGTATCACCGCCCTTGGCCAAAGCTTTAATCCCATATTCACTGAATGGGTATAGGTTCACACTATCCCAGCCAAGACCATAGTTAAAAATATTATCTCCAGTCCCCGGCCACATTCCTTTTTTATATTCCTCTTGCTCCATCGCCTTTACTACCTTATCAGAAAGGATACCTTTTCCCTGTCCCATAAATAATTGTGAGAATCGTACCATATCTTCTGCCGTAGAAGATATGCCTCCCGTACCAATTACATTCACTGATTCAATTGGAAGTTGTCCTTGATACGCCGGGAAATATAGTCCGGCCCGATTTTCGTCTCTCCATTTGTCCTGCGGCGTTTTCGTATGATTCATCTTTAAAGGTCCTGTAAAGCTTTGATGTAGAAATTCGGTAAAGCCCATACCACTAACTCTTTCCACCAAAATTTCGGCTAACGTAAAGCCATCGTTACAGTATACCGAGAAAGCACCAGGGTCCGCCTTCAAGTTCTGATTGGATAATTGCTGCAACAAGGCATCATGGGCATAGGTATCATTATCGTTAAATAAAAATGCATTACCTAACGTAGAACCTTGCAAGCCAGAGGAGTGATTCAATAACATTCGCGGTGTAATGCGCTTGTACCGACTGTCTTTCATCTTAAAATCAGGAATATAACGGGCAACGGGAGCATCCAAATCAACTTTTCCTTCGTCGACCAATTTCATTACAGCCGCTGTTGCATACATTTTACTGACTGAACCAATCCCATATAGAGTATCTTTGGTTAGCTGCTGTCTCCCTTCCATATCGTTCTTGCCAGTCTGACCCGACAAAATAAGTTTTCCATTATCAATTAGCGCATACTGCACGCTATTCGCTCCATGGGACTTTGTAAGTAGCTCCGCCTTTTCTGCTGCAATCTTCTTCAGTTCCTGACTAGCTAATTCTTCACCAGCTACAACTGTAGTCTTACTTTCAGAAAATGCTTTTGCTCCTGTTGGTAGGATCATAGTTACCGCTAATGCAGTGGCTAACACACCAGTTAGATTATTTTTCACCATGTAATTACCTCCTTAAATTAGTAATCGTTTTCATTTGTTTCACTATGAAAATATGATAAAATTTATCCGTTCTCCCCTTTAACCTACTTGCTAAATTCAGCAAGTAAAATATTTTTAAAAGGATCAGGACTATCAGCTTTAATACTGTTTAAATTGACGGCCAATGTATGCTTGCCTCCAAGTGTGCCCCCAGCAAAAGTTAAAAATCCAGGTATGGTTCCTCCATGCCCCCATATCGATACACCGTTTGAAAGCTTCATTTTGGAAATTCCAAGCCCGTAATCGCCAAGTTCATCTGTTCCTGTAGGGACTGTTGTAAGCATTTGCTTTAGTTGCTGTTCTTTTAGTAATTTCCCCCCAAGTAAGTAAGAAAAGAATTTGTTTAAATCATCAGCTGTTGAAATCATGTCACCGGCAGAGCTCCCCATACTTGGGTTATAATAAGTAACATCTTTTGGCTCACTTGCTCTGTCTAATTGGATATATCCACGGGCATGCTTGGTTCCTGGAATCACACTTGAATTCCCAGGTAAGAATGTATTCGATAATTCAAGTGGTTCAATAATACGTTTTTCAATCTCTTCCGCATAGCTGCTCCCAGTTATTTTTTCAATTAGGATCCCTAGTAATACGTATCCTGTATTTGAATACGACCAGCTCTTTCCTGGAGCAAAATCTGGAGGCATGGATATTCCCATCTTTACTAATTCTTCAGCAGTATAGGATCTTTTTGTATCCATCATATTAAAATCCTTTGACCTTGTGTAATTAGTGATACCACTTGTGTGATTCAATAATTGCCGGATAGTAATCTGTTTATCATCATATCCATTTCCTTGAATGACACCAGGCAACCATTTTTCAATAGAATCGTCTAAATTCAAGCGGCTTTCTCCTGCTAATTGAAGTACAACTGTGGCAGTGAACGTTTTTGTCACGCTGCCAATTCGAAAACGAAAATCTGTTTTCATTGGTTTCTTAGTATTTAGATCTGCTACCCCAGCTGCATGACTCCATGTTTTTCCACCCTCAAAAGTTTTAACAAGTATCCCTGGATATCCAAGTTGCAATGTATCCCGCATTGCCTCTTTGACAGAATTACGATTCCTTTGACTGTTTTTTTGTAACGAATTAGATACATTTTGAATGGACTCTGCTTTTACAATTGAGGTTGGAGTTGTATATAGCAGGGAACCTCCAGTTATTAAAAGGGCTAAACCTGTAAATGTAATTTGACGGTGCTTTTTCATCAAAATATTCCTCTCCCCTATTTATATCGTATAGATGTTTTTTGCTGTTTTTCAACTAATCACACAGCTTACATCTTACCCAAAGACAAAAGGGCGCTATTGAATTTGTAATCATTCTTATGCCCATTATTTCACAAACAAATTTCTGACCTGAAAATGGCCTATCCTTTTTTACATGTATGTTAATCTTTGTAATGTCTCTTTTCTTCCATACAAGTCTTATTAATTGATTTGTTTTTTCATATAAATTTATAGTATTTGTTCCTCCTCTCACTCTTCTATACATTTTAATCATACACAATGAAAATCTCTTTTTTCTTACCTCTTCCTTACAAATTCCTTACGTTCAAAATCACTTTTATAAAAACAAAGAAACTGGAATTTTTGGAAATGGAATGAAATTCAAATGCATCTAAAATATAATAAAATTATATATACACATAAACGCATTTACATTCTTATATGATAGTGTTATCATATAATTAACCAAGAAGTATCCAAGAAATTATTATTAATCACTACATTTTCTTTCAGAATAAGTCAACTTATAAAAAGACACTATATTATACATAGTGTCTTTTTATATGCTCCAATATTAATTGAACATAAATGGGTTTATATACAATTGAACGCTTCACGCTCCTTGAGGAAGGAGTCTCCTTAACTAAAATGATAAAAAATACTAACAATCTTATTGTTTATTTACAGCTTATTACGTCAATAAAGAAGATAAAGGGTTTGTTGTTTCCATTCCTAAAAATCTTAATTTTTAAATAAAAAAGAAAAACACTCCCGAGAGTGCTTTTCTTTTTTACAAATATCAACTATACTGTTTTTACTAGGAGTTGATTTTAGAATATGATCTCCTAGGCTTAGATAATACTTTTTATTTAATAAACCGCAAAATTGGCTGATTTTGTGGTTTATTTTTATGGGCGATAAAATTTAACATGGCCACCATCACGATCGAACCAACCTCTAAATGCCCAGTTAATCCATCCACCATCACCTTTATTCGTGAATTCCCCATCCTCAAATACCCAAATTCCAAAAGTGATTCCATCATATACTGTTGTTCCAAAGAATTTAACACCGTTAAAACGATCCTCATAGTTTTGGTTTAAGTTAAAAACCATAACATTATAACGTTGACCTGCAGAATAAAATGTTGATTCCATTACACCTTTTACAAATCCTGAACGATTAGTTTGACTATTAATAGCATTCCTAATCAAATTAGCGATACCTAATACATCTATACTTACATCTAAATTCGCACTAGCTTTCGCTGCATTTGGTAACTTAGACTCTACAAAATTAGTAGGTAATTCAGTAGATAGGTTAGTAGGAATATTAGTTTTAGCAGGAGAGACCTCAGCTGCACTTGCATCTGTTGGTGCAAATGCTCCCAACCCTCCTAAACCGATAGTTCCGGCTAACGCAATGTTCACTAACTTTTTCATTTTTTTCATAAAAAAACCTCCTTTAAATTTTTTATAAGGTATTAATCCTTACACCTCAAAGTATATATACCTTATACAGAAGAGGCAAACGATTTAATTGAAAAAAATTTAAAGTTTTAATAGTACGAAAATTAATAAATATGCAAACAAAACTATTATAAATGTATATAAACAACTTAATTTAATAGATATATACATTAGAAGGAATAAAAAACCATTAACTGAATTTTTTGTAAATAAATGAAAAAACTTTTATTTGTTTTAGTGCCTTAGATTCTTGTGGAAGAAATACTTTCATTGTGTACAACGAGGTAGAGCCACATCGCTATCAAGCTAAAATGTTATACAAAAACTCACAGAGAAATATACTAGAGCATTTGATGAAAAACAGAGCCCTCATAAGTTGCGTCATACATACGCAACTTATCATTATAATGAAAATAAAGATTTGGTTCTGTTGGAAAATCAATATTCGTATAATTCGATGGAAACTACATCTCTTTATACGAATATTGATGATACTAAACGTCGAGCTGCAATTGAGCGTTTAGAACAACGTCAATTAGAAGAAAGTGATGAAATTAATACATGACATGAACTATCTCTCTAAGGGATAAGAAGTTAATATGTTAATCTATCTATGGCAAAAAATCCATTGTATTTTATAAAAGAGATACAGTGGATTTTTATGTATTTGATAAAGAGAAGTGCATATTTTCTGTTCGTTAAATAGGAATTTAACGAACACTAGAGGTGTAATTTATATACCTCCTCTTCTGCTGTAAAAAGACATGAATCTCTAAACTAAAATTTTATAGATTTACCTAGCTAAACCCATTTAATCTTGTGTAAGATGCACCTATCATTACCTAATAACCTATACCTATTCATATAAAGATAATAATTTTAAGTGGATTACGGGAGTTACATTAGCTTAAAGGATAACTTTTTCCAAAACAATTCATATATGATTCGAAAGGTTCGACACATTGATTTTTATAGAAATATCAAATTTATCGTTTTGATTTTCAGAATTTTCAACTTATATTCCGCGCATTGAAAAAATTGTTAATTTGATGAATTGTTTACCTAAATACTTCCGATTAGAATCTGGTGGAATAAAATGGTTTTAGCAATTAAAACCCTAAAAATAATGATTTTTGTGAAATGAGTCTTAGTATTTGGATAATATATTTTTATTCAGAATGTAACCACTTTGGTGTCTCTATTTAAAGAAGTACCCATTTTTCTCATTATATATGGACAAAAAATGGGTACTAAATGAACTACTTTTGTTGGTAATAAAGCATTTTACAATAAATATAAAGCATCCATTAAAATAAGATTGATCAATAAGACTGGTTTTTATAAAAAAGATTAATCCTTTTTTACTTATCTTGTTCAATAATAGCGCCCGTTTATAACATAAACTAATATTTATATCAGATTACCAACAATACACTAGAGAGCTTACTTAGGTCAGGAATAAGAGGGATTGGGTATTTTGGTGCAGTCAAAATCTTATTCTCTTATATAAATTGCTACATATGACTTGTATCCCTTTTTCAAGTAAATATTTTTTTAGCTGCTTCCTGTGTATTACTAGTCGCCAAAGTAAACAACTGATTAAAAATGGATTTCATATCTTCATTTTGATATGTTTTTTTACTGAGAAAATCTACATTATAAATAATTTTCTGTTTATCTTCTATATATGGATTAATATGAGCATTTCCTGTGAAATCATTATAATTTAATATAAATCGATATCCAATTCCCACTGCATCTAGAGCTTTAGCGGCCTCAGGAATCGGCACCTTAGATTTTTCCATAATATTCTCTTGACTCTTTTCAATCCCCTCTAGAATCATTTGAATCTGATAAGGTTGGCTAAGGCCTAATGAGTTTTTTACTTTTATTAATTCGTTTGATATATTTTCTATATTTATTTCACTGGCGTCTTTTTCTATCGCTGTAAAGAAAATCAGATTAGGCTGGACGGTCAATATAGATGAGCCATTTCGAAAAGTAATAGTTTGTGGATTCGGTCTATTAATTTCAAGGTAGTCGTTTAATGTTTGTTTTAGAATATCAACTTTAGAATCGGATAAATCCCCCACTGGTATTATTAATGTAAAGTGAGAATATGTAATGTACATAAAAAAACCTTCTTCCATTCAAATTTGCAAGACTACAGAAAAAGTAATAGTAGTCTAAAACTAATTTCTTAAACTTAGGACTAAATAAAATATATTTAGCTTTTTAGTAAATATCTCTATACTTACTACTACAATCTTATATGATTACGAATTTTAATCCCACCTAAATCAACAGGAATAGATGGAGTATGCAAAACTTCCTTAATTTTTTCATCCGCTCTCTGAATATCTATATCTGGAAATTTCGCCTGCGTTAATCCCTCAATAATTTTTTCTGTCTCTACGTTAAGTTTTACAAATACTTCACTTATTTGCTCCGCATCCCAATTTAATTTTCCCTGAGCATAAGTTGCTACATCACCTGGCGAAAAATCCGATATAATTAATAGTGAAGTAAGTCTTTCGTCTGTAAGTATGTAAGTGAACTTTATTCCCTCTACAACCTCTTCAAGACTGTATTCTGACAAAGCTAATGCTTTTGAAACAATCTCGCTAATTTTCGAGGGATCATTACCATGTTCCAATTCTCCAAGATATCTTGTTCCAAATGCAACATCATTCAAACTAAACTGTGCCTTTCTTAAGATATCAGTTACCTCATTTATATTTTTATTCCATGACTCTTTAATGGCAAGAGCTATAATATTTACATCTCTGAACGCAGCCATTAATTCCTTCGCAGTAACAATTTCATTTAGTCCTAATGTATCTTTAAACAAATTGCTTATATTGTTTGCATCCAATTTCATATGATCTTTAAGAAAATTAGTCACTTCATTTATGCTTTTCCCAAGATTATGTAGCTTTTGTGTAATTTGCGCTGCATTCCAACCCAAATTATGCAAGCTATTCCCAATATAGTTAGCTTCATATTCCAATCTGTTAAATGCATCGGCAAGCATTTCACCATTCCAATTTAATACATCTGTAATAGCATGGACAACACTATTTAAATCATCCGTAGAACCTGTGACTAATTCACGGATGGCTCTGTCAACTTCCCAGCATAATCCATGATACAGAGCTTCTAGTACTTCTCTTGCTCCATATCCTCCCATGTTCAGAAACGATCCAATCATTCTTTCTGCCCCTTGGTAGTTTGCAGTTAGAATCGTTGCTGCTTGAATTGAACTAAATTGTGCCTGTTTAAGCAGCTGGGCTGCTTCAGCAATTGGTTTATTGTAAAGATTACTCAATACATCCCCCACTTCTCTTGAAAGGTTTACAACCCCTGATTGAATCCATCTTAATAGCAAAGCAGGATTTTCTAAAGGTGTTCTTAGTAATTCTTCCGCTTTCCTTACTAGTTCTTCATAAAAAAGTTCTGCCAGATTGTTGAGATCCTCAAAGGGTTCGTCGATTGTCATCTGTACTAAAAATTCAGGAAGTCCCAGTGCAGAGAGATTTCCGCTTAGACTAAGTTGGAAGGTTTGGACTGTCAAATGAACTTCTAGTCTTCCTTTTACATGCCCAGCTAAACGGAGAGTGCCCACTGTCTGGCTGCCTAAGTTGACACCACCAATTTGTTGGCCCCCAACGGAGAGCGGGATTGTTCGATCACCAAAATCAAAAGTGATTTCACTGCTTCCATGGAATTCCTCTTTTTTCAAAAGGCAATCCAATCGGAAACTCCCTAAACCTTGTATGCTATAGTCCAAAGCAAGCGAAAAGCTATCTTGTTTGGCCTTTGCCTCTAAAGTTTGGGAGAGACCAAATAAAAACAATTTACAGGACAAATAAACATATCCTAGTTCCTGTTCACTTCCTCTTGTAGTGTCGATTTGAAAGAGCGGGCCTCTTTCTCCAGAAGCATCAGTAATCTTGAGAGCCCCTCCAAGATTAAATTGTCCGAGTTCACCTATTGCCTTTATTCCTGTATTTGGGATGAACTGCATATCTGCCTTTATAGACAACCCAAACAGAGAAATGCTGGTATTTAAAGATAATCCATGATAAGTTACATTGTTTATAGGATGTCGATACCCCTCTGGTTTTAAAACAATGTATACCTCAAAGTGTTCAACCATAATTTCCTTAAGTATAGGAAAGTTACCAATTGGAATCATTGATAGTCCTTCAATAACCTTAGTTAGGGCTATACCGCTAGTAGAAGGATTACTAGGCCTAATTGAAGCAATCATTGCCTGTGGAGTGTTTCCATTGAGTATTTCGCCACCCACTTCTAGAATAATTTGATTTGCATCCCCCTCTTGCCCAAGAGCAATCTCTCCATACATCCCATAGATTGTTCCTCTAGTTTCAACGCCTATACTGACTCCAAACTGTCGGATTGTTAAACCGGTAAGTCCTAAAGGATTAACCCATTCATTTGCTACGACCTCTTGGTGGCCCTCTTTTCGAACCCCCACTAAACCAAAAGAGATGTTAAAAGTGTTATCAGGTTGTACATCTCCCCCTCCCTTTAGAAGGAGAATTTCATTTCCTATAGCAAGGGATATATCATTTACTAAAGTGAAGACATCCCTTTGAAAAACAAATCTTGTATTCGAGAAACTTATAGGACCTAAAGCGGGAAGGTTGAGTTGTACTGCAGCTTCTATAGGTCCTGGAGTAAAGTCTTCAGTATTCAGTAAATTCCTTAAATTTAGTGGCATTTGTCTACCAAAAATACTTTCTAATAGATTAAAGGTAGGACCTGACCCATAAAATGAAGAAAAGATTAAAATCCCTTGCGGGATAGTTAACGGTACACTTGGTAAATGAGAGACATTTTGAGGTGGAATGACATCCGAGACAGAAGATATAATCAAACCACTGTCCGATATATTATAGGTACATTGAAAAATCTGGAAAATTACATCCAAAGCAGACTTTAACCTTTCTGGAATCCAGTCAGGAGGTAGAATAACTCCAATAGTACATTGAGGATTATCGTCCACAAGAAAAAACTCATAAGATCCATGAAGAGCTGCTTGTCCCAAGATGTCTACTGTATGGCGGCCGGTTACAATAATACGATTTTCCATGGTAGTCAAAGATGCCTGTTCTAATAGAAGCTCACCATTATACAATAAATTCATTACTCTGCTAATCTGAGAACTACCTACGCTCTCTGCTTTAATCCTGAAGGTATCTTCCTCTAAACCGGTCTGAATAATACTTTGTAGAGTCACAAAATCCATTGAAATCTCCTTCTTAAAAAATAGTAGTTAAATTTATTTTTAACATTTGAGTATAAATTTATTCTGCAAAGGGGTACAGCCGATACGTGTAAAAATAGGTCATAGATTTACTTTTATTCCCAAAATGATTTTAAATTAGGTTTTTTATCAATTTTCTTTTTATAAAAATCATTCGTATTGCTAATCTTTCATTTGGGGCATGAACTAAAAGTGGATTTCGATGATTCTCCATATAATGTTCTACTAATATATCCCCGAAATGTGGATGTCTTTGTAAATGTCCATTCATAATTGTTTCCTCCATAATTTTGTTTTACTTACTTTCTTACTGTTTACAGGTACGTAAAAATTATTATAGTAAGTTTGCAAGTATTTGATACGAAATGGTATCTAAATTTATACTGTGTAAATATTTGTTTATTAAATTTAAAGACGTATATTGATTATTTAGATTTGTTGTCCTTATATAAAATATTTAAGTTGTTATTTTCCATCTATCTTTCTTATTCAAAGTATTTGTTAAATACATGGTGCTTTAATAATGTATAAAAACACTTCTTTATTACATACTAAGGTTGCTATGTTTGCCTTTAATTTTTTAGTAGTAATATAATATAGCAAATTAACAATATTAAAAAAAATGAAAGTTAGGTGTGAAAAGAATGAAAAAAAATCTGGTTAGAGTTCCAGGTAGTGAACGTGATGTCCCTTCTAACGCAAAGGAAGTGACTCCAGCTGATCCAAATGAAAAGATGTTAGTAACTATTGTTGTTAGACGTCCTTCCAATACTGAAACGTTGAATTCAATGATTGAAAAAACGACTAGTGGTCTGCTTTCAGAACGTGGGCACCTTACCGGTGAAGAATTTGCCTCCAATCAAGGTGCTAATCCTAATGACGTGAAAAAAGTAGAAGAATTTGCAAAGGAACAAGGACTCGAGGTAAAAGATATTAATATTGCTGTAGGAACAGTTGTGTTAGCAGGAACAGTTAATAAATTCAGTACAGCATTTGGTGTGGAACTTGCTCACTATGAGCATCCTGATTTTACATATCGCGGACGTACAGGCCATGTACATGTTCCAGAAGAGCTTGCTGATATTGTTGAAGCAGTTTTAGGATTAGACAACAGACCACAAGTGTCTCCACATATTTGTATGTTGGAAGAAGACGGGGTTGTAAGTGCAGCTGCAATAAAAACATTTACACCACCTGAAGTAGCAAAACTTTATAATTTTCCAACCTTAAATTGCAAGGATCAATGCATCGCAATCATAGAATTTGGTGGGGGGTACAAAACCAGTGATATGGTGCAATACTTTAATCGCCTCGGAGTTTCTCAACCAAAACTAGTTGATGTACTTGTAGATGGAGCACACAATCAAACAGGAGATGCTGCAGATAGTGAAGTACAGTTAGACATTGAGATAGCGGCTGCCGTCGCTCCTGGTGTACGAATTGCTATGTATTTTGCACCAAATACAGACGTCGGATTTCTTCATGCTGTCAACAAAGCCATCCATGATCAAATTAACAAACCTTCTGTAATTTCTATAAGTTGGGGTGCAGCTGAGAATAGTTGGACAGAGCAAGCTAGAGAAGTTTTAAATCGTGCTTTTCAAGATGCTGCAACACTAGGCATAACTATATGTTGTGCTTCGGGTGATAATGGTTCATCAGATTATAGTCATATTGGTCCTGTACCAGACCAATTACTTCATACTGATTTTCCTGCTTCTAGTCCTTTTGTTTTAGCATGTGGTGGCACACGTTTAGAAGGGACTGATCACACAATAACCAATGAGGTTGTTTGGAATAATAGTCCAAGATGGCCAATGGCTACTGGTGGTGGAGTGAGTGATGTGTTCTCTCTTCCGAGTTGGCAGATAAATGCAAATGTTCCGTCTTCAGCTAATCCAGGAGGACAGGTTAGACGTGGTGTTCCAGACGTGGCAGGTAATGCTGATCCAGAAACAGGGTATCAGATTGAAGTAAATGGACAACGAACTGTTATGGGAGGAACCAGCGCTGTAGCACCTCTTTGGGCTGGTTTAATTGCAAATATCAACCAGAAATTAGGTCACTCAGTCGGATTCATCAATCCAATTTTATATAATTTTTCTGCTCAAAATGGTATCTTTCACGATATTACAAAGGGGAACAATAATATAACAAATGGAAACGGTGCATATAAAGCATCTTCAGAATGGGACGCTTGTACAGGTTTAGGTAGTCCTGATGGAACCAAGCTAATGAACGCGCTTGAAAATTTTCATAGTTAAAGTTAGCTGACTTTACGAGTTTATATAAGATGAAAGTGTAACTTTATTAAAAACGGCACTGTTCTTTTTGTGATTTTTATCAAAAAGAATAGTGTTATTTTCCATATAAATCGGTTAGTTCTTACTATTTTTAACCGCATTTGAAATATCTATAATATTTATATTCGTTAAATGAGAATTTAACGAACACTTTAGATTTTTTAGTTCATCCTCTCTCCCCCTCTGTAGAAAGACATGAAAGTGGATACTTTTTAGACACGAAAGTAGATACTTCTTGAATATCTTTCGCTACTAATATAAATTCCAAATGAATTTTCAGTTCACATTTAATTAGGTTTTGCTGAAATGCAAAAAAAGAGAGCAAAACTCTCTTTTTCATTTAATCAATACTATTTTTAAAATTTATATAATAAAAAATAGCCAGTTAAAATAGTGTGTTGTTATATGTTTTGCTAAACACGCTCTTACAAATATTTAAACCCTGCATTAATTTCTTATTCCATTCATTTAACTAATAAATAATTTTTTATATTCGGTTATCATGCCAGAAGTTTATTGGAAAATGATTATTCTGGTTATAAGCTTCAAGTTCATAACCTTTTTCTTTTAACCCTTTTATAATTTGTGGAGCTGCTACCATCCTGCACTTGCATTCATACCAGAACCCATAAAAGTAATAAATAACGGCCATAATAACGGCCATAACGTAAGAAGTATATTTACAAGTATAAGTATACTATATACCCCAGGGAAATTATGATTTTTACAATTTACCAATACTAAAATCATTAATAATATTATGGGTATTAAATATAAAAATAGCATTATAAACCAATACCATGTCATTAAAGTAAGGCTCAATGGTCCTAATATCATGTGTACAACTCCGAATGATAATCCTAATGCTCCAAAACTAAAGGTTGTAATTATTGTTTTTAGAAGCACTTTAGCCAATTTTGAGTCGTACGATTTTCTACTATATAGACCTATCACGATATACAACGATAGATATGCCATTAATACACCTATCCAAATCAATAGCCAGTCTGCATCTAACATAAAGATGTCAAACAGCGCCCAACACACCCCTACTATTGAAAAAACAAGGGAAATAATTATATATTTTAAAACTGGTTTCATATTCATTTCACGTCCTTTAAAAACTTAAGAATACATTATTAGCTTGTATTCTTCTTTTTCTACCGCTTTACTATAGTCTGTTGTATATTCAATAACAGTAATCTCTTTACTTCTAAGTAGATTCTTTTTCCACGTTTTCGCATCAGTTGACAGTATGAGTTATTCTCTCCTAATTTAGATGGATCACTGGAATTGGCTTTAATATGAATCTGCTACCTCAAACCGCCTCATCTCAAGTAAAACTATATCTAAATGATGAGGTTTTACTTGAGATCCAGGTGATAGCGGTAAAATACATCACCATTTGCTAGTATTCTTCCATTACTTCTTTTTGAATTATACTCCCTCCTGTTCTCCATACAATATACCTACCTAGATTCAATTTATGTTTTAAATTGTTATTTTTTATCCACCTCAATCAAGCTAGCAAAACTAAATATCATTTTACTTTTTTATTATATAGACTATACTAATTTCTCTTCCCTATAGGTTTCGTTTAAGCTAAAAAATATAGCCTCAAGAACGGGATCCTGAGACTCTATTTTTATTTTAGAAAGGACAGCATAATTTTCTCTGTTTCTTCTTTACTTAAATCACCTGCAAGAATTATGACTTGATAAGCGCTATTCTTTCCTTTTGCAGGAACAATCATTTGCATGAATTTATAGTGTTCCTCTGTATCGAGACTTTCTTTTAAGCTTATTTTTGCACCTTCTAATTCATAATTTGTTACCTTTTCATTATACTCCGTTACTTTGTTCGACAAATTTTCTCCCTGATCAGTATCTGCAGTTTGGTACACCAAATACACATTATCTTCATTTTGATATTGAGAAACAATAGTGGGATTCATTTTTTCAGTAGTCATCGGTGTTTGAACATCTTGTCCAGTTAATTTATACCCTTTTACCACATAACTTGGGGTCTTAATTGGAAAATCAAGATATTTCTGTGCTTCCTTTTTAGTTAATCTAAAATGCGAATAAATTTTATCTCTAAATGGTCCAATTTCTTCACTGTTTTTCTCATATTTTTTTTCCTCTTCTGGGTCTAACTTTTCTTTTCTACCTAAAGTAGATGCCACTGTTTCTAAATCAATAAATCGTTCAAATTCTTCTTTCGTAAACAGATTTCGTGCCACCCCAAGTTCTGTAAGTAAAGTATTATAATCTCCCTCTGAAATAAAAAATTCTGCATTTGCCTGTTCTTTTGTACCAATCATTTTTTCTACAATTTGCTGTATAGGAATATCGGTTTGTGTTTTTAATTCTTTCATATTATTTTTGGCTTCTATTTGTTGTTTCTCAGGGTTAGTCGGCTTATCAGCACGGGCGTTTAATAAGGATACAGATGATACTGCAATCACTGCCACAGCGCCTATCGCAGACCAACGATATGATTTTTTTTGGAATTTTTTAATCATTAGAATTCTCCTTCTTAACGCTCTCTTGTTTTTACTAAAATTTGCTATACTTGGTACTTGAT
>NZ_QXCO01000050.1:0-24610 GCF_003458115.1 Bacillus sp. ISO11 | reverse complement strand
GCTTGAGAAATTATTTTCGGATTAAATCCTTGAACGAGCGTTAACTTTAAATCCTTCGTAAATTTTGTCATACAAAAAACTGCACCTCCAATTGTTAGACTGTGTCTAACAATTGGGGTGCAGCTCAAATACCCTTGGCTTTTTTAACTATGCATCCACCTTTTGTATTTCTTCACTCTTTCTTGAAAGTTTACCTGGCCAAAAAGCAAATCGGCCTAACACAACTGTAATTGCGGGTACAAGTAACGGTCTTACGATAAACGTATCTAGTAATACGCCAATTGCAGTTACAATACCAAATTGAACTAATACTTGAATTGGAAGTGTACCTAACACTGCAAAAGTTCCTGCTAAAATTAAACCTGCCGATGTAATAACACTACCTGTTTGTATTACACCATTTTTTACTGCATCCAAGTGATTTTGTGTCTTTCTGTTTTTCCATATTTCTGAAACCATAAAGATATTATAATCTTCACCTAAAGCAACTAAAAATACGAATGCGTACAACGGTATCGCACCTTGAATGGCCGGCGCTCCCATACCGTAATGAAGCAATATCCATCCTGCTCCTAACGCTGAGAAGAATGATAAAACGACAGTTACAATTAAATAAATCATCGCAACAACCGATCGTAAGTAGACAAGTAATAGTAAAGCGATAATGCTAATCATTACTGGAATAATTACTGATTCATCACGTTCAGTAATTTGCTTTGTATCATATAATGAAGCTGTTTCTCCACCAATCCACAATTGCTCTTCAGCATTACTAATCCCAGCATCTTTTAATACTTTTTCTACATTACTTTTCAATTTAGGAATTTGATCTAACGCTTCAATTGAGTATGGATTTTCCGTTAAAGAAACTTCATACATTTGTATTTGCTTATTTTCTTTTCCCTCTTTTGGCTCTTTCACTGTATTTATGAAAGAAAATTTCTCTAGTTCTTGTTTAATAGGAAGCTCTTTTCCTTTCGTATCAACAACCACTTTTACTGGTGCTAGTTCACCAGCCGAGAAATGATCACTAATTAACGTAAACCCTTCGCGAGAAGGCATATCCTTTGGAAACGATTCTAATAAGTCATATGTGTATTGAATACGTGGTACGAACGAAGCCAATCCACCTAATACAAACACAGTTAGCATAATTATTGTCCATGGTCTTCGTACTACTACATCTCCAAGTTTTTTACTAAAGGAGCCTTTTGATTTTTCAACTTTTACAGCCCTCTTTTTCTTTCTTGCAAACTCCTCATTCATTGAAGTTGTTCTCGGTATAAACGGGAAAAATGCAATCCTACCGAAAATTAATAATAGTGCTGGTAAAATCGTTAAAGCCGCGATTCCCATTATAAATACAGCAACACTAAATGGTACTGCAAATCGATGAAAGGCACCATAATGAGCAAGTAATAATGTCCCTAATCCAAGTACAACAGTTAACGCACTCATTATTATTGCACCGCCAGAAGCTTTAATCGCAAGTTGTAATGCTTTATATTTACTTTCTTCTTCTAACAAGTACTCTCTATATCTCGAAATTAAAAATAGACAATAGTCCGTTCCAGCACCAAACAATAATACTGTCATAATTGATATCGCTTGGGCATCTACTTTAATCCATCCGTGATCAGCTAAAAAACCGAGTGTAGGACTAATAATACCGTATGCAAAGCCAACAACAAGTATAGGTAAAATTGCTAAAATTGGCGAACGGTAAAGCAAAATTAATAGGACCAAGACTAATAATACAGTAGCCACTAACAATTTCACATCTGCTTGACTAAATAAACTAACTGCATCCGTTTGAATACCTACAGGCCCAGATAATCGAACATGTAAACCAGATTCACTTATTTTTTGTTTAAATGGATCTTCATCCACCTTACTATTCACTATTTTTCTAAACTCTTCCAGATTTCCTTTTAATATATCCGTACCAGCAGATTTATTAAAGAATACCGGTGTAACAAATGATGTACCATCTTTTGACGCACTTTTTAATAATACTTGCTCTGGAATTGTATCAAATGGTGGTAACGTTGATTGTTCTTTTAAAGGACTAGCTTTTAACTCTTTATAAACATCTTGTATGAGTTTATAATCCTGTGACTGTAATCCACCATCTCTATACCATACTACTAACAACGGATTCCCTGCATTATTCGGAAACTCTTTTTTCATAAGCGCTTCCGCTTGCTGTGACATAGCTGTTTCAGGTAAATTTTTCGGATTCGGTTCTCTTGTACTGTTTACTTGTGGTAACGTAAATGAAAGTAATAATGTAATAAGAACCCACACAGATAAAGTGATCCATTGCGTATTTCTCCCTGCTACAAGCCTCCCTAACATATGTAACGGGTGCTTTTTCATAAAAACCCACCTTCCTTTTTTCCTCCATTATTAATTATATATACTGGTCGGTTAATTAATCAAGAATGATTGAAAATTATGTTATAATTATCTCAATCATAAATGTCAGGAGCGAATGTATTTGGAACAAAAACAACGTCCTCTCGGAAGGCCGCGTCAAAATAAAAATACAAAATCTACTAAAGAAACCATTTTAGAAGTAGCAACCCGCTTATTTCTTACACAAAATTATCAAGTCGTTTCTATGGATGAGGTCGCAAAAGTTTGTGGTGTTACGAAAGCAACTGTCTACTATTACTATTCAACAAAAGCCGATTTATTTACCGCTACTATGACCCAAATGATGATACGTATACGTGAGAATATGTCTCAAATACTCTCTACAAACAAAACTTTAGAAGAAAGATTATTAGACTTCGCTAAAGTTTACTTACACGCAACGATGGATATTGATATGAAAAATTTTATGAAAGATGCAAAACTGTCGTTATCTGAAGAGCAATTGAAACAATTAAAAAATGCTGAAGATAATATGTATGAAGTACTAGAAAAAGCACTCGATAACGCGATGCACATCGGAGAAATTCCGAAAGGAAACGCTAAATTTGCGGCTCATGCTTTCGTATCTTTATTATCAATTGGGAATTTTAAAGATGAAAATCACAATCCTATTCTTGCAACTATAGATGAATTAGCAAAAGAAATCGTTTCTTTTTATTGGAACGGATTAGGTCATTCATATTAAACTGATTTGCTTTAATAAAAGAGCATGTTTGAATTTTTTCAAACATGCTCTTTTATAATTTTTTTATATACTAATAATTAGATTATACTTCAATGCTGTTTAACAAAAAATTTCACTTTAACTTTTACAAATTTTGAAGTTGAACATTTATATTCTCCTTACTAAATCCCCCATGGTAACAAACTACAGATTCAATATGTAAATTTAAATACTTCTTCAAAGACTTCTTTGCTTCCTTAATATTTATAGTTGTTGGGGCGTGAATCCCTCCTAACATCCCATTCACACTATACATAGAGTCTCCTGCAATAAGAATTTTACTTTGTTTCAAATATAAACTAATATGACCCGGAGTATGCCCTGGAGTATGAAGAATTAGTATTCCACCGCAATACGGAAGTTCTTGCCCATCAATCACAGTATCACTCACTTTTCCTTTTGGTCGGTTCTCTACATTTCCGTCCTTCAATAAAGGTAAATCCCCCTCGATATATGGCTTATCTAGTTCGTGCGCATAAACTTTAATATTACTTCGACAGCGCTGCAACAACTCCGGAAGACTACCTATATGATCAATATCCTGATGCGTCAAAATCACGACTTTTAACTTATCAAATGATACCCCAACCTTTTCCATCTCTACTTGTATATCTTCAATTTGTCCTGGGAAACCCGTATCTATTAATACTGCCATTTCATCATCCCATAAAAGAATTGGATGAATAACAAATTCTTGAAATTCAAGTTGTAACATTTCTACTCCTTTAGCAATCTCCATACAGCCATTCTCCTTTATGTTGAAGTTTGAAAATATGTACAAGTAAACTGAAAATATAAAGTGAAACTTTAATCCGTGGGGTTTTACTACCCGACAAATAGCAGGATAAAGCACCTCTATCTTATAATATGTTTTGTCATCCCAATAGAGAATGCTTCAAACCCTATAGATTCATAGTAAGATTGCAATTTTTCTACACACATAAGTTGTGGAATAACCTTGTTTTGTTCACAGTGCTGGATTAATCGTTTCACTATTTCTTTTCCGATGCCACTAGACTGATATTTTGGCAATACACCAACTCCACAAATAATGCCTGTTATGACTCCATCTGATATGACACGCCCTATCCCTACTAACCTCTTATCATCAAAAACATAAATTGCATACCAACTTTGCTTACACATTCGTTCTAACTCGTTAACCGTTAATTTAAGAGAATTCCATCCTAAAGATTCGTATAAGGATAATAATCCATTAAAATCTGTAGGGTGTTCACTTGTGTAGCGTATACTATTTTCCATGTAAACACTCCCTATTCTCTGGCTTGTTTATATTTCATAAAATTCCCTTTACACAAATCTGATCGATGTAAAAATAACTAGAACAAACTTCAATAAGAAAGATAGAATTCCTTCTCAATATAAAATAAAAAGAAGTTATCTCAAGCGAGATAACTTCTTTTATATAAGACTCTCATTATATTATCAACCAAAAATTATACAACTACATACGATAAGCACAAACAAAACTAATAAACCATTTGAGAAATAACCCATTAAATACTACCCCTTTATTAAATTATGTAAAAGATTTTATCATAAAATGATTTACAACTTAATAACTGAAAAAGACATTGTATTCATTAGTTATATACGTTTAGTAATATTTTATATTCGGTTATATTCTCGTTCCCTGAAATTGCTTATCATACTCTTCTACTTCAGTTCATATAAGTTCAAAATATTAAATAATAAATCAAGAAGACCTCCACCTTACGAGGTCTTTTTTACTTATTTTCCAAATACACTAATTGATTCTTCCTCAATTACAAGTAAACAATTGGCATATTACATGATTTAATATCCCAATAATCAATTCAACTCTATTAATTCGGTTCGACCTTAATATCCCCCTTTTATTCCAAAAACTCAATAATTGTTTCACATACTTTATCCGTCTCCTCGATATCTGGGAAATGTCCACTATTTTCAAATATAACAAGTTTACCATTTTTCAATTGTCTCGTTATTCTATAACTCATTCCTACACCCGTATTATAGTCATGCGCTCCAACTATGACACACGTATCAATTTCTAAACCTTTAATACGCTCAATAAGCGGTAAAGATGATTTTGTTCCAAAAATAACTTTGCTCATCTTCCCTGTATTACTTAACTGACTTTCCTCCCAAAGACTCCGATTTAGCTTTGCAAATTCTTCATTTTCAAACAATAATCGATCTACAGCTTTTGTATCAACTATACTCCAAACTTGATTATACCTTTCTTTTAAAGGAATTTCTGACTTACTTATTATCAATATTTCTTCTTTCATTTCTCCTTTCGTTACTTGTAGAAAACCTTCTATCTGCACAGTATACATATCATTTAAATCATCTAACGATGGTGCTTGTAATACCATTTGTTCAACATTTTTCGGATATTTCAAAGCATACTCTAAACAAAGTTGTCCACCAAAAGAATATCCTAACAAATTTATCTTCTCTACATGTAATTGCTTTCTTAATTCCTCTAAATCTTCGACTAGAGTATTGATTGAGTACTCACCGTCATCTTGTGGTGCCTCACTTCTACCACATCCTCTTTGTTCATAATAAACAACAGTCATATTTTCTTCTAACCTCAACCCAAGTGTTCTTTCGAATACATAATGATTGCCACCTGGACCACCATGTACAATAATGAGAGGAACTGTATTATGAGCTGCCCCTGCAACTTTACACCAATGCAATACCCCATTGATTTTCAAATAGTGTACACCATCTTGCAACATTAACTGATTCATTTATCCTCTCTCCTCATCGCTCACTTATTACTATCTAAATGTATAAGTTCTGACCATTTACACTTTTCCCCTTTATACATATTCCCGTTACTATCTGTTGAAATTGAAAGCAAATAACTAGCTACACGTACTTCTACAGGATAAAGTAAATTAAGAGCAGTAAAACGAGTCGATATTTTTAACGTGTTCGCAATGTTTTCAAGCAAGAACTTCATAAATATAGGATCATGTAATAACTTGTTTCTAATAACCGTATTAGAAATAGAGATTGCTACAACATCTGAACAAGCTTCAACGACATTATGCGCTTTGCTATTTTGAATTAATTCAATATCACCAACAATGGCCAATGGATTGATAAAGCGAAGAATTAGTTTCTTCCCTTCAGATGTAATCGTGTAAACTTTTACTTTACCTTTAACAACAAAATATAAACGATCCATTTCGTCATCTATATTGCAAATGAGCTCGCCTTTTTCAAAGTGATTTAATTGAAAATAAGCTGTATCTATTTCTGAAAAAACCTCGAGCGTTTTATTGGTTTTCAAATAATGCGTAATTAAACCTGATCTATCCTCCATATTCATTTCTCCTTTCATTTACATATTAAATACAACAATACCTATAATCATTATTATTGTTCCCACAATATGATATCTCTCCATCTGTATCTTTTTTATATGAAACAGTCCTTTCATTTCAATAACTGTTGCCGTTAACAATTGAGCAACCATAAGTGTGCCAGCTGTCAATGTAACTCCTAGTGCATATATCGCCATAGTTTCTGCACAAATAATGAATCCACCAAATGCACCCGCTGCTAAATATATTTTTTTCACACTCTTTAAATCCGTTATTTTCTCTTCTTTCTTTAACAAAAATACAGTTGTTGCAATAATGAATCCAATTAAATGGGTTATAATACTCGTCGACCATATACCGATATGTGAACTAAGTTTCGCATTAAAGGTTCCTTGAAGTGTTATAAATATCCCCGCAAAAATAGCAAATATAATACCTTTCAAAAAATCATCTCCTCATCCTTTATTTCTGACTTAATTAAAAACCATCATCCTATAATGGCAAAAGGACAAATGTCACATCACTATGAAAATAACTTGGAATGAACAAAAAACACACCTCAAAAATGCGAGATGTGTTTATTTTTTATTATTTATATATAATGTTTTATAAATTAAAATTACGCTACATTAAAAGATTTCTTTTTCATAACAAACTTTGCAAATAAGAAACGTACAAGCGGTCCCATAATAATTAATTGTAATGGATATGCCATTATGAAATTTTTAATAAAAATCGAAAAATAAATGGAAACAAATGAATCTCCTTGTAGTCCACCATGTAAATACATCATAGCCATACCGAAAAATGACATAAAGAACACCATTCCAATTACCATAGTTGTCGCCATTGCAACGATAATATTTATTTTTTTGGATTTATCAAATGGCAATATGAATACAATTTTTTTCGCACAAGGTCCAACGATACATATTTCAATTAATAGTGCAATAATAAAGCCAATTAATAGTTCTAATGCAATCTCTTTAATATAAATTGGTCCTCCTGTTTCATTCATTAGTAAATTGTAAAACGTCATTACGATAACCATCCCAAGGCACATCATCATGCCAAATTGGAGGTTTTCCTTTCTTGTTGTTGGCAAATTTCATCATCCTTTCTCTTTGAGTCTTTGTCATTATATCGACATTGGAAACCCCTTCGTAAGTGAACATTTTGTGAACAAATTTAAAGCCTTTTCATTTTTCCTTTCTACTCAAATTCTCACTTTTACTTATAGAGGTTATATATATCGCAATGTTGAATTACTAAATTTAACATTGCATTACACTATTACTAGGAGGATAACCATGAATGAAGCAGAATTTTACGCATATCACATCGTAACAAGGAAAAAAATGCATATCGGACAAATCATTCCTTTTAACAAAAATCAACACAATACTCTATATCACTTCTTTTTTGAAAGAGAACAATTAAATGCTAGTGGTGAAGATGGCATACAAATTTTAAATAAACACTATAAAAATAACGAATTACATATAAATAATGAAAATACTAAAGTAGTTATGAGTTATATGGATCAAACAATTAGAGCAGTTAGAGAAACAATTGTAGAAATGGTTAGACTACAAGAATTCCCTGAATACCCTTCCAGATTATCTTGCTTATATGCTGCTAAAAGCTATGAGGATGCTTTGAAATGGAGAGCGCTATTTGATTCTTACAATCGAGAAGTTTTACAGATTGTTAAACTACGAGTGATCGGAAGTTCTTTTGAAGGTGACGGGAATCTTTTACCGAAAGAAGATGGAATTCCTTTTTCTCAAAAAATCGAACAAGCTAGAGAGTATTGGAAAGGAAATATTAGAAATGAGCTTCCTGAGCTACTGATTAATGGAGAAATTGAAGTGGTGGAAATTATTGATGACTTTTCCTCAATTCATATTTAATTTCTAACTAAATCATATAGGATGGAGATTACAATGAAGAAAAAAGTGTACTTCAATCATGATGGCGGTGTAGATGATTTAATTTCATTATTTTTATTACTTCAAATGGAAAACATTGAACTTACGGGGGTATCTGTTATCCCAGCAGACTGCTATTTAGAACCCGCAATGTCTGCCAGTCGTAAAATTATCGATCGCTTCGGCAAAGGTAATATTGCCGTAGCCGCTTCAAACTCTCGCGGGCAAAACCCGTTTCCGAAAGACTGGCGGATGCATGCATTTTATGTAGATGCTTTACCAATTTTAAATGAGTCTGGAAAAGTTGTAACACCCGTGGCGGCAAAACCTGCGCATCATCATTTAATAGAAACGCTTCTACAAACGGAAGAAAAAACAACTTTATTATTTACTGGGCCCCTAACTGACCTTGCTCGTGCATTATATGAAGCTCCCATAATCGAAGATCAAATTGAACGCCTTGTTTGGATGGGTGGTACATTTCTTAAAGCTGGCAATGTACATGAACCAGAGCATGATGGAACAGCTGAGTGGAATTCGTTTTGGGACCCTGAAGCGGTGGCTCGTGTATGGGATGCAAAAATTAAAATCGACTTAGTGACACTAGAAAGTACAAACCAAGTTCCGTTAACTATAAACATACGTGAACAGTGGGCAAAAGAACGAAAGTATATTGGTATGGATTTCCTTGGTCAATGCTATGCAATGGTTCCCCCTCTCGTTCACTTCTCAACGAACTCTACCTACTATTTATGGGATGTACTAACTACCGCGCTTGTCGGAAACACTAACCTTGCAAAAACTGAAACAATTAATAGTATTGTTCATACATACGGACCAAGCCAAGGACGTACAGAGGAAACTGCTGATGGACGACCTGTAAATGTCGTTTACGATGTAAAACACGATGTTTTCTTTGAATATATTACTAAATTAGCTAAAAAAGCTGCTACTTGAAACCTCAATAACACGAAAAAAATTTATTAAGAATGATATACTTTAATTAATATAACATGAGGTGATAAGATGGATTATGAGTTACTAAAAGAACGAATAGAAATTATAACTTCTAGAATTAAATACATAGGTGGTGAAGTTCAAGAAGTTTGTATAGATGAACCATCTTCCCTTGAACAAATAATCCAAGTAGAAGAAAAACTGGATATTAAACTACCAAATAGCTTCAAAAAAGTACTTTTAGAGTTCTCAGGAAATTTTAGCTTACGCTGGTTTTTACCTGACGATGTAGAGCTACCAAATGAATTTACTGATATTTTTTGCGGAACACCCCACTGGAGTTTAGAAAGTCTTTCTAAATTCGAAAAAGAACGTAAAGACTTGGTTGACGAGTTTTTTTCAAATCTAGATGATGAATATGATGTAGTTTGGCACAACAAATTAGCATTTTGTGAAGTGGGAAATGGAGATTATTTAGCATTTGATATGAAAGATGATATAGATGCTCCAATAATTTACCTAAGCCACGACGATGGAGAAGGACATGGGTATAAGATTGCGAATAATTTCATTGAATTCATTGAGAATTGGTCAAGAGTAGCTTTTGTAGGATGCGAAGATTGGCAGTGGTTACCTTTCACTACCAGTTTTGAAAGTGGTATAAATCCAGATGATGAACCAGCCAAAAAATTTAGAAATTGCTTGGGACTTAATATTTAAAAGAGTATTGAATTAAATTTCAATACTCTTTTTGTGCAATTTAATTATATTTGATTAATGTAGTGTCTTACAGATTATTCATTTCATAACCATTGACAAAATACGTTATTGTTTCTAACTCATCTGCATTTAATTCTCTATCTAGCTCTTGTTTATACGCTGCCTTTATCTTCTCTTCATCGCCTTTATGAGCTTCTGTATATGTTCCTACTGTTTTTAGCAAATGAATTTCTTGTAAAAACTCGTCTCGATTTATAGCTGTCCCATGAGAAAGAATATATGTCTCAGCATCAAATTTCTCTAATTCATCTATCAATTTAAACGTTCTTTTCGTCGTATAGTTCCACTTTGAAGAAAAAATATCTGCATATATACAATCTCCTACAAACAATATCTTTTCTTCTTTTATATACATAACAACTGAATCATGCGCATGATCTCCGCCCACATGTTTTAACACGCATGTCACCTCACCAAGATCTAATTCAATTTGATCCTGGAACGTTAAGGCCGGAGGAATAATGTTAATATTTCTCGCTTTTTCTTCAAACTCTTTCTTGATGCAATCCGCACAAAATTCAATTTCAGTACCCTCTTTTACGCGTGCATCCAACGCTTCATCTGTCCATTCATAAGATACTATTGTCTGCATTTCTTTTTTCGTTTCAGCGTGCGAAATAGTTAATGCATTCCGTAATACAGATAATCCAAAAATATGATCCCAATGCCAATGCGTTAGTGCTACAAAATCAGGATTTGATACATTTTGTTCTTTTAACATTTCTAAAAATAATTGTGCATGTTCTTCTGAATTCCCTGCATCGATCATTAAAGTTTTTTCTTTTCCAACAACCATTCCTAATATAGGTCTATCTGTTTCAGAAACAGGTGTCATATACCAAAATGAGTTTCCTATTTTTTTAATTTGTTGCATAACCAATTCCCCTTTTCATTTCCTCACTTAAGTTTAATATATAGATTATAACGAATCACTACTTTTTTCTCTATACTCAAACACAATTACTTGGACTAATCTAACTTTTCTTTTCGTAAGCTAAAAATAAGGGAATAGAATCGGAGTGTGATACTATGGAACGTTTATGGATCCCAATGATTGTAACATTTTTTTCGTTCGGTGGATTACTATTAGGCGGTGCTGTTGGAGTAGCAACACGCCAACTCATTGAAGAAAAGATGCATCGTTTATACGCATTATGTGGCGGTATTTTGTTTGGGTTATTGTCACTTGAAATTATTCCTGAAACATTTTCAAGCTATGAAATGATTGGACCTATACTTGGTATAGCTATCGGTATTTTAGTTATGAGCTTATTAGATAACTATTGTCACCATCCAATGATACATAAAAAAGATCAACAAGCATGGCAAACCTTTCTTTTTCTCTCTTTCGCTATATTTATTCATAATATACCGAGTGGATTTGCGTTAGGTACAGCTTTTATAAATCATAATGACTCTGCCATTCCCTTTTTAATAGCAATCGTCGTTCACCATATTCCAGAAGGATTAGCTTTAATTATTCCATTTCTTTTTACAAAACATAAATATATTTCCTTTTTATTAACGACTTTATTACTTTCTCTTATTCTCGGTACTGGCACAGTTTTTGGCATTTTGATGGAAGGAAAAGCTCTTCACCTGCAAGGCCTCATTATGGGAAGTGCTATCGGTTCACTTGGATATGTCACAATTCATGAAATGCTTTGGAAAGCTAAGAAACAGCTCTCTTTCCTTACATTTCTAATGTGGGCAACTAGTGGTTTTTTACTAATAACAGTGTTCACTTTATTCGCTGGTCATCATTAAAGTTGCTAAAGTGAAACTTTTGTTCCTCCCACACTGATTCTTGGATTACAAATAACTAGATAAATTTCTTACTTGTATATTTTTCCTTTTTATTCAAAACATAATGTTATCTACCTATTATAAGGAGGAACAATTATGTTTAGGAAAACAGCAGGTGAAGCATTAGTTGATTTATTAATTGATTGGGGAGTAGAACACATATACGGTATGCCTGGAGATTCCATCAATTCTATCATTGAAGCTTTAAGAAAAAAACAAGATAAAATTAAATTCATTCAAGTTCGCCATGAAGAAGCTGGTGCATTAGCAGCGGCCGCCTATGCGAAATTAACAGGAAAACTTGGCGTTTGTATGGCAATTGCAGGTCCTGGTGCTATTCATTTATTAAATGGTTTATATGATGCGAAACTCGATAAAGCCCCTGTTCTAGCAATTTCAGGTCAAGTAGAAACCGATTTACTTGGAACGGACTTTTTCCAAGAAGTAAATTTAGAAAGAATGTTTGATGATGTTGCGGTTTATAACCAGCGTATTATGTCAGCAGAGCAACTACCTGCCGTAGTGAATCAAGCAATTCGAATGGCTTATACGAAAAAAGGTGTATCCGTTCTTACTATTCCAGATGATGTCCCAAAATTCGAAGTGAAAAATGGTGCCCGTGTTACAAATACTTCTTTTACTTTGCCTGAATTATTTCCACAAAAAGAAGATTTAGATGCAGCGAAACTCGCAATAAATGAAGCGAAAAAGCCTGTGATTTTAGCTGGAAAAGGAACAAAACATGCGAGAGAATCTTTACTTGCATTAGCAGAACATATTGGTGCTCCAATCGTACTTACATTACCTGCTAAAGGAATTATTCCTGATGAGCATCCTCTTTGTATCGGTGGATTAGGATTAATTGGAACGAAACCTTCTTATGAAGCAATGAAGCATGCAGATACTTTAATTATGGTCGGTACTTCTTATCCGTTCACCGGCTTCTTACCTGAAAAAGCAAAAACAATTCATATCGATACAGATCCTGCCCAAATTGGGAAACGTTATGCGACAGATATTGGTTTACCTGGTGATGCTGATAAAACATTACGATGGTTAATTGAAAATGTTGAAGAACACACAGATCATTCCTTCTTAGAACAGCACCAAGAAATGATGAAAAAGTGGGAAGATAAATTACACGATCAAGAAGAAGACTCTTCCATTCCAATTAAACCACAACGCGTTATGCATGCTCTGCAGCAAGTAGCACATGATGACGCAATTCTATCAGTCGATGTTGGAAATGTAACAGTATGGACCGCAAGACACTTCCGTATGACAAACCAACAATTTATCATTTCTAGCTGGCTCGCAACACTTGGCTGCGGTTTACCTGGTGCACTTGCTGGAAAAATTGCTTTCCCGGATAAACAAGTATTTGCAGTTTGTGGTGATGGTGGATTTGGAATGACGATGAATGACTTCGTAACAGCTGTAAAATATAAATTACCAATCGTTGTCGTCGTATTAAACAATAATAAAATTGCGATGATTAAATTTGAACAAGAAGTTATGGGTAATATCGAATTCGAAACAGACTTAACGAACCCAGATTTCGCAAAATATGCAGAGGCGTGTGGAGGTATTGGATACCGTGTTGAGAATTTAGATGAACTCCTTCCCGCTTTCGAAAATGCAGTAAAACAAAATAAACCGTGTATTATTGATGTAGTTGTAGATGCTAACGAAGCACCAATGCCAGCAAAAATCACATTTGGTCAAGCCGCTGGTTATACGAAGCATATGATAAAAGAATTATTTGAAGAAGGTAAGATTGATTTACCTCCACTTTAGGCGAAAAAAGATAGCTGAAAACAATTTGTCTTCAGCTATCTTTTTTTATTTTTGTATCTCTTTATAAAAAGAAAAGTCATTCATAGTTGGTTGTACTTAAGACTCTTATTTTTTATCAAGAGTCTTTTTATTTAATTTCGCTTCAGTTAATACTATGTAATACTATGCATCTAAAAATCTTTATACATCTCGCTAACTATTTCAATTCTCTAAAGTTCGGATATACTTTATTTTATGAATGTATCGCACATCCACTTATAGAATTTTTCTTTCTCTTCAAATTGTGGATAATGAGCTGATTTCTCAAAAGTAATAAATTGTTTTTGATCTGCTTCTATCTTATCAAAATATGTTTTTGCTGCATGGAATGAAGCTTAGTAGGCAATGGATTTTTTAAATCCTTTTCTAATAAGACAGTTTGAGAATGTGATAATCCAACGTTATAACGAATTACGTCTAACTAGTTATATTCATTACAGAAAGATTTGAAAACATCTCGCATACACATTTTTATAAAAACACATAGAAAAGAGCCCTTGCTTTCAACACAAGGACTCTTTTCATAAACTATTTAGCTACTTCTTCTTTCGGCATTACCATACCTTTATAAAGTTGAACAGTTATCCAGTAATAAATGAAATAAATGACTAAGAAGATTCCTATTGGCACCCACACTTTCACAAACGGGTCAACTAATATAAAGCTGAATAAGTTAAGCCCAACTAAAACGTGAGAAATGCCAATGATCGCTGGGAAGATAAATAAATACGAAATTTCTTTATATATACTTTTCGTTAACATACTACGTCTCACACCAATTTTTCGTAACATTTCATAACGGCGTACGTCGCGAGAAGCACCTGTTAATATTTTGAACATAAGGGAACTTGCCATCATTGCTAAAAAGGCAATTCCGAGGAAAAATCCCATAAACATTGTTCCGCTCATGAAGCTGTTCATAAACTGATAAATTGTCATTTTCGTAAATAAGTCTACCTTTTCACCTGTTGCTTTTTCAATTTGTGCTTTTTGTCTCTTGTCTATTTCGATCAATAACGGTTTATATTTTTTCATATCATCTACTTTTGCTAATGTTACAGTATGTTCTGTTCCTTGAATCCCTTTATAATGCTCTTCGTCTGCAATTCTTACTGGTTTTCCGCTAAATTGATTATGCGTAATTTGTATCTCTCTTACAACTGCGTCTTCCCAATCCTTTGGCATTTGAGGGAATTTTGCTAATTCAGGAGCCTCTAAAGCTGAATATACAGGTTCAGTTAAAGGTTCAGTCACACGTTTGCGAACAGGCTCTTTTAAAGTTTTTGTATCAAAATGGTCTGAAACAAGTGGCGGTTTCGCAGTTAAGTCGTTACGTAAATAATAAACCGCTTCTCCATCTACTTTATATTTGTACTTGCTTTCTTCAATAATTTCCATTTCTTTTAAGGCAGCTTTGTCTTGATCATTCGGATCATGAATTACAACATCATATACACGAGAAAAGTCTGTCATAATACCTACATTTTTTTGGAACGCCATACCTGCCGTCATCGCACCTGCGCCTAATGCAATTAACATTGCTACAGTACCTAATACTCTCGATAAACTATTTACTCGAAAGCGCAGCTGTGCATATGTAAAACTATTTAGACCAGTTTCATTTCGTTTTTTATTCCCCTTAATTTTCATCACAAAAAACGGGAGTAATGAACTAAAGATAAAATATGTTCCAAGTGTTGTAACGATGGTTGCTATAATAAAACCTAATTCAGCATAAATTTTTACATTGATCATAAAATAGTACCCTGTACTTACTAGTAATACACCAAGTACTGTCATTATTATAATGCGAGTTTTACTTTTCTTCACTTCATCTAGTGTTTCATCTTCACGAATTAACTCTAATTCAGTTTTACGTAATAATCGGACACTGTTCATTAAGCCAGTAATGAAAAATAGTATTAAGAAGAAAATAGCTGTGACTAAAATTGCTGGTGTGTATACAGATGCGTAACTACCTTTTGCTGAAATTTCCATTCCATTCATTAAAAAGTTCCCTGCTACACTTGCAAGTAACATCCCTACTAAAATACCGATAATAATACTGACAATACCCATACCGAATGTTTCAATAAATAATAACTGTGCTACTTTTTTCTTTTTCGCACCAAGCATCATGTACATACCGAGTTCTTTTCTTCTTAACGTGAGCAAGAAAGAGTTGGCATATATAATATAAAATACAGTAATGAAGGATAATAGTATTGCACCTACCCAGAAGACGAGCCTTATACTACTAATTAGACTATTATCTTTTGTAAATTCACTATTCATCGCCATCGTTTGGAACATGTAGAAAATACTAATACTAATAACGAGGCCAATAAGTAAAACCATATAATCTTTTAACATCTTTTTCATACTATGACGTGATAATTTAAATAACATAGTTTCACCCCCTACTTAGACTCAGCAGCTGAGCCCATATGAGCGAGCACACCTAAAATGTCTTGATAGAAATTCTCTCGAGTACCTTGACGGTTTAATTCTTTATAAAGAAGACCATCTTGAATAAATAAAATACGCTCACAATAACTTGCACTAAATGCATCGTGTGTAACCATCAAAATACTTACATTGTGATTTTCATGTAAATCTTGCATCGCTTCTAATAAACTTTTTGCGTTTTTACTATCAAGCGCACCTGTCGGTTCATCTGCTAATACAATTGCTGGATTATGTACTAAAGCTCTTGCCGCCGCTGTTCTTTGCTTTTGTCCTCCAGAAACAGCCGTCGGATATTTTGTTAAAATTTCGGTGATGCCTAATTTCTTCGCAACGTCATTTACCTTTCCAGTAATCTCACTTGACGGTACGCCTTGCAAAGAAAGTGGTAAAGCTATATTTTCATAAATTGATAAGTTTTCTAGAAGATTAAAATCTTGAAAAATGAAACCTAATTTTTGAGAGCGAAAATCAGATAACGCATTGCCCTTCATAGAAGTAATATTTGTACCAGCTATCGTCACACTACCACCTGTCGCTTGGTCAAGTGTACTTATCACATTAAGTAAAGTCGTTTTTCCAGACCCAGAAGGTCCCATGATCCCGACAAATTCTCCTTCTTTAATACTTAACGATACACCCCTTAATGCTTTTGACTGATTCTCATTTCTTTTCCCATACGTTTTTTCTACACTTTCTACAGTAACTACATTTGTTGACATCTCTTTCACTCCATCCCTTTTGTATAAAATTAATTTCTCACATATTTCTTATTATTTTGTCATGTGAATTCTTAAGAATTTTTTAATTATTCATTCAAGAAGAGTTACACCTGTAACATGAACCTTTTTCCTACTTCATATTCTCATTTTTCTACAACTCGTTCCCTCGATTTCGCTTACATTTACCTTACATTTTTGTAAGATAAAAAAGAAAACACACTAATTGCTAATAGTGTGTTTTCTTTACAATCAATATTTTCTATTCTTTATTTCTTCTTCAATACTTGCCACAAATACATCTAGCGCAATAACTTCTGACTTCTCTTCCCCATATTTACGTACATTTACAACTCCGTTTTCCATTTCCTTATCACCAATAACAAGAATATAAGGAACTTTTTGCATTTGTGCTTCTCTTATTTTATATCCTAATTTTTCATCTCGTGCATCTTGTTCAACACGAACTCCAGCTTGTGCTAATTTATGTGCAATCTCATTGGCATATTGTTCATGTACTGCATTTGAAACTGGAATTACTTTCACTTGAACTGGTGCCACCCATGCCGGGAACGCACCTCCAAAGTGCTCAATTAATATTGCTAAGAAGCGATCTAATGACCCTAAAACTGCCCTGTGAATAACAACTGGTCTTTTCTTTTCATTATTTTCATCTATATAATTCAAATCAAATTTCTCTGGCATTTGGAAATCAAGCTGGATTGTTCCGCACTGGTGGCTTCTATTTAAAGCATCTTTAATATGAAAATCAATTTTCGGCCCGTAAAATGCACCGTCACCTTCATTTAGTCTATATTTATAATTTAGCGATTGTAATACATTTTCTAATGCCGCTTCTGCTTGCTCCCATAATTTATCATCACCCATTGAATCTTCTGGACGAGTAGAAAGCTCTACTTCATATTCGAATCCAAAAGTTTTATATACGTAATCAATTTGCGCCATTACTAATTTAATTTCATCTTCAATTTGTTTTGGAGTTACAAATAAATGTGCATCATCTTGGCAGAAAGTACGTACTCTTAATAATCCGTTTAACGCACCACTAAATTCATGACGATGTACTTGACCAAATTCACACATACGAATCGGTAATTCACGATAAGAATGCAATTTATTTTTAAACATAAGCATGTGCCCTGGGCAGTTCATCGGTTTTAATGCAAAACTTTTATTATCTACTTCAGAGAAATACATATTATCTTTATAATGTCCCCAGTGCCCTGATCTCTCCCATACTTCTTGGTTCATCATGAACGGAGTGCGTACTTCTTGATAATTGTACTCTTTTTGAATTTCTCTTAAAAATGCTTCCAATTCGTTACGAATCATTTGTCCTTTCGGTAAATAAAACGGCATTCCCGGAGCCTCTTCAGAAAACATAAATAACTCAAGCTCACTGCCTAACTTACGATGATTTCTTTTTGCTGCTTCTTCAACGAAATGTAAATACTCTTCTAATTCTTTTTGAGAAGAGAATGCAACACCATATATGCGCTGAAGCACTTGGTTATTACTATCACCTCGCCAATATGCACCGGAAACGTGAGTTAATTGAAATGCTTTCAAATAACCTGTAGATGGTAAATGTGGTCCTCTACATAAATCTACAAATTCACCTTGTTTATATAGTGTTACACTTTCCCCACCAGGAATTGCTTCTAAAAGTTCTAATTTCAAGCGGTCGTTCATTTCTTGAAACAGTTTAGCTGCTTCTTCTCGAGAAACCTCAACTCGTGCTATCTTTATATTTTCATTTATGATCTTTTTCATTTCTTTTTCGATTTTTCGTAAATCTTCTATGTTTACACTACTTGGAAGATCCATATCATAATAAAATCCATTTTCAATAACAGGTCCTACTCCAAGATTTATATCACCATACAATCTTTTTACAGCTTGCGCTAAAATATGTGCTGCGGAGTGTCTTGCAATTTCTACCCCTTCATTTGAATCTATAGTAATGATTTCCACTTCCGCATTTTCTTCAATATTTCGGCGTAAATCATATAATCCATCATTTACTTTCCCCGCGACTGCTTTCTTTTTCAAACTACTGCTAATGGATCCAGCAATTTCTTCTAAAGTAACTCCATTTACAAATTCTTTAACGCTACCATCTGGAAATTTAATTTCAATCATTTGTTCTTTCATTTTTCATCTCTCCATTTCATAATAAAAAGCACACTCATCCCTAAAATAGGGACGAGCGTGCTTTTACCCGTGGTTCCACCCAGATTCCCATTGTAAACAAACAATGGCTTCTTTTACGGTAACGTCGTTTATACGGCACTAGATACTTAATTTCCCTAGTGCAGCTCTAAGGTGGTAAGTTATTTTTCTGCGTTAGGAAGTTCTCAGCTTTCCTTCCTTCTCTGTATAACCGGGTAAAATAACTCGTGTCCTTTTCTTCGCTTATTATGAAATTGAATGCAAAAAAGCATATTCATCCCTAAATATAGGGACGAATATGCTTATATCCGTGGTTCCACCCAGATTCCCATCACAAAAAAACATAATGGCTTCTTTTGCGATAACGTCGCATACACGGCACTAGATACTTAATTTCCCTAGTGCAGCTCTAAGGTGGTAAGTTATTTTTCTGCGTTAGGAAGTTCTCAGCTTTCCTTCCTTCTCTGTATAACCGGGTAAAATAACTCGTGTCCTTTTCTTTGCTTTTTGTAAAACATCCATTTATTGTTATTTAATATATCTTATTCATTTTATTTTTGCAAGTGTTTAAAAAAATTATTTATTTAATTTAAAAAAGCGAAACCAAATTTTTTTGGTTTCACTTCACAATTTTACCAATCTTGTGGTTCGTAATTTAAGTCTGCAAATAGACGTCTTTTCTCTTTCTTCGTTAAATCTCTCCACTGCCCAACTGGTAAATTATTCAATTCAATATTCATAATTCTCGTACGTTTTAACGTGTATACTTGATAACCTAAAGCTTCACACATACGGCGAATTTGGCGATTTAGCCCTTGTGTTAAAATAATTTGGAACTCATATTTTGATAACTGTGTAATCTCACAAGGAAGCGTTTTTGTTCCTAAAATTTTAACACCCGCTGCCATTTTCTCTAAGAAATCAGGTGTAATTGGCTTATCTACTGAAACGATATATTCTTTCTCATGTTTGTTTTCAGCACGTAAAATCTCATTAACAATATCGCCATCATTCGTTAACAAAATTAAACCGTCAGAGTCTTTATCAAGACGTCCAATGTGGCTAATTCGTAAAGGATGATTCACTAAATCAATAATATTACCTTTTACTGATTTTTCACTCGTACATGTAATACCTACTGGTTTATTTAAAGCGATATATACGTGATCTCGAGCAATTCGAAGCTGCTCTCCATTTACTCGTACATCATCACCTGGGTTCACTTGGTCACCAATTTTTGCAACCTTACCGTTAATAATTACTCTTCTCTCATTAATTAGTTTATCCGCTCCACGTCGAGACGCTTTTCCAGCTTCACTAATAAATTTATTGATACGCAAATTAGGCACATCCTTTTCTAAAAAAAATTTCAAGCTCACACTGCTTCTACCGTACAATACAAAAGGGTAAGCCTCCTATTATAACTTAAATATATTAACATGAAAGGGTATATAACGTCTTCTATTAATTACTTGTTTATAAGAAAATATCTTTATTATACATTCATTTATGCACTTTTTCAGCGTTTAATATACAAGCCATTCTTCCTTACATACAGCTTGTTTTCCTTTTATCTCTTCTATCTCTTCATGAATATTAGCTAATTTATATAAACCTGGGAAAATCTCTTCCACATAATGTTGATGCGTCTTTTCATCTTTCCAATACGTTAACACTATGTAACGATTTTTATTTTTTAAAGACTTCCCAACTACTCCACCTAACATTCCTTTTGCTTTTTCCATTCCTTTATTCCAAATTGTTTCTTGCTTATGTAAAAAATGATTTTCCTTTTCCATCTTTACATCACATATAGCAACTCTTACGAATGATCCTTCTGTAACAACGTCTTTCAAATGCGTATCAGTTATATCATACAACGTTTGAAATAATTCAATTTCACATGAAAGAAACGTATCCTCTTGATTACTATTTAAATAAATTGTATCGTGAGCACCATTCATAAATGATTGATATGCACTTCTATCTTCCCATAAAGTAAATACACATGCCTCATCTTCATACCATCCACCAAATTGTCCATGAAACCCATCTAGGTGCCGTATATCACGCCATTTTCCTTGCGCATTTGAAAACAATTCCTTTTTCTCTTCTTCCACCTTACAGTAGATTGTTTTTAGTAGCATTTTTAATTCCCCCTTTAGCATATAATTTATCTTCTTCTCACAATAATTAGTTCACATAATATTTTTATAATCACCCTAATACTCTTTATAGACATATAGAACTAATCATATTTATCACTACATCTATCAAAACATCTATCAAAACATCTATCAAAACATCTATCGAATTTAATTTCAAATGATTCAGAATAAAAAAAGATGTAACTCTTAATGAATTACATCTTTAGCTAATCTCCCTTATTCATCTTTTTCTCAAATAAATAATACGTAATTTCTCCCGGATAATGTACTACTGCTACCTTCCGCTCCCCTTTTTTAAAACTAACAGTATGCCCGTTTTCCCCTAAGTTCTCCCATCCACTCGCCTTTGTAATCGGCATTACACTTATATATTGATAGTCCTCTTCCTTATCATCGTTAATATGAATTGCTGACATTGGTACTGGAAAACCTTTAATTTTAGATTCTTTATTCATAAATATGAATGCAATTACACCAACTAATAACATAGCCATTGAAATACTTGAAACTAGTTTTCTTCTATTCATTTTCACTAAAAACCCTCTTTTCTCACATATAACTTTCATCATTTTACTAACTTTAATTATTTATGTATAGAGAAGAAATAATTTTAATTATTTCTAACCTATTTTCTCTACTTAAAACAACATTATTATTATATATTATAATTATAAGTTTTTAAATTTTGGAGGCGTTACATATTGCAGAAATTACTTTTTACTAAATGGACAGTTGTTATTTCTATTTTCATCATTTTTGGTACAATTTTCTACGTTACTAATGTTAAAAATAACCACGAAAAAGCAACTGTAGAAACAGCGGAGACAAAAACTTTCAAAACTAAATTACAACCTAAAATTAATGAATTGACTACTCATTATAATGACATCATCGAAAAAGATTGGTTACCTGCCTGGGAAGAGATTAACACGAATGGAGATTCAGTAGATCGAAATAAACTATTAGTTACAATGAGTGCTGTTTCCAAGCAGTACGAAACAATTATGAACGAAATAGACACGCTTAAAATTGAAGAAAACATAACAGATATAGATATACAAAAACAACTACTTCAGTTCACAACTCAGTTTAAATCCGCATCAAATTTCATGAAAAATGCAGCAAATTTAATTATAGACGGAGCAAATAACTCTACTCCAACCGATGAAACTATTGAAAAAACAAAACAAGCTTTAGGACTTGCGGATCAACATATTGTCATCGCTTTATCTACTTTAAATGAAGTTGAAGATAAATTAGGACTTACAAAAAAATAAAACTATTTACTATTTTAAAATAAAAAATGATTGCAATTCACAATTTGTATGTCTATAATGTTTTTATTGATTTACAATCAATGTGTTTATAAATTTTATAATTCGGATGAACCATTCAGGAGAAGGTCTATTGATCTACCGACGGGGCAAAAAGTTGTTATACCAGCTTTGAAACTCTCAGGTCTTGGTTACAAGTAGAACTGCATGGGGACGAATCTCTGGAGAGACTCCCTCTCGCTTTCATAGAGCGCGGAGGAAAACGAGCACCGAAGGAGCAAATCCGCTACTTTAGCGGATAATCTCTCAGGTAAAAGGACAGAGACAAGCGAAAGAAAAAGCCGATTGTATCGGTTTATTTTTCTATCCCTTGTTTCTCCAGAGACCATTTCATTTACTTGAAGTGGTTTTTATTTTTTCTAAAAAAGGAGAATAAAGATGGAGACAGTAAGTAAAGTATTAGAACAACTGAATCAATACGTGTGGGGATTACCAACTTTGTTGCTACTCGTTGGAACAGGTATCATTCTCACAGTGCGTTTAAAAGGTTTACAGTTTAGTAAACTATTATACGCTCACAAACTAGCATTTAAAAAATCAGAAGATACCTCTTCTTCTGGAGATATTAGTCACTTCCAAGCACTTATGACAGCTATGGCCGCAACGATTGGTATGGGAAATATAGCCGGTGTTGCAACAGCTGTTACAATTGGTGGTCCTGGTGCAATATTTTGGATGTGGATTACCGCTTTATTCGGTATGGCAACAAAGTATGCCGAGGCAATACTTGCAGTGAAATACCGTGTTAGTAATGAAAATGGTGAATATTCAGGTGGACCAATGTATTATTTAGAGCGTGGTTTAGGTAAGAAATGGCTGGCAGTATTATTCGCTATATTCGGCACAACTGCTTCTTTCGGTATTGGTAATATGGTGCAATCTAACTCAGTTGCAGAGGCAATGCGAATTAATTTCTCTTTCCCTCCTGCTTTAACTGGTATAGTAATGTCATTTTTAATCGCAATTGTTATTTTAGGCGGTGTAAAAAAAATTGGGAAAGTGACGGGATATGTCGTTCCTATTAAAGCTTTCTTTTATATAATTGCTGGTCTTATAATTATTTTCTATCACTACGACCAAATTCCAGAAGCATTTTCACTTATTTTTTCTGGTGCATTTAATGGTACAGCAGCTGCTGGTGGTTTTATTGGGGCAACAGTTGCATCAGCTATCCAAATCGGAATGGCGCGTGGTGTATTTGCGAACGAAGCTGGTTTAGGAAGTGCACCTATTGCCGCGGCGGCGGCAAAAACTGATTCGCCTGCAAAGCAAGCTTTAGTTTCAATGACTGGTACTTTTCTAGATACGTTTATTGTATGTACAATTACAGGACTAGTATTAATTACTACAGGTGCTTGGAAATCTGGTAAAACTGGCGTTGAAGCTACAACACTTGCATTCCAATCTGTATTTGGTACTGCTGGTAGTATGATTCTCGGTATCGCAATTATTTTATTTGCCTACTCTACTATTTTAGGCTGGTCGTATTATGGAGAAAAATGTGTAGCTTATTTATTCGGAGAAAGTGCAGTTAAATATTATAAAGCAATCTTTATTGTTATGATTGCAATTGGTGCTAATTTAAAGCTAGGAATCGTATGGACATTTGCTGATATTGCAAATGGACTTATGGCAATTCCAAACTTGATTGGTCTAATTGGATTAAGTAGTATTGTTGTTGCTGAAACGAATCGCTTTTTACAAGCAGAGAAATTGAAAGAAAATAATAAAAAACAGGCAAGTTAATCTATGAAAAAAGGAATGACTCATACATGATGAGTGGTATTATCCCCTATAGGTAGACAGTAAAAAAAGAGTCCATCTGATATGATGGACTCAATACTGTTTTATCTGGAGGGGATTTTTTTATGGCAAGAAAAGGACAATCATTTCAAAAATATACAGAA
>NZ_QXCO01000005.1:0-252865 GCF_003458115.1 Bacillus sp. ISO11 | reverse complement strand
CATTCTCTTAAGAATTGTGGCATAACTCAAAGTATGTCTCGCAAAGGAAACTGTTATGACAATGCCGTTATTGAAAATTTCTTCGGTATCATGAAATCGGAATTTCTGTATCGAAAAGAATTTGAAAGTATAACACATTTCAAACAAGAATTAGCAAAGTATATAGAATACTATAATCATAAAAGAATTAAGGCAAAATTAAAGGGTATGAGCCCAGTACAATACCGGGCTCATACCCTAGAGGCTGCCTAATGAAACGACCTGTCTAACTTTCGGGGGTCACTTCATTCGAACTTGGCATAAGGCTTTTTTGGATTACCATTTTAATATGGAGAATCCATATGGAGGAAGTGTAACTTGTAATACACTTGCTTCCGCTGAAAATTCTTCGTTTGTATAAATGTTAATTATTTTCTTACCAGTAACATGAAGAGGGAGTGAAACTGTAACTTCACTATTAGTAGGGTTTAAAACGAAAAAGATAGTTTCATCCTCATATGTTTTCGTATAAGAAATATAATTATGTTCATCATTTGCTTCGATGAATTGAAAAGTACCATGTCCTCCAAATGCTTTATGTTGTTTACGTAATAAAATCAATGTTTGTATATGGGTAAATAATGCATGATCTTGTTCTTTAGTATCCCAAATCATACATTTACGGCAATCAGGGTCCATGCCGCCATCCATACCAATTTCATCCCCGTAATAAATACAAGGAGAGCCGATGAAAGAAAGATGGAATACATAGAGCAATTTCAACTTATTTTTATCTCCGTTGCATGTTGTTAAAATTCTTGGAGTATCATGGCTGTCTAATAAATGAAATGCTGCTTCATTTACATTCATAGAGTAGGAATGTAGAGATTCTGTAATTTGCTTCATGAATTCACTTGCTTTAATGGAATCGTTAGCAAAGTAAGAAAGTAGAGCATTTGTAACAGGATAGCTCATGACAGCATCAAATTGATCGCCTTGTAGCCACGGAAGGGCATCGTGCCAAATTTCTCCCAAAATATATACTTCAGGATTTAGTGTCTTTATTTCAGTTCGGAATTCTCTCCAAAAGTTGTGATCGACTTCATTGGCGACATCAAGGCGCCAGCCATCTATATTGAATTCTCGTACCCAATAACGTCCTACTTCAAGTAAGTATTCTTTTACATCTGGATGAGCTGTATTTAATTTAGGCATATACGGTGTAAAGGCGAAAGTATCATAATTTGGAAGTGGTTCGGTTATAATCGGAAATTCATGAATGTGGAACCACTCTTTATATGCGGACTTCTCACCATTCTCTAGTACGTCTTGAAATTTCTCGAAAAAGTATCCACTATGATTAAACACAGCATCGAGCATTACTTTTATACCGTGCTTATGACATTCTTCAACGAGCTCTTTAAAAGTTTCTTTCGTCCCAAATTGTGGGTCAATTTCCATATAGTCAATTGTGTCATATTTATGGTTTGAATGAGCTTTGAAAATAGGTGTGAAATATATTCCGGAAATGCCAAGCTTAACAAGGTAATCAAGGTTTTGAATAACACCAGAAAAATCTCCGCCGAAAAAATTAGTTGGAGTTGGATTCGCACTTCCCCAAGGAAGGGTGTTTTCTGGATTCAGCGTACTATCGCCATTAGCGAATCGCTCAGGGAAAATCTGATACCAAATGGTGTCTTTAATCCAAGATGGTGCTTTGAATACATCATCTGCATGAATAAATGGAAAACAGAAAAAGTTACCAACATCATCATTTGGAATGCTAGAAAAGAATCCTCGCTCTGCATAAATAAGAGTGTCTGTTTCAGATTTTAATTCAAACCCATAACGTAAGCGCTTAAATTTTGGTTCGATTGCAATGGACCAATAATCAAATAATGCAGTAGAACCCGTTTTTTTCATGGGTGTACTTGCTGATATCCATTTCCCGTCTTTCCATTCGTAAGGATCACCGTAAATAAGATCGGCGCTTTGAATATCATCTCTCTTAGTACGTACTCGGATGTGAATTGTTTGTTCATCATAAGCGTATGCATAATTATCTTTCGGCCTATGATAAATGGCTTCTTTAAACATATAGAAAATCCCCCTTCAATATCTCTATACATAGTATTCCCTTAAGTGTAATAATAAAGCCTGTATTGCAAACGATTGCCTTTCTCGTAGCTTTAATATTGCTTATAAGAGTAGTATTCATTTTATATAAAGTCAATGTATAAAGAGTATAATGACATAATTTTTAAATTAATATTTGCAAAATGAATAAAAGAATGTATAATGATAGACAAATAGCGCAAACGTTTTCATAGATTGAGATATTGTTTGCGCTTCAATTAAACTATTAAATGCAAACGTTTTCAGTTACTGAGGTACATAGACAATTTAGGGAGGTTTTTGGGATGAAGAAAGCATTATCATTATTAACGGTTTCAGCATTATCTATTGGTATGTTATCTGCATGTGGACCGAAAGATTCAGGGAAAAAAGAGGAAAGTAAAGCGAAAAAAGACTATGATCTTCTTGTTTGGGAAGATGATAAAAAAGGTGTTGGTTTAGAACCAGCAGTGAAAAGCTTTGAGGAAAAATATAAAGTAAAAGTAAAAGTTGTTGAAATGCAAATGACAGATCAAGTGAAGAAGTTACGCCTTGATGGGCCAGCGGGGACTGGACCAGATGTTGTAACATTGCCACACGATCAAATCGGAAATGCAGTAACAGAAGGTTTACTTTCTGAAGTGAAAGCAGATGATGCTGTAAAGAGTAAATTTACTAATTCATCAATAGAAGCACAGACATATAACGGAAAATTATATGGTTTACCAAAAGCAATTGAGACACCAGTCTTTATTTACAATAAAAAACTAATGCCAAAAGCGCCAGAAACGATGGACGAGCTGTTTAACTTCTCAAAAGAATTTACGAAAGATGGCAAGTACGGATTTTTAGCATTAGGAGATAACTTCTACTTTGCTAATGCATTCATGGCAGGTATGGGCGGTTATGTATTTGGTGAAAAAGATGGAAAGCCAAATGCAAGTGATGTTGGATTAAATAATAGTGGAGCAGTACAAGGTGCTGAATATCTTCAAAAATGGTACAAGGAAAAATTATTCCCAAAAGGTATTATCGGTGAATCAGGTGGGCCTGCTGCTGATGGACTATTCAATGAAGGAAAAGCAGCTTCTATCATGAATGGCCCATGGGCGTTCCAAGCAATGGAAAAGAACGGGATTGATTATGGCGTTGCTCCAATGCCGAAATTACCAAATGGTCAACCAATGAAAACGTTTGTTGGGGTTAAAGGATGGCATGTAACAAGTTTCTCTAAACAAAATGATTTAGCTACAAAATTCACTGAGTGGGTAACAAATGAAGAAAACGCAAAAATTCGATTTGAGAAAACAAAAGAAATTCCTCCAGTAAAATCAGTAATGGAAGATCCAATTATTAAAGATAACGAAGCTGCAAAAGCAGTTGCAACGCAATCTGAAAATGGAATTCCAATGCCAAACATTCCAGAAATGCAAGAAGTTTGGAAACCAGCTGGAGATGCGCTTCAATTAGTTGTTACAGATAAAGAGGCACCAAAAGCGGCGCTTGATAGTGCAGTGAAACAAATTAAAGGTAATATTGAGGCAAATCATAACAAGAAAAAATAAGGTGAAATTCGTGCCTCTAATATGAGAGGCACGAATTCTCTCCCTTCCATGTAGGAAGAAAAAAGGGGGAAGGAACATGCAAACATCTATGGAACCAGCAAATGGGTTAAACCATTCAAAGCATAGGAAAATGGCAACCATGTTATCAATCATTCCAGGCGTGGGCCAAATGTATAATAAACAATTTGTAAAAGGTCTTATTTTTCTAGTATTAACAGGTTCTTTTATTGTAGCCTTTGCTGATTTATTAAATATGGGATTATGGGGTATTGTAACGCTTGGTACAGAAGTTCCACGTGACCATTCTGTCTTTCTATTAGTAGAAGGAATCTTGGCCCTTATCGTTATCGCTTTTGGGCTAGGCATATATGCATTTAACTTATATGATGCATACCAAAATGGAAAGAAACGTGATAGCGGAACACCGTTAAATTCTGTAAAAGAGCAATATCGTAATTTGTTAGATCAAGGTTTTCCTTATTTAATGGTTTCACCAGGTTTTCTACTACTTATCTTTGTGGTCGTATTTCCAATCATCTTCGTAATTTTAATTGGATTTACAAACTATGATTTATATCATTCTCCTCCAGCTAAATTAGTAGATTGGGTGGGCTTTAAAAACTTTATTGATATTTTCACTTTACCGATGTGGAGAGAGACATTTGTAAGTGTATTCTCTTGGACTGTCATTTGGACATTCGTTGCAACAACATTACAAGTTGCACTTGGTATTTTCTTAGCGATTATCGTAAATCAGCCTGGTATTAAAGGAAAGGCGATTATTCGAACAATCTTCATTTTACCGTGGGCGGTTCCAGCATTCGTATCTATTCTTGTTTTCTCTGGTATGTTTAATGAAACATTCGGAGCGATTAACAATCAAGTATTAGCTTTATTCGGAATTGAAAAGATTGCTTGGATGACAGATCCATTTTGGGCGAAGATTGCTTTAATTATGATTCAAACGTGGCTTGGGTTCCCGTTTATCTTTGCGATGACAACAGGTATACTGCAATCGATTCCGGGAGAATTATATGAAGCGGCTACAGTAGATGGAGCGACAGCTTGGCAACAGTTTCGTAAAATTACATTGCCACTTGTGTTATATGCAACAGCACCAATATTAATTACGCAATATACGTTTAACTTTAATAACTTTAGTATCATCTATCTATTTAATGGTGGAGGTCCTGCTGTAGCTGGACAAGACGCAGGTGGAACGGATATTTTAATTTCATGGATTTATAAGTTAACGATGACTTCAGCGCAGTACGGAAAAGCAGCAGCTCTTACAATGATATTATCGTTAATTGTTATTACAGTTGCGTTATGGCAATTTAAGAGAACAAAATCATTCCAAGAAGAGGATATGATGTAAATGAATATTAAAAGACAGAAGATGTTACGTCTCTCATTAAGTTATTTAGTTATTTTCGTAATGTGTGCCATCATTTTCTATCCGTTATTATGGATTATTGGCTCATCGTTTAATCCAGGTGATAGTTTATCTGGATCAAGTATTATTCCACAAAATGCAACGTTAGATCATTATCGTAAGTTATTAGATCTAGAGAATAGTAATTACTTACTATGGTATAAAAACACATTAAAAGTAAGTGTTTTAACGATGATTTTCTCAGTGTTAGCAATTAGTTTTACCGCTTATGCATTTTCGAGATATCGTTTTGTTGGAAGAAAAAATGGTTTATTAACATTTTTAATTCTGCAAATGATTCCAAACTTTGCAGCGTTAATTGCTTTATACGTATTAGCTCAATTAACAGGATTAATTGATACACACCTTGCATTAATTTTAATTTATGTAGGCGGGGCTATTCCGATGAATACATGGCTTATGAAAGGGTATTTTGATACGATTCCGAAAGAACTGGATGAATCAGCTCGAATGGATGGAGCAGGACATTTTCGTATTTTTTGGCAAATTATTATGCCACTTGCAAAGCCAATCGTAGCGGTTGTAGCGTTATTTACTTTCATTGGTCCATTTACAGATTTCATTTTAGCGAGTATTATTTTGCGAACACCAGAAAATTATACTTTAGCAGTTGGATTATATGAAATGGTTGCGAAGAAATTCGGTAATGAATTTACAACGTTTGCAGCGGGTTCTGTGTTAATTGCGATCCCAATTTCAATTTTATTCCTATCACTACAAAAATACTTTATTTCTGGTTTAACAGCTGGAGGTACAAAAGGATGAAAAATGGGACATTACGTCCCATTTTTCTTTTCATCTCCCTATAAATAAGTTTATAGGGAGATGAAAAGAGATTTGACATCACATATGAAAAGAAGTGAAATAAATAGTATATTATAGTATAGGAAAAAATAGCTATATCCCTTACAATACATGAAGAGGGAGAATAGGATTAGTTTTGCAAGATATAAGAAATGAAAGTTTATGACTTGCAATGGGTGCGAGATAAAATATATGAAAAATGGCAGAGAAATGAGAGGAGGGGGATTTTTATGACAGTTACAATTAAAGATGTGGCGAAGCAAGCGAATGTTGCACCATCAACAGTTTCTCGTGTAATTGCTGATAATCCAAGTATAAGTGAAAAGACAAAGCGCCGTGTTAGGAAAGTGATGAGTGAATTAGGGTATCATCCCAATTTAAATGCGAGAAATCTTGCGAACCAAACGACGAAAACACTTGGTCTTGTTATGCCAAGTTCTGCAAGTAAAGCTTTTCAAAATCCATTTTTCCCAGAAGTTATAAGAGGGATTAGTTCATTTGCACACGTAGAAGGTTATGCGCTTTACATGTCGACAGGTGAAACGGAAGAAGAAATTTTTAATGGTGTCGTAAAGATGGTACAGGGACGCCAAATTGGTGGCATTATTCTTTTATATTCAAGGGAGAATGATCGGATTATTCAATATTTACATGAACAAAATTTCCCGTTTGTTTTAATAGGAAAACCATATGATCGAAAAGATGAAATTACATATGTAGATAATGACAATTATACAGCTGCAAGAGAAGTGGCAGAATATTTAATTTCATTAGGGCATAAGCAAATCGCGTTCATTGGTGGTGGATCAGATTTACTTGTAACGAGAGATCGTTTAGCTGGTATGAGTGATGCCTTGAAATTAGCAGACATTGTATTACCAAAAGAATATATTTTACATTTTGATTTTTCGAGGGAAAGTGGTCAACAAGCTGTTGAGGAATTAATGGGACTGCAGCAACCGCCAACGGCAATTATGGCAACGGATGACTTAATTGGACTTGGTGTGTTAAGTGCTCTTTCTAAAAAAGGATTCGTTGTACCGAAAGATGTTTCTATTGTAAGCTTTAATAATGCTTTATTATCAGAAATTGCGAGCCCTCCACTTTCGACAGTTGATGTGAATATTTATCAGCTAGGATATGAGGCAGCAAAAGCTTTAGTTGATAAAGTAGAGAATGCAGAATCCACTGCAAAGTGTATCATTATTCCTCATAAATTACTAAAACGTCAAACTTGTGATCATTATGCATAAAAAAGCTAAGAGTTTAACTCTTAGCTTTTTTCATTAGAAAGGCTTCTAATCGGTCGCAGCCTTCTTTTAAAGTTTCGATACTATACGCATAGGACAAGCGAAGGTAGCCTTCACCGTATTCAGAGAATGCTGTTCCAGGAACTACAGCTAGTCCCGCTTCTTTGACAAGATCAAGTGCAAAATCAAATGATGAAGATGTCAAATGACCAACATATGGGAATAAGTAAAATGCACCTGTTGGCTTTTCAACTGTTAATCCCATTTGAGTGAGTCTATTATATACGTAATCACGGCGTTTTTTATATTGGTGGCGCATCATTTTTGGTGCGTCTTTAGCTGCTGTTAATGCTTCAATTGCAGCGTATTGAGCGATTGAAGTAGCACACGTTACATTGTATTGATGAACTTTTAATATGTGTCCTGCTAAATAGCTTGGTGCGAATAAAAGTCCAACACGCCAGCCGGTCATAGAATGTGATTTAGATAAACCGTTAATGACAATTGTCTTTTCACGCATTTCTGGGAAATGTGCGATAGATGTATGCTTTTGTTCATATACAAGCTCGCTATAAATTTCATCTGAAAGGACGAAAATATTTTTATCTTTTAAAACATCTACAATATCTTTTAATTCTTCTGTGGATAAAGTTACACCAGTTGGATTAGAAGGATACGGTAGTACGATACATCTTGTTTTTTCTGTAATAGCATTTTTAAGCGCTTCAGCTGTTAAACGAAATCCAGTTTCACGAACATCTACAAAAATAGGCGTTGCACCGCATAATCGAATAATAGGTTCGTAGCCTGGATAAATAGGAGCAGGTAAAATTACTTCTGTTCCTGGCTCTAAAATCGTTCGGAATGCAACATCAATTGCTTCGCTAGCACCGATTGTAACGATGGTTTCGTTTTCAGGTGAGTAATGTAAATCGTAGTTATCTTTTACGAAGTTACAAGCTGCCTTACGTAATTCTAGTAAACCAGCGTTATGTGTATAGCTTGTATAGTTTTCTGTAATAGCCCGTTTTGCCGCTTCTTTCACGAGAGAAGGTGTAGGGAAATCGGGTTGTCCAATTGTTAAAGAAATCAAATTACCATAGTTTTGAATCATGTTAGAGAATTGACGGATTCCAGAAATTTGGATATCCTTCACTCTAGGGTTAATGAATTGTTCCATTGTATCTCCCTTTCTTCCGTTTGAAAATTAAGTTCATTTTATCATATTTTCTATGATTACGCTTTGTATATGTTATTTAGAAAGAGAGAGAAAAGAGAAAAAAAGCCGCTATAAGCGACTTTTTAATATCCGTATTCCCAATCTATTTCATCTTCATTCCAGAGTACAGAGGATACCTTGCCAAGGTGAACAACTGATTCGTTCACAGCACATGTGCAGTTTTCTTCTCCCGCTTTATGCTGTAACTCTTCATATACTGATTTTTCAACATTTTCTAGAACAACCAAATTTTCTTCTTTTAAAACAAGCGTAGTACCCGCCATATTTATCTTCCTCCTACTAAAGTAATGATCACTTATTTGTAAACATAGATAGTATGGATTATATGCTGTATTTTGCTATAGTTGTCCGTCTAAAAAAGTATTTTTATATTTTCTTTGTAATCCGTATTCATTGTATACTGCACGAAGGAAATTTGGTACAGGGTTTACAATCATTTCGAAAATCTGTAACAATTATTATGAGTTGTTAACAAAGAATTAACAAATATGTTAAGAAAAATCAAAATTTTAAAACAAATACACCTATAAAATGATATAATCATATCAAAATACATATAGGGGATGAGAGGTTATGGAGCTTATCCGTGATTTATTGATTCAAATTGCCATCATAATTTTGCCACTATTTTTATATGAAGCGATTCGTTTAAATCGCTATCAAGAAATGCCTCCGAAGCCAAATCGTTACTTTATTATGTTTTTATCTAGCGTTACGCTCGTTCTCTCCATGACATACTCTATTTGTTTTGGCAATGTGTGTGGGTATAACTTTCACCCCATTCCAATTGTCAGTGGTTTTTTATATGGTGGGATTGTTGGTTTAATCCCAGCGGTTATTTTTGTTGCATATGAATGGTTACTAAAGGGAATGAGCTTTCTTCCAGTTTTAGAAGTAATATTTCTATTGATAGTTCCGCTATTTTTATCAAAGAAATGGTCTCTTTTTTCAAGGGATAAGAAATTAATTTTAGCATTTATGATTTCATCATTTTATGTGCTTGTTTCTTTAGTATTAGGCATGATTAATGTTCTTTTGGAAACAGGATTTACACCGTATATTTCGCAAATATATAGCGGATTTATATTTGCCTCGCTTATCATGGTCATGACAATGGTATTCCAGGTGTATTTAACTGAATATTTAAATGAAAATGCATTGCTACGTACAGAGATGCAAAAATCAGAAAAGCTTAATATTGTAAGTGAGTTAGCAGCAAGTGTGGCACATGAAGTTCGAAATCCACTAACTGTTGTTCGTGGATTTATCCAATTGCTAGAAAGTACGGAAGATGTGAAGAATAAGGATTATATGCGTCTCGTATTAGCTGAATTGGATCGGGCGGAACAAATTATTTCAGATTATTTAAATTTAGCAAGGCCGCAAATTGAGAAAAAAGAACACATTTGTTTATCAGCCCAATTAATAGAAATGACCACTCTTATGTCGTCATTTGCAGCGATGCAAGGTGTATATTTACAAGTTGAAATTTCAGAAAGTCTTTATACGATTGGTGATAAGACAAAATTGAAGCAAGCTATTATGAATGTTGTTAAAAATGGTATTGAAGCAATTCAAGGAAATAAAGGATATTTAAAAGTAACAGCTATTCAAAAAGATGAAACAATCATAATAAGAGTTAAAGATAGTGGTGTTGGTATGACGAAAGAACAGTTAGCAAGGCTTGGGCAACCATATTATTCTTTAAAAGAAAAAGGGACAGGATTAGGACTTATGGTAACATTTAGTATTTTACAAGCGCATAATGGTACATTGGAATATAAGAGTGAAAGTGGAAAAGGCACTGAAGCAATTATTATATTACCAGCTGTACAAAATAAGGAATAAAAGTTACCGATGAAAGGTAACTTTTTATTTTATATTGTTTATTCATTTGTTTTTTCTTGTTTTGCTCGGCTAAATAAACTTTTAAATGATTGAAAGAAGCTTTGCTCTTTTGAGGCAGCAACCATTCTTTTTGTTTCTTGAATTTCTCGAATAACTTGCATAAGCTGTGCATCACGGTTACTGTCTTTGTTATAAATTTGACTAACAAGTTTATTCATTTTTTCTTCCTGTTTGGATTCTCGTTTATACATATGATTCATTAATAAGTCCATCTTTTCTTTTTGCAGTGCATCTGTTTGAGCGGCGTGATCGACTAACTCTTGAAGCATTTTTTCTTGAGAGCCTTCTTTTACATAAACTTGTTGCATCAATTCGTCTAGTTTCTCATCCTTTAAACGATTTTGTGTAATTAGAGTAGAATTTTGATGAATAATTGCTTCATTTAATTGAGCTAGCATTTCAAGTTTTAACATGAACTCCTCAAAGTTACGCCCATCTTCTTTTTCTTTCGTTTGTATCCCTTGCTTATCTTGTATAACTGGTACAGGTGGGGCCTCTTTTTCTTTTAAAATAATCGGTATCGTTTCTGAAATATCTTCTTGTAATGTAGCAGCTCTTTCGTGTATAGATTTCAATAATTTTAAATCATCAAGTTTATAAATACGAGCATCAGCTGTTTTGGAAATCATATAACCATGTTCCTCTAACAGTTGACTATATTTGCGAACTATATGTTTTGGGATGCCTGTTTTATTCGTGACATCTTTCGTTTTATAGGTAGCTTCCATCATATTTCCTCCCCAAAAAGTATCGTATATATCATTTCAATCTTTTATGAGGACTTCCTTTGAAAAAGAATGTCGGAAGGCTATTAGTTTTCTACAGCATTAGTGAAAAAATGAAAATTTTTGGCGGAATGGCAAGGAATAACTAAAATAATGTCTGAAAACATATACAGGAGAAGTTTGTTATAATAACGGAGGAAAAGAAACTGGTAGAAACATGGAGGTATACATGAAGCAATTAAAAGGTATTATCATTTCAATTATCGCAATTCTGTCTATTTTAGTAGCAGTTTATGAAGTACTTGTGCCAGAGGAAACAAGTGTAAAGAAAACGAATACGTATGATCAAGTGTTAGAATTTCCGAAAGAACGTTATCCAGAGACAGGAAAACATATTACGGATGCTATAAAAGAAGGGCATTCAGAAGTTTGTACAATCGATCGTGGTGGTGCTGCAGATAGAAGGAAATTGTCGTTAGCACCATATCCATCAAAAAAAGGGTATGATCGTGATGAATGGCCAATGGCGATGTGCAAGGAAGGCGGAAAAGGAGCACATATTGAATATATAAGTCCGGCGGATAACCGTGGAGCAGGCTCTTGGGTAGGGAATAAGTTAGATAAATACCCAGATGGTACGCGAGTAAAATTTGAAGTGAAGTAGTAGTTGTATATTTCATAATGAAGGAGAAGGGGAACTATGGAGTTAACGATTTCTTATTCGCAATTAATGTTGATGAACTATGACGGTGAGCAGCCTTATGTAGATTGGACTGATGAAGATTTTGAAAGAGGTTATGCTAAGGCAGATGGAACTGTTATTTTTGAAGCACTTTCTGATTATACTTGTGAAGTGAAAGTGACCCCAGGGAAACATATTGAAAAAGAAGAAGTAGTTAGAACGATTACGGTTCCTTTTACAGTTGAAAATGAAAGTATCGTTATAACGAGTATTCTTTCTAATAAATTTCAAATACCTATTCCAAATGGTGAGTATACAGTTGTATTACAAGCAATTCCTCTTGAAGAGCCAACGGATGATGAATTATATAAAATACAATATGAATTCTTTTTTGAAAGTAAAGAATAAAAAATGGGTTATCCTGAGAAAAGGATAACCCATTTTTGTTATGCGTTTGTTTTTAAAAGGGAACGAGCATCTTTCGCTGCTTGCACCATATGTTCTAAAGCTGGAATAACTTCTTCTGTTCTTCTCGTTTTTAAACCACAATCGGGATTAATCCAGAAATATTTAGGATCACATACTTCTAAAGATTGTTCTACGATTTTATACATTTCATCTTTACTCGGTACACGTGGGCTATGAATATCATATACACCTAGGCCAATGCCTTTTTCATATGTTGTATGTTTTAATGTATCAATAAATTCTCCGTGACTTCTTGATGTTTCGATAGAAATTACATCTGCATCTAATGCGCGAATCGCGTCAACAATATCTTCGAAGTTACTGTAACACATATGAGTATGAATTTGTGTTTCATTTGCTACAGAAGAAGTTGCTAAAAGGAAGGATTGTACTGCCCATGTAATATAAGCATCCCAATCTTTTTCTTTTAGTGGCATTCCTTCACGAAGTGCGGGCTCATCGACTTGGATTACTCTAATTCCAGAAGATTCAAGTAGTTCAATTTCGTGACGAAGAGCTAGTGCAATTTGATACGAAACTTCTTTTCTTGGAATATCATTTCGAACGAAAGACCAATTTAAAATTGTAACAGGTCCGGTTAACATTCCTTTTACAACTTTCTCTGTTAAGCTTTGTGCATAAACTGTTTCCTTAATAGTCATGCCGTTAATAAAGGCTACATCACCATAAATAACAGGTGGTTTTACGCAGCGGGAACCGTATGATTGTACCCAACCGTTTTTAGTGAATGAGAAACCAGCAAGGCGCTCACCAAAATATTCGACCATGTCAGTTCTTTCAAATTCACCATGTACAAGTACATCAAGCCCAATTTCTTCTTGGTAACGAATCCATTTTTCTGTCTCTTTTTCAATAAATTGTTCATATTGGTCATTTGAAATAACACCGTTACGCCATTCTTTTCGCGTTTGACGAACTTCAGTTGTTTGCGGGAAGCTACCAATAGTCGTTGTTGGTAATAGCGGTAACTCTAGAGCAACTTGTTGTAATTCGTATCGTTTTTCAAATGGAAGAGGACGTGAAAAATCTTCTTCTTTTAGTGCTGTTCGTGCTGCTTTGACATCTTCTCGGTTACGTGCAGCAGATGAACGAATTGTATGATGTACGTTTCGATATGTTTCCAGCTCATTACTAATGCTTTCTGTACCTTGAGTGAGAGCGGAATGAATAAGAACTAACTCTTCTAATTTTTGATTTGCAAATGCTAACGCATCAAACAGCTCAGTCGATAAGTGAGTTTCTTCTGTTTTATCGATTGGTGTATGCAATAAGCTACAAGAAGGCTGAACGATGATATCTTTCGTTTGGACTTGTTTTTGTAACGTTGTAAATAACTCAAGAACTTCATCAAGGTCAGCTCTCCAAATGTTACGGCCATCTATACAACCGACAGCTAAAGTTTTATCAGCTGGGAATCCATATTTTGAAATAGCATTTAGATTACCTTCTTTACCATGAATGAAATCTAATCCAATACCGGATACCGGGAATGTAATAATTTCTTCATAGTTTTCTTCTACGCTATCAAAATATGTTTGTAAAAGAAGAGTCGCATTTGGAACTTCTTTACGAATAGCTTCATAAATTTCTTTTGCTTGTTGAACTTCTTTTTTAGTTAAAGAAGCGAAAATCGGTTCATCAACTTGAATGGCTTGTGCCCCAGCTGCATGTAGTTCTGAAAGCAGTTGTACGTAAGGTGCAACTAACTGTTTTAAAATGTTAGGAAATTGTTCTTGTGTATAGCCTTTAGCTAATTTTAAGAAAGTATATGGTCCTAAAATAACAGGCTTTCCATCTACTCCTAATTCTTGTTTTGCCTCTTCGTATAAGCGAAGTGGGCGATTATCTTTTAAAGAGATTTGTAATCCCTCTTCATATTCAGGAACGATATAGTGATAGTTTGTGTTAAACCATTTTGTCATTTCGGAAGCTACGTGATCTTTAGAGCCACGCGCCATTGCGAAATATACATCAAGGTAAGATGTAAACTCAGAAAAACGTGATGGAATAAATCCTAGCATATAGGCAGTATCCAAAACGTGATCATAATATGTAAAGTCGCCAATTGGAATGAGTTCAATCCCTTTTTCTTGCTGTACTTTTACGTGTTGAAGGCGAATTTCTTTCATTGTTGTTAAAAATTGTTCTTCATCGATTTTATTGGACCAAAAAGCTTCCAATGTTTTTTTCCACTCTCGTTGTAGTCCGATACGTGGATAACCTAAGTTACTTGTTTGAATTGCCATTTTAAATTCCTCCCTAATTGAAAGTAAGCATTTCCGTTTACTAGGAAATACCTATAACAAAAAGTACAAAGACATAGAAAATAAGCCTTCCTTTTTGTTTTAACACCTCATCATCATCCGTGAATCTATCAGTGTTGTTAAAACAGGCAGGTCTCCTGACTTATGCTTCATATAATTTCTTTCACCTTCCCGTTTTCACAGTGGCACCAAAAAGAAATCTCAGCATTTACAGTGGCGGGACCGTGTTGGAGTTTCACCAAGCTTCCCTTTTAAACACGAAACGAAACTTTCGTGTACCTATTTTCCTTTTGAAAGGAATTTAACAAGCGATATGATATTGAAACAAATTCTAACACAATTTTTGGAATTTTGTCTACTGTTTTGAAATAAGAAAATTCAAAAGTTTTTATTTCTTATTATTATGACTTTTCATCCTGGATTAACTAATAATATTACAGTATAAAAAGAGAAATTGAGCTATGAAAGAAGTAGGGATGCCTTCTTTCATAGCTCAATTTTCATCTATAGCAACTTCTGAAAGTCGGCCTGCTATAGCATCTTTAAGGAGGGTGTTTAGCCATTGTAATTCAACTGTAATATGCTCAATTACACTTTGCAAAATATATAGTTGTGCACGTGGAACCTTTCCTTTATTACAATCATATATCGTTTGCATAGTATGTAAATATTGAAGAGTATCGTTTTTCTTTTTTTCTAAAATAGGAACTAATTCGTGATCATTGCTAAAGTGAGCGAAAGATAAGGCTGAATAAATAGGTTTATATATTTGGTTTTTGGCTTCGAATTGTTTTAATAGTAAAGTGTGGAATAGTTTTTTGCCTTCTTCTGTTATATGAAAAATCGTTTTGTCAGGTCGATTTGTGTCTCTAATTACGTTTGTAATATGAATTGCGCCTTGCTTTTCTAATTGCTCGAAGGCGTAATAAAGTGATCCTTTAGCATATTTAATGTAACAATCCATTTGTCGTTCTTTCATAATATGCTGCACTTCATATGGATGTTTATCTCCTTCGAGTAGCAAGCCGAGAATGACTAATTTCATGCTCATGCTGTCTCAACTCCTGTATATAAAAACTTTATCCAGTAAGATCCCCACCCAAAAATTCAGCGGAAGCAAAGAAGTTAGGTGGGGATTAACTGCCCGTAAAAGCCCGATTGGTGAGGGCTAATAATCAGTGGGGGATGAACACCCCCCCACTGATTAAAGTTTCACTTTATACATATTATAAACGGCATATCCTTTTTCATAAAGGAATATGCCGCTTCTTTTTTATATTAACTAACTTGCTTTTGTTTTTCTTTCTTTTTAGGGCCTGTAAAGAGGCGTTCATTTCCCATAAGTAAAATACAAATAATACTTAGTACAGCCGGGATGAGTGCCCAGAAGAATGTATTCGCAATAGATGTAGCGAGAGCTTCTTTAATACCCGCTAATATTTCAGCAGGAATTTTTGCGGTAGCGCCTGGTGATAATAAGAAACTTGTGTCTCCGCCTTTTGGAGCTAATTTTGCTAGTTCAGGGGGAAATACAGAGTTTAGTTTATCTGTAAAAATATGATTTTGAATTGTACCGAAAATCGTTACACCAAGAGTCATACCGAGTGATCGGAAGAATGAGTTTGTTGATGTCGCCGAACCACGGTCCCGCATTTCCAACTTGTGAATAGAAGACATACTTAATACTGAGAATGAGAAACCAACACCAAGCCCAGCGAGAATCATAAATAGTGTTACGAGTAAACGAGGTGTGTCCATTGTTAAAGTACTTAATAAATAAATACCAAGAACGAAGAAGAAACCAGATACCATCATAATGTTACGATAGCTTGTTCGAGACGCTAATTGTCCTCCGGTTTGACTTCCAATTACAGAACCAACCATCATTGGTGTTAAAATTAATCCAGCATTAGAGGCGGAACCTCCAAGAACGCCTTGAATGAAGATTGGAATATAAACTGTACAGATAATAAAAGCGGCACCATAGAAAAAGGCAACTCCTTGACTAGCTGCGAATAAAGGTTTTTTAAATAGATGGAACGAAATAATAGGCTCGGTTGCTTTTCGTTCTACAAAGAAGAAAATAATAAGCGTAATAACTACTGTTGTAAATAAGCCAATAATTACAGTAGAATTCCAGGCATATTCTTTACCACCAAGTTCTAATGCGAACATTAAGCAAACGATACTTATGACAAGTGTAATAGCACCAGCCCAATCAATTTTTTGTTTTCTAAATTCTAGAGACTCACTGTAGTATTTAGTAATGAAGAAAAAGGAGATAAGTCCTAATGGAATATTAATATAGAAGACCCAATGCCAACTTATATAGTCTGTAATATAAGCACCTAATAAAGGACCGAATACACTAGATGTCCCGAAAACAGCACCGAATAGTCCTGTCATCTTTCCGCGTTTTTCTGGTGGGAAGATATCGTACATAATTGTGAAGGCGATAGGCATAAGGGCACCACCACCGATACCTTGAATAGCTCTATAAATACTTAATTGCTCAATACTTGAAGCTGTTCCGCAAAGAGCAGAACCGAATAAGAAAAGAATGAGGCCCCCAATATAAAAACGTTTCCGCCCGTACATATCAGAAAGTTTCCCGAAGATAGGCATCCCTGCCATTGTTGCTACCATATAAGCTGATGTGACCCAAACAAACTTATCAAATCCTCCTAGGTCTCCAACGATTGTTGCCATTGCGGTTGCAACGATTGTATTATCCATTGCGGCCATTAATATACCAAGCAGTAAACCAGCAACAACAAATTTTGTTTTGTTGGCGTCTTTTTTTAATGGTTGAGTTTCCAAATATAACCCTCCTTTAGAAATAAGTAAACTATATTAAGTTTTGAGTGCAGTGGATAAAAAATTTTAAATGTATAGTTGATTTTAATTCCTTTTCCATAAGTGCACTGATATGCCATAAAGAATATTATAGTCAAATTTGACTATAAGGCAAACTTTTTCTTCCGTCAAAATATTCTTTCGTATGAGTAGAGAACGAGTGAGCCATACTGAATATTGCTATAAAGGAAATGAAGTAAATTGTAAAAAAATTTCATAAAGAACACCTTCTGTTAATAGATGAAAAATGGTTTTTTCTTCATATTGTCGAATAGGATAAAAGGAAGAGAAATATTAAACATTGCTTGTAGCAAGCTTTAGTGATTTGGGGAATTCATTGTGTGTATGTTACATCTGAAATGAGGTGAATATATATTATGAAAATATGGGGACGAATTTCGGATACAGGAAAGTATTCAATACCGCTACAACCAGTATTGTGGATTGACGGATCGAAAAAGGAAAACGAATTTCCTCAAGTAGCCGTTACATTACAAATTGGTAGTATGTATACAGAACAGTTTTCGTATGAATTGACCTACGATGTAAACGACATACTTATTATGCGAATTGAAGTGGAAAATAAAGGGGTAGAAATGATTTCGAGAGTTGTTGTAAGTCATATGATTCGAGATTACTTTGCTTATATTCCTAATTCTTTAAAAGTTGATAAGGGGATAAGTGAGTTTTTATTCCAGCTTGTTAGATGGCGAATTGATGATTTGTTACCGAATGAGAAGGTGGAACTACGTTGTAAAATAAAAGCTAATAAAGATAAAGCTCTTAAACAAACATTCTTTCAGGCTACATATACATTTCAAGATAAAGAGATATCATATGGCCCACTGCAAACAAATGAAGTTGTTGTGCGTCAATGATAAAAAGGAACCTGTACAAAAGGTTCCTTTTTTAGTGAAGGTTGTGTTTTTTGAGTATTTTCTTTTGCTCTATTCCTTTTTTTCCTACATAGTTATTTTTGTAGCCAAAGTATAGAATAAATAAAAATGAAACAACATTAACAATAGCGTCGATTTGATCGTTTGTAATAAAGTGTATGCCGAAAGAGGTAAATAATAATTTTAATGATAATAGAAAACCAGCTAGTAAACGCATAGCATCTGATAGATTCTCTTTTTGTAGCATATAGATTACTCCTTTCTATAAAAGTTATATTATATATATATGAAATAGAGTAGAAAAGGTATACAAGCTTAAGCAGAAATGTACATTGCATATGTACATTTTTTATTTTGTAGAAAAACATTATTGATATAGAAACATATATTGGTATAAAAGGGGGAAAAGTATGAAACATAAAGGGAAAATTAGTGGATTATTGCTTGGCAATACTGTGGCAGTTACAGAATGGATTGCACTTCAGGATGTAATTGCAAAACTGGATTCACGATCATTTTATACTGTCTTTATTATTTATATATTGCAAATGATACTAAGTTATTATTTTGGACATTGGTACGATAAAAGAGCGAACGAGCGTATGGGTATGGAAGTAGGAGGAATGGCAAGCAATGATTTTGTTGTTGATTTTTTTGGGAAAGTAGCTGCTTTATCTGAAAGAGATTCTCGTAATATTACAGTGTACATTCTTTCTGTAAAAGAATGGGAAGGATTAAAAGACACGTTGCAAGAAAAAAAGTTGGGAGTGTTAGTACAAAAATTAGAGAGTACCATTGTAAAGACAATTCGGAAGGGCGATGTTGTTACAAAGTGGGATGAAAATAAGTACGTTATTGTAGCAATTGATAATGGTCATGAAACATCAACAATAACAAAACGATTAATGAAAAATATTGAAAGTGAAATAGAAGGTGATTTACTCAGTGTCACTCTTTTATTTGGAGCAGCTAGCTATCCAGTAGAAGGAAAAACGTTTGAAGAACTGTTGAGAAAGTCGCAAAATCAATTGTACCAGTATAGAAATTTGCAAGAAAATGAGTGAAGCTTTGATTTGAAGATATATGATAGGAAGATGTTTTATTTGTAACATTTTTTTGACTTTTATTACAAAAAAACGCCACGTTTGTAATAAAAGTCTTTAAAAATATATGAAATAAGCATATAATTATGATGGTAGTGTCAATGCAATTTGCACAGTGTGTTTTATTTTAAAAGTGTAGAGGAAAGCAAGCTCTACACTTTTCCTTTTTAGGAAATGAAAAGAATATTTGTAAGTTGTTGCGAGATATCGATTGTACTGTGTAAAATGAACAAAGAGATTAATTGATAGAAAGCTGGAAAGGGAATGATAGACGTGAGAGCGGAGCGATCACCTTTTATCAGGTGAACTATTATAGTCTTATTAAGACTGAGGTGAAATTCCGTGGACATTAAAGTAATACATAGTGTGAACAGGCCTTAAAAAACACGAAGTAGTATACTTAAAGATGGATATGGAATTGCTAAATAATTCAAAAAGAATAATGTAATATCAAGTAATAATTTGTACAAACAATATTAATGATCTTCGTAAAAAAGATGCGAGTGTATAGAACAATTACATATTTTATAACTTTTTTATATTACACGATGGTCGTTTATAAGTAGGAGGAAGAGATGTTGAAATATAGTAAATTAGCAATTGTAACTGCATTATCAATGATTTTATTAGTCGGTTGTTTCGGTCCGAAACCAGAAGAAGAATTATATGTAGCGTTTGAAAACGCTGCTAAACAAGAAAAAACAATGTTTGAAGATGCAAAAAAACTTGAGACTTTAGAGAAAGAAGGACAAGAATTATATAACCAGATTGTTCAAGAAGGAAAAGATAATAATCAAACTGTTAAAGAAAAACTGAATCAAGCAGTGAAAAATACAACTGAACGAGAAAAAGTGCTTACAAAAGAAAAAGAAGTTTTAAATAAAGCGCAAGAAGAAGTGAAGTCAGCTGATAAGTATGTGAAGAAAATTGAAGATAAGAAATTGAAAGATCAAGCTGATAAAGTGAAAAGCATGTATGAGAAACGACACGATTCATTTAATAAAATGTATGACAGCTATGACAAATCTTTAAAACAAGAAAAAGAGTTATATACAATGTTACAAGATAAAGGTACTAAATTAAAAGATATTAGTGAAAAAGTAAAAGTAGTAAATCAATCTTATAAGGATATTGAGTCAGAAAAAGATAAATTTAATGAATTCACAAAGTCTTATAATACAGAAAAAGTAGCTTTTTATAAACAAGCAAATATTAAAATTAAAGAAGAGAAAAAATAAAACAGTTTGGCCTACACTTGGCCAAACTGTTTTATTTTTTTGTATAAGTACGACTATACCATGGAACAGGTTCACTTAATTTTTTTTCTTGTTTTAATGCTTCAGGACCAATATAATCTTGAATTGTTTTTTTTGCCACTGTTAAAGATAAGGTTGTTTTCGGATTTCGATAGGAGGATTCAAGATGACCAAGATGCGGTAGAATTCGAAAATCTTCTTTCGTAGGAGGGATGTGGAAAAAATAATCGCCTAAACGTATAAGGACATCAGATTGTTGTTGGCTAAAACGTGGGTTTCTAGAAAAATGTAATCCTTCTTTAATTGCTTTTTTTTCAGCAATCAAACGTTCTAAAGCTGTCTTTTTTAACCAGTATAAATATTTAGGATTAGTAGCTGCTTTAGCATGACGATTCACAACGAAAATAGATTGAGCTAGTCGATTAATAGAATGTTGGTTTTGTAATTGAGATTGTGGTTGTGAAGGTTTCATATTGAATCTCCTTTCAATTTTTCATTATTATACCATAAATAAAATAGGTATTTATTATACGCAAAAAGTGATTGTATATATTTTCAATATTAAAGCAATATTGTTACAAAAAACAACTATTTTGTATAATAGTAATAGAATATGTTTTTGAAATTTGATAATGAAAGAGTGAGAAGTTTGAAAGAAATATTAAAACAACAGTATGCCATTATAGATATTGGATCTAATACAATGCGTTTAGTTATTTATGAAAAGCAAAATGGAGGTTTTTATAAAGAGATTGAAAATACGAAAGTTGTTGCTAGGTTAAGGAATTACTTAATTGATGGTGTGTTGAATGAAGAGGGAATAGAAGTATTATTACAGACATTATTTCAATTTCAAGAAAGTACAAGATTCCATCAGTTGCATCATGTACTTTGTGTTGCAACAGCAACAATTAGACAGTCGGAGAATCAAGAGGAAATTAAAAAGCTTGTTGAAGGACAAACGGACTTTACTCTTAGAGTATTATCAGAGTATGAGGAAGCGCGTTACGGATACTTGGCGGTTATGAATTCTACATCGTTTTCAGAAGGAATAACGGTAGATATCGGCGGGGGAAGTACGGAAGTTACATACTTTAGAAATAGAGAAATTTTAGATTACCATAGTTTTCCATTCGGGGCACTTTCTTTAAAGCAACAATTTATTAAAGGGGATATTCCTACTAAAGATGAGTTAGAGGGAATGCAACAGTATTTAGAGTTTCAATTTCGAACGTTACCATGGTTAATCAATAAGAAATTGCCTCTTATTGCAATTGGTGGTAGTGCTAGGAACTTAGTGAAAATCCATCAAAATTTAATATGTTATCCTATAGCAGGATTACATTTATACAAGATGAAAGAAGAAGATATTGAAAGTGTAAAAGATGAATTGGAAAAATTGTCGTTCATAGAACTTCAGAAATTGGAAGGATTGGCAAAAGATCGAGCAGATACGATTATTCCAGCGGTTGAAGTATTTCATACACTTGTTAATGTTATAGGGGCACCGGCATTTGTATTAAGTAGAAAAGGGTTAAGAGAAGGTGTTTTCTATGAAGAGTTGACAAAAGATTTGGGGATTTCATATTATCCGAACGTAGTTGAAGAAAGTCTGCATTTACTATCACATGAATACGAAATGGACATGGAATTTGTTATTCAGCTTATTAAACATGGAAGACTAATTTGCAAACAACTTGAGGAAATAGGGCTTATTTCTATGTCAGTAAAAGACTGGGAAGTGTTCCATCAAGCAGCGAAAGTATTTAATATAGGCAAATATATAGACGAAGAAGCAAGCCGTTTACATACGTTTTATTTATTAGCGAATAAGACAATTGATGGCATGATGCATAAAGATCGAGTAAGGCTAGCGCTTATTGCATCGTATAAATCAAAAATGTTATTTAAACAACATTTATCTCCATTTGAAGGTTGGTTTGATAAAAGCGAACAAAAAAAAATCCGCCTGTTAGGAGCTGTTTTACAATTTTCAGCTACTTTAAATGTAAGGCAACGATCGCTTATTGATACCATATCTATAACAGAAAACGAAGAAGGATTAACATTTAAAGCTTTATGTGAAAAATCGGCATTAGCGGAAAAGGTGCAGGCTGAAAAACAAAAAAAACAGTTAGAAAGAGTATTAAAAACGAATATTAACTTGTTATTTGAACTAAAACATTAGGTTGTACGGATGTCTTTACAAAAAATTTACACTTTATAATATTGTAATTTGCTAAAATAAAAGTAACTAAATTATAGTAAAAAAGTTTCAAGGGGAAGTGTGAAGAGAATGGAATTATTGAAGGGGAATGCAGTAAATTTAAATGATACAGCTTATTACAATAATCGAGAGTTAAGTTGGTTAGCATTTAATGAACGTGTCTTACAAGAAGCGCAAGATGCAAATAATCCACTTTTGGAAAGATTGAAATTTATTAGTATTTTTAGTTCGAATTTAGATGAATTTTTTATGGTACGTGTAGCGGGATTAAAGGATCAAGTGAGTGCTGGATTTAACCAACCAGAAAATAAAGCTGGCTTAACACCAAAAAAGCAATTAAATAAAATTGCGATAAAAGCCCATGCACTAATGACAGTACAATATGATACATTTAAAAATTATGTATTACCAGCGCTTGAGTTAGAGGGAATTGAACGTTTAACATTCAATGATTTGACGAAAGAGCAGCGAGAATTTATAGAAGAGTATTTTGATGAGCAAATTTTTCCAGTGTTAACTCCTGTAGCTATTGATGCATATCGCCCATTTCCAATGCTATTAAACAAAAGTTTGAATTTGGCTACTCTTTTATATGATGAGAAGCAAGCGGAAGAAGAAAACAGGACGAAGTTAGGAATTGTGCAAGTTCCTTCATTACTTGAGCGCTTCATAATTTTACCTAGCGAAGGGCAAAAGCATAAATTTATTTTATTAGAAGACGTAATTAGTAGCTTTACTCATAAATTATTTACGGGATATACAGTATCATCTGTTACTCGTTTCCGTATTACACGCAATGCAGATTTAACGATTCATGAAGAAGGTGCGAGAGATTTATTAAAGGTAATTGAAAAAGAATTAAAAAAGCGTAAGTGGGGGGCTGCTGTTCGTTTAGAAGTTGGGAAAGAACACATTGATGAAAGAGTACTAGCGTTATTATATGAGGTTCTGGAAGTAAAAGATGAAGATGTATATATAATGGATGGTCCATTAGATTTAACATGTTTGTTTTCTTTATATAAAAAACTAGCTCCTTTATATGAACATCTTGTATATCCGGCTCTTATTCCGCAACCACCTCAAGATTTAGGTGATGAAGAAGATGTATTTGAAAAAGCAATTGAGCATGATATTTTATTACATCATCCTTTTGAATCATTTCAGCCGGTAGTTGATTTTGTCCGTGATGCGGCGGACGATCCGAATGTACTTGCGATTAAACAAACGTTATATCGTGTAAGTGGTGATTCACCGATTATTCAGGCGTTAAAGATAGCGGCTGAAAAGGGAAAACAAGTGACGGTATTAGTTGAATTAAAGGCAAGATTTGATGAAGAAAACAATGTTCATTGGGCTAAAGAATTGGAACAGGCAGGCTGTCATGTTATTTACGGTGTAAGTCACTTGAAAACACATAGTAAAATTACGTTAGTTGTAAGAAGAAAAAACGGAAAAATCGAAAGGTTCGTACATCTCGGAACTGGAAACTATAATGATGCAACAGCGAAGTTATATACTGATTTTGGATATATTACATCAAGAAAAGACTTTGGGGTTGATGCAACCAATTTCTTTAATTATTTAAGTGGTTATACAACAAAGCCACATTTTCATCATTTATCAGTTGCTCCATTTGATATAAGAGAGCAATTTATAGATTTAATAGATGAAGAAATCCGTTATCATAGGCAATATGGAAATGGATATATTATCGCTAAGATGAATTCATTAACAGATAAACCATTAATTAAAAAAATGTACGAAGCATCACAAGCTGGAGTAAAGGTAGAGCTCATTGTTCGAGGGACATGTTGTTTAAGACCTGGCATTCCAAATGTAAGTGAAAATATTCGTGTAGTTAGTGTTGTTGGAAGATATTTAGAACATAGCCGTATTTATTATTTCCATCATAATGGGGAGGAGAAAATATATTTATCTTCAGCTGATTTGATGACGCGAAATATGGAGAAGCGAGTGGAAATATCTTTCCCAATATTAGATATTGAAATGAAGGCACGAATTAAGGCGATTTTACAGCTTACATTAGCTGATAATGTGAAAACACGTGAACAAAATAAAGATGGTGATTACTATTATGTTATTAATAGTAGTACAGAAGAAATTGATAGCCAAGTGAAGTTGTTTAAGATGGCATATCAAAATACAGACGCTGAATAATGAAAAAAGTAAAAACCTCTTATGTTAATAAGAGGTTTTTACTTTTTTCTACTCATATGCTCCAAAAATGGAAGGATGAGTAGAAACAATAGTTTTATTATAAGAGTGTAATGAGATGGCTCGTTGAGAGAATAATATTTGAAAGAATCGTTATTTTAACTTAGTAATAGTATGGTTGCTGACATGGTCCACCGTAACAAGGATAAGGTGCTGGCGGCGGGAAAGGTGGTGGATAAGGTGGATAAAATGGTCGAGGGCCGAAAGCTAATGCTCCGCCGAGCAATCCACCAGCAATTCCAGCTAGAAAGGGAACGCCAAAAAACGGGAAGAAGCGTGAGTCGCCTACTGGACCAATAGGTGCTGAACGGACTGGAATTGGTTGATAATATGGATACATGAACATACCTCCTTTATTGGACTCACTTTTATCATATGGCAAACAAAACGTGGATGAGCGCGTACAAGAAAGGATATGTAAGAAAATAGGCGAATTATTACGAATGTTGGAGTGTGAAAATTGTGATTTCAGGTTTTGACATAAAGCGAAATGGGACACGTGTTCTTCCCAGGCCTCGATTGACATAGAGAGTTAAATCCTGAATTGTATAGAAGCCTTCAATATAGTCTTTGGCGAGTGAAGGTGTAATAATAGCTCCTAAAAAAGGAATTTGTACTTGTCCGCCGTGACTATGACCAGAAAGTTGCAAGTTGATTGGATATTTAGAAACTTTGGGCGCGATATCTGGTTCGTGAACAAGAACAATGTTATAAGTACTTTGCCGTGCATGCTCTAATGTTTTCTCTATTTTTGGTTTGCCTAATAGTATATCATCGAGACCGAAAATAGAAATTTCACTATTATCCATTAAACGAATTCTTTTTTCACTATTGAGCAATAGCTCAAATCCTGATTCACGCATGATGTGCTCATAGTATTCAGTTCCATATCCACCGTGATCATGGTTACCATAAATAGCGAATTTACCAAAGGGGGCTTGTATATTTTTTAAAATGGATGCAACGAAAGGAGTGTCAGTATACGTTTGATAATTATCAATGAGATCTCCGGTAAAAAGGACAATATCTGGATTTACAGCATTAATTTTAGAAACAACTTTAGATAAATGTTGAAGCGAGAAATAGTATCCGAGATGTAAATCGCTGAATTGAAGAATTTTCATACCATGAAAACTTTTTGGGATGAGTTGTGATTTTAATGTGTGCTGTGTAAAAGAAATGAAATGGGGCTCTATATATTTAGCATAGTAGTATCCGATGCTACTGGTTATAAATGAATAGAGACAAGTACGCATACCAATTTTTAAAAAATTTCTTCTTGTAATGTGCTTCATAAAAATATGAGTATACCTCAATGTTTTCATTCCATTTATAGGCTACTCAAATCTCCTTTCAGTTTATTTAAAATATACTTTACATAATAAAAAGTAGTATAGATTACGAAAAAAAATGAATAAAAAGAAAGTTCTTTACGCTAAAATATCAGAAAAGTTTAAAAATATAAAGATTTCTATTAAATAAAGTGATAAAATGAATGTGTATTCATTTTTTGGAGGGGATGTATGTGAAAGAAAAGGTAGTTATTATAACAGGTGGATCGAGTGGAATGGGAAAAGGAATGGCGACTCGTTTTGCAAAAGAAGGGGCACGAGTTGTTATTACAGGACGTACAAAGGAAAAACTAGAGGAAACAAAGTTGGAAATTGAACAATTTCCAGGGCAAGTATTACCTGTACAAATGGATGTAAGAAATACGGATGACATTCAGAAAATGATTGAACAGATTGATGAGAAGTTTGGTAGAATTGATGTTTTAATAAATAATGCAGCTGGAAACTTTATTTGTCCAGCAGAAGATTTATCTGTGAATGGCTGGAATTCAGTCATTAATATTGTATTAAACGGTACGTTTTACTGTAGTCATGCTGTCGGAAAATATTGGATTGAAAAAGGTATAAAAGGGAATATCATTAACATGGTAGCAACATATGCATGGGATGCTGGTCCAGGAGTTATTCATTCGGCTGCAGCGAAGGCAGGAGTATTAGCGATGACGAAGACGCTCGCTGTTGAGTGGGGACGTAAATATGGAATACGAGTTAACGCTATCGCGCCAGGACCAATTGAACGTACGGGCGGTGCTGATAAATTATGGATTTCAGAAGAAATGGCTAAACGTACGATACAAAGTGTTCCGCTTGGAAGGCTGGGTACGCCAGAAGAAATCGCTGGTCTAGCTTATTATTTATGTTCAGATGAAGCTGCGTACATAAATGGAACTTGCATGACAATGGATGGAGGACAACATTTACATCAATATCCATTTTAAAAGGGATAAAAAAATGAATATTTGATTCATTTTTTTATGGCTAAATGTGACGGAATTGTGACATATGAAAGAAAAGTGTTTACAAGAGGTCATATATACGTTATATTTAAGACCTCTTTTTTCTTCATAGTAGAATTGCTAATTCCCCTTAGCATTTTACCCCTCTAATCCCTTCAGGAAAACTGAAGGGATTTTTTATTATTTTTCCGTAAATATCATGTTATAATTTTTGAAAAGTAAAGGGAGGGAAGCACGTTGATAGATGCATTAGATGTAATGAGTAACTTGGATAAAGTCCTTCCTTATTATCAAGCTATTTTTAGTGCTGATGAGCATACTGTAATTGGATACGAAGTAGTAGGACGTATTCAAACAGAAGAGGGCATACAAAGTTTAGCTTCTTTCTTTCACGATGATTCGATTCCAAGTGAATTTCAACTGGAAGCGGATAATATTATAGTAGAAAAAGCTTTAAATCGTTATTTAGAAAGCGATCAAAAATTATTATTATTTATACATCGGAATGCTAATGTATTAATGAATGATGATGATGAAAGCTTGCTTCAACTTTTATTGAGGTATGAAGAACAAGGTTTAAATTTAAAACAAATTGTTTTAGAGATTACAGAGCATGAATGTAAAGAAGATATAGAGCAATTTAATCATTTGCTTATGTATTATCGTACATATGGTATTCAAATTTCGATTAATAAAGTCGGAACGGGCACAAGTAATTTAGAGCGTATTAGCGTGTTAGCACCTGATATTTTAAAAGTAGATTTAACGAACTTAAGGCAAACAGCACTTTTACAATCTTATCAAGATATTTTATATTCTTTATCATTACTTGCTAGAAGAATTGGTGCAACTTTGTTATATGAAGAAATAGATGCTTTTTATCAACTGCAATATGCTTGGAAGAACGGCGGAAGATATTATCAAGGTAATTATTTGAAAGAATGTTTACCTGATTTTATTGAAACGAATGTTTTGAAAGAGCGACTAGGTAATGAATGTCATCAGTTTATTCAGCATGAAAAGAAGAAGTTACAAAAAATTTATAATTTAACAGAGATGTTACGCGATCGCATTGGCGATGTTTTATCAAAACAAAAAAAGAATGAAGATATAAATGATTGGTTATTACAATTTAGTCAAAGTGTATCACAGTGTAGTTTTCGTATATTTATTTGTAATGAAGATGGTTTCCAACAATCAGGAAATGTTATGAAAAAAGATGGAGAATGGATTGTGATGCCGGATTATTATATGAAGAACTGGAGTTGGCGCCCGTATTTTCTCGAGAATATCATGAAAATGCGTTTTGAGAATAAGGCGAGGCTTTCAGATTTATATGCAGATATTGAAACGGGAGAAATGGTACGAACATTTTCTTTCCCGATTGATGATGACAACTTTTTATTTATAGATTTATCTTATGAATATTTATATGAAGAAGATGTTTTATTTTAATGCACGAAGAGATTCGTGCATTTTTTGTTTGTTTTTATCATAAATTGGTAATAGTGAAAATGGTGATGAAAATGCTGTCTATCGTTGTAAAGATTTTACGAACGAAATCTGTCCTGTCTTTGCATAATCATTGTTACAATGAATACTACAAAGACAAGTTCTTTTAAAAGGAAGGTGAAAAAATGAGGAAATATGGAATATGGCTTGTTCTATTTGTATGTGTTGCCTTTCTAGTTGGTTATAGTGTTACGACTGTTTTAGGAAAAGAGGAAGTGGAAGTCGATCGGAAAGAAGTATTTACAACGATACAAAAAGGCTATGAAACCCAGTTTTCAATTCGTGGGAAGCATTTGCCGATGAATAAGATGATAGAGACGTTATCACCGTATTTTACAGATAATTTCCTTCAAGTATTTACAGATGAAAATAGCAGAAGTGATAAACAAAGTGGTGAATATTTACTTCCGGCAAAAGAAGCACCGTTTTCTTTTAATTCAGAAACGAAAATGTCGTATGATGAAGAACATAAAAATTTATATGTATATGAGCGGACAAAAAGTGGACAGTATCAAATTGTAACATTGAAAAGGGATCAAGATAAATGGAAGCTAGCAGGATATCATGAAAGTCAGGAACTTTTAACTGAAATAAAAAGGTTGCAACAATTATAAAGTGAAACTTTTAATCAGTGGGAGGGATTACTCTTCCATCTAACTTCTTTGCTGTAGCTAAATTTGGGGTAGGAGTTTTACTACCCACAAATAGCGGGATAAGAATAGGAATAGGTATTTACCTATTCCTATTCTATATTGAGTAGTTGTTGTAACTTTTCAATTTGAAACCCTGCAACTACTTCGCCATCAATTACGACTGTTGGAGTTGAATAAGAATCATAGTCGTATAAAAGACGATTGCGAGCAGCAGCGTCTTTTTTTACGTCAAATTCTTCATATGCAACGTTATTATGCTTCAAAAATTCTTTCACAATAACACAGGGCGGACAATCGGGTTGTGTATAAACCTCAATTTTTTTCATTGTTATTCCTCCTTTTTTCTGTTTTTTATTATATTCTTCCAGTATAAAAACCGCAATAAAGAAGGGGAAATATGTTCTTTCTGTTTTTTCCTTCGCATTTCGACAAATTTTTAGTTGAGTTTCTGGCCAATAACCTTTATCCTAGAGTGTGGAACATTTTTTCTGTTATGACGGATAGAATGAGTATAGCTGTAAAACCTATTGGTAGGAAGATCAGAGAAAGGAGAGATTTCATGTCTCTACTCCAAGGAATTTTAACTCGACTTGTTAGTCTACAAGAACAAGCTGAAAGCGGTGAAGTAGCACAACGCTATTTTGAAGTGAACGGTGAGCGCAAATGTAGCGTGAAATTTTTCGATAAAAGTGAAATGTATGAGTTAGAAGTGTATCAACAAGGTGAAAAACCTCAAGTGTATCAATTCGATAATATCGACATGGTTGCAATTGAGATTTACGATATCATTTCTTGATACATATAAAAAAGGTACTGCCATGTGGCAGTACCTTTTTTAGTTCTATTACTTTCTAGTGGAATGTATAGAAGTTTTTTATTTTTCCTACAATGGTATTAAAATGAAATTTTAATCCGTGCAAGTTTGCTTATCCATGTGGAAAATGAGTCCCGTCAACCGGGTGAATATGTGAAGCTAAACTTCTCACAATCGCTGGGTTCTGCAAATAGCGGGAGAAATATAACTAGGAGGTTATCGTATGGAACGTTTACCAGTTGTGATTTGTCCTAATTGTCAAAGTTCTGCTGAGATTATTCATGTATTAACGGCTCAATCTAATCAAAATGTAATTTATACGTGCCAAGTTTGTCACTTTGTAATTCGAAATATTGAAACGAATAAAGGATAGGAAGTTATAATTTTAGTTTTTGTCCCATACAATGAGAATACGAAAAGTCTGTCTAATTGAAAGGACGTGACTCTGTGGACGGTGCACATAAATTTTACAATGTTTCAGAGAGACATTTAAATTTTGATATGGTCTTTAACCGTATTTGTAGTTTCATTGAAAAGGATCCGCGAAATTTATATCGATTATCCATTGGGACAGACTCACAAGCGCATCAAAAGGATACGAGGTTTATTACAGCAATCCATATTCATCGTGTTGGAAAAGGTGCCTGGGGCTGTTTACACCATAGATCAGTAAAAGATAAGCCGGCAACCTTACGTGAGAAAATATATTTAGAAACGCAGTTTAGTCAAGAAATCGCATGTCTATTTACGCCTACTCATATACAAACAATATGGGAGTTATTGCATCCTTATGCTCAAGATGGGGCTGGATTCATAATGGAAATTCATTTAGACATTGGGAATGATGGTTTAACAAAAGAATTTATTTTAGATATGACAGAAAAAATTCGAGCGATGGGATTAACTGCAAAAATTAAGCCAGATGCTTATGCGGCGTTTAGCTATGCAAATCGATATACGAAATGATTTTTTTTGTATGTATACGATTGCTACATATCTTTTAATAAAAACTGAATATTACATCTATTAAATAGGTTGAATTTTTTATATAATAAGAGTAACGATGCGAGTGTAAGGAGAGGGGTATATGCAAAGGGAAGTTGTTTTAACGAAGGAAGAAGAAAGTTTACTACTAGATATTTTATTTCAGCAAAATTACGCAAGTGAAATTTTAGCTGTGGAACTTACAGATATTGAAAATGGTTTGAAACAGACAGATGTGATGCAATATAAAAAAATCACAAGGTTATTTTACAGATTAAAAAATAAAGGGTATTAAGCGCTACCGGAATGGTAGTCTTTTTTTTGTGCTGTATGCTAAAATAGCTGTGTGATTGTATTTTTATTGAAATAAATTTAGGACAAAATAATAATATGAAAACGCTGTCATAAAATGTGAATAGAGTTGTGAACATAAGCAGGAAAAAGGGAAAATGGGGGATGTAATATGATTAGTATTCCGAAAGACGAATTTCAACAAATTCTTGTGAAGGATTTAATGATTTCATCGGAAAAAGTAGCTCATGTCCAAATTGGAAATAGTTTAGAACATGCTTTACTCGTTCTTGTGAAATCTGGATATTCGGCGATACCTGTCTTAGATCCAATGTATAAACTACATGGTTTGATTAGTACTGCCATGATATTAGATGGTATGTTAGGATTAGAACGTATTGAGTTTGAAAGACTCGATGATATGAAAGTAGAGCAGGTGATGAAAGAAGATATACCTGTTCTTAAATTAGACGATTCATTTGCAAAAGCTTTAGAAATGACAATTGATCATCCTTTTATTTGCGCTGTTAATGAAGAAGGCTATTTTGAGGGGATTTTAACACGTCGGGCTATTTTAAAATTGTTGAATAAGAAAGTAAGGCAACATAATCGATAACGTAAGAAAAGTGACTTCATAGAAACGAAGAAGTCACTTTTTTTTTCGTGCATATCACTTGTGTATGTATTATATTTAAAAAGACATAAAACATAAGGAAAGTTTGCGCTGGACAATTGTATTTTCTGAATGAAAGCATTCGGGTAAATTAAGGATGAAAAGCTTATTGAAATAAGGTGTATGGAAGCTAAGGAAAGAGGGAGAAAGTTGCAAATTGATGATTTTCAAATGATGGTTGTGTTAGCTCAGGAATCAAATATGAGAAAAGCGGCGGAACGTTTATTTGTTTCCCAACCTGCGCTGAGTCAACGATTACAATCTATGGAGAAACAATGGGGAATGAAGTTTTTTATTCGCTCACAAAAAGGATTGACAATTACACCTGAAGGGGAAAAAGTTGCAAATTATGCTAAAGAAATGTTGCAAAGGGAAGAAGATATAAAAAGTGAGCTAGCTGTTTTCAGAACGGAAACTCATGGAACGTTAAAAATAGCTGTTGCATCAGTTATTGGTCAATATTGGCTCCCTCCTGTTTTGAAAAAGTTTGTGCATAAATATCCTTCTGTCAAGATATCGCTGTTTACTGGATGGAGTAGTGAAGTGCAAAAGCAGTTTTATGAAGGAGACGTTCATGTTGCTATACTGAGGGGAACACAAGAATATAAAGGTCAGAAGCAACAATTATTTGAAGATGAACTGTATTTAGTTGATAAAGAAATAAAAGATATTTCGATGTTAAAAGAAACAAATAGGCCGTTCATTCAATTTAAAAGTGATTCGACTTATTATGGACAAATACAAAATTGGTGGTATGGTTTATTTTCTAATCCGCCTAAGCGAACGATTGTAGTTGACCAAATTGAAACATGTAAACAACTTGTTTTAAATGGTATAGGTTATGCCCTTTTACCTTCTACTGTTTTAAAGGAAGTACAGGAAAATATGTATAAAACACCTGTTCAACTGACGAGAGAAACATGGTTGTTAACAAGTGACTCGGCAAGGCAGTTGAAGCAAGTACAAGCATTTTTAGAAATTATAGAAGAAATTCAAAGGGAAAAATAAGATTATTATCTTGCTACTCGCTCTTTCGTTTGGTAGAGTAACATTATAAATGGATTTAGGAGGCAACAAGAATGAAAATGATGGACGCTAACGAAATTATTTCGTTTATTCAAAAAAGTGAAAAGAAAACTCCTGTAAAGGTATACATAAAAGGGGATTTAAAAGAAGTAACATTCCCTGAAACAGTACAAGCATTTGTGAATAAAAAGTCAGGTGTATTATTCGGAGAATGGTCTGAAATTAAGACAATTCTTGATGAGAATAATAAGCACATCGTTGACTACGTTGTAGAAAACGATCGTCGTAATTCTGCAATCCCGATGCTTGATTTAAAAGGTATTAAAGCTCGCATCGAGCCAGGTGCTATTATTCGTGACCATGTTGAAATTGGTGACAACGCTGTAATTATGATGAATGCAACAATTAACATTGGTGCTGTAATTGGTGAAGGTTCTATGATCGACATGAACGCAGTACTTGGTGGACGTGCAACAGTCGGTAAAAACTGTCACGTAGGTGCAGGTGCTGTACTTGCAGGTGTTATTGAGCCACCTTCTGCAAAACCAGTTATCGTTGAAGATGATGTAGTAATCGGTGCAAACGTGGTTGTTTTAGAGGGTGTTACAGTAGGGAAAGGTGCAGTCGTAGCAGCAGGAGCTGTTGTAACAGAAGATGTGCCTCCATACACAGTTGTTGCAGGTACTCCAGCACGTGTAATTAAAGAAATTGATGAGAAGACAAAAGCAAAAACAGAAATTAAACAAGAGCTTCGTCAATTAAACCCAGAGAAATAAAAAGTAAAAAAAGCGTAAGAGCGTAAATGGGCTCTTACGCTTTTTATAGATAGAGGTGCAAAAATGACAGTAAGCAAATTTATCCAAATTCGTAGAGATTTACATAGAATTCCAGAAATCGGATTTAAGGAATGGAAAACACAACAGTATATTTTAGATTATATAGGAACACTTTCTCATGAATTTGTGGAAGTGAAGACATGGAAAACGGGTGTAATCGTTAAAGTAAATGGAAAAAACCCTGAAAAAATAATAGGTTATCGTGCAGATATAGACGGTTTACCAATTACAGAGGAAACTGGATACGAGTTTGCTTCTATTCATGAAGGAATGATGCATGCATGTGGCCATGATGTACATACAACAATCGGTTTAGGCCTTCTAACGAAAGCTGTGAGCGAAAGAATAGATGATGACCTTGTATTTCTATTCCAGCCAGCAGAAGAAGGACCAGGCGGTGCTCTTCCTATGTTAGAAAGTGAAGAGTTAAAAGAATGGAAACCAAATATAATTCTTGGTCTTCATATTGCACCAGAATACGCTGTGGGGACAATTGCAACGAAAGAAGGACTGTTATTTGCCAATACTTCAGAATTATATATTGATTTAAAAGGGAAAGGTGGCCATGCTGCCTATCCGCATACTGCAAATGACATGATTGTTGCAGCGAGTCACCTTGTTACACAGCTTCAATCCGTTATTAGTCGCAATGTAAATCCTCTTGATAGTGCAGTAATTACAATCGGGAAAATTACAGGTGGTACGGTTCAAAATATTATTGCAGAAAAATCTCGTTTAGAAGGAACGATTCGAACATTATCAGTGGAATCAATGAAGCGTGTGAAAAGCAGAATTGAGTCAATTGTTGCAGGTATCGAAGCTTCTTTCCAGTGTGAGGCGATTATAGATTACGGAGCAATGTATCATCAAGTATATAACCATGAAGAGTTAACGAGAGAGTTTATGGAATTTGTACATAAACAAACTGATATGAATGTTATTACATGTACTGAGGCAATGACGGGTGAAGATTTTGGTTATATGCTTCGAGAAATCCCTGGATTTATGTTTTGGCTTGGAGTAAATTCAGAATATGGTTTACATCATGCAAAATTAAAACCAGACGAAGAAGTGATTGAAAAGGCAATCACATTTTTAAGCCAATATGTAAAGTGGAAAGGGAATAGAAAATAAAACTTCCGCTCTCTTGAAGGTTCCAAAAAACTTTTTGTTCTGAGGTGTAAGTAACGCTCGTATAGATTGATTTTAGACATTTACATACAAATGGAAGAATTAAAGTTAATTGTACTGTTTTAATAATGAGCAGGGGGTTTAGCCACTGCTCATTATTAATTATTTGACTAACTTATATATGTTTACTTTTAGTATGAAAAGTGTGTAAAATCAATGTGAAACATAGAAAAAAGGGTGGGGAATTACGTGCAAATTAGCAGTGCGATTTTATGTTTCGTCTTATATGCGTATGTTATTATTGCGGCGGTTTATTTTGGGATAAGTTTTTATGCCTATCGTCTAGTAGATAATAATGAATATGACGAAACATACAAATGGGTGAAGAGATATTTATCACCTGTACTAGAAATTATGAATGGGTTTGTGCTCTTTTTATTTATTGGATTAATTGCTTTCTCAACGAGTTTAGTAGGGAATAAAACTACGTTATTTGTATTGGGTATCATTATTTTTATGTTGTTAGGAATAAGGATTGGTAATACGGTCTTTTGGAATGAAAGAAAAGTAGATGGTTGGACGGGAATGTTAATTCCGTGCATGTTAGCTGCAATCGTGACAAATATAGAGCATGAATATTATCAATTACATTTTTGGCTTATTATCGTTTTAACAATTCTTTCTGTTTTGTATATAAGCACAGTAGTACTAACATATATTGCACATGAAAAAGGAGATGTTAAAGGCACTCGTTTCTTTAGAGGACGGGCATTATTTTGGAGTGTGCCGACGATGGCAGTTATCGCGCTTATTGCGATATTAGTAAATGGATATCAATTTTCTAATTGGCAACTATTTTTAGAAAATTGGTGGATCTTTATCTTTTCGTTTATTGCTTTTTTAGGTGCAACGCATTATTTATTCCATCAACATCATTACATATGGGCGTTGTTATTTGCATTCACACAGCTTCTATTTGCCTTTTTTGGTCAAGAAACATTATTATTCGTTTTTGAAACATTTAGTTCTTTTGGAAATATATTTGTATTTGCTATGCTACTTGTTGGTATCGCTTTTTACTTGCAACAATATTTTTATATACAAAAACAAAAATAAGAGCTAATCATAGTTTTTGTGACGCATATAAAGTGTGTTACACTGAAAATAAATAGTACTTGAAGTTATTGGAGGAATTCTTGTGGGTGAGAAAGAAAAAGAATTTGCTGTCATTGGACTTGGTCGCTTTGGTGGAAGTATTTGCCGAGAACTAGCTCAATTAGGTATGGAAGTAATGGCAATCGATTCAGATGAGGATAAAATTAATGAATTTGCAAATATAGCTTCGCATGCTGTAATTGCAGATTCAACAGATGAGATGGTATTAAAAAGCCTTGGTATTCGAAATTTTGATCACGTAGTCGTTGCTATTGGAGATAATTTAAATTCAAGTATTTTAACGACTTTGATTTTGAAAGAGTTGGGTGTAAAAAATATTACTGTAAAAGCTCAAAATGATTATCATGAAAAAGTGTTAAGTAAAATAGGTGCAGATCATATTGTGCATCCAGAACGTGATATGGGAAAAAGGATTGCTAATAATATTGCATCAAGCAATGTGCTAGACTACCTTGAGCTTTCAGATGAGCATAGTATTGTAGAGATTATTGCGAATAAAAAAATTGATGGGCACTCTTTAATTGAATTAGATATTCGTGCGAAGTTTGGATTGAATATTGTAGCAATTAAACGAGGCAAAGAAGTTATCGTATCCCCTCGAGCTACGGAGAATATTCAAGCAGGAGATATATTAATTGTCATTGGTCATGACGATGAAGTGGATCGATTTAAACACTTTTTAAGATAAGAGAAAAGAAAAGGACAATGCCTTCATGGCATTGTCCTTTTTCTTATATTTCCATAATGATTGGTAAAATCATTGGACGACGTTTCGTTTTCTCATATAGGAATGGGGCTAATGTGTCTGTAATTTCATTTTTAATTTCAGACCATTGTGTTGTTTTACGCTCCATTACTTTTTCTAAATGAGTTGTAATTAATGTTTGTGCATCATTGATTAAATCGCTGCTTTCACGCATGTAAACGAAACCGCGTGAGATGATATCAGGTCCTGCTGCAACTTTAAATTCATTCATATCAATGCTTACAACTACAATTACAAGTCCTTCTTCAGAAAGGATACGACGATCGCGTAATACGATATTGCCAATATCTCCAATACCGTTTCCATCAATGTAGACCGAACCAGATGGGATTTTTCCAGCTACGCTAGCTTCATCCGAACGTAAAGCAAGAACATCGCCATTATCCATAATGAAGCAATTTTCTTCAGGGATGCCACAATCATTTGCTATGTTCATGTGCATACGCTGCATACGATATTCACCATGAATTGGCATGAAGTACTTCGGTTTAATTAGACGTAACATTAACTTTTGTTCTTCTTGTCCACCGTGTCCACTTGTATGGATATTTGAAAGTTTCCCGTGAATTACATCAGCGCCAGCGCGGTACAACATGTTAATTGTACGACTTACGCTAATTGTATTTCCTGGAATTGGTGAAGAAGAGAAAACAACTGTATCTCCAGGAATAATTTGAATTTGGCGGTGTGTACCATTTGCAATACGTGAAAGTGCTGCCATCGGTTCACCTTGACTACCTGTACATAAAATAACAACTTTATTAGCTGGTAAGCGGTTTAGTTGAGATGCATCTATGAATGTATCTTTCGGGCAACGGATATAACCAAGGTTTTGTCCAATTTCAATCGCTGCTTCCATACTTCGACCAAACACAGCTACTTTACGGTTGTTTTCAACAGCAGCTTCAACAACTTGTTGTAAGCGGTGGATATTTGATGCAAAGGTTGCGAATATAATCCGTCCTTCTACTTTACGGAAAATGTCTTGAATGCTATCACCAACGCGACGCTCAGACATAGTAAAGTTTGGAACTTCACTGTTCGTACTATCAGATAATAGACATAGTACGCCATCTTTACCGATTTCAGCCATTTTTGTTAAATCAGCTGGTTCACCAACTGGTGTGAAGTCAAATTTGAAGTCACCTGTATGAACAACTTGACCTTGAGGTGTTTTCACAACAACGCCGTACGAATCTGGAATACTGTGAGTTGTACGGAAGAAGGATACAGACGTTTTTTTGAATTTAATAACGTCATCTTCTTGAATCTCGTAAAGTTTTGCTTTACGAAGTAAGCCGTGTTCTTCTAATTTGTTTTTGATGAGTGCAATTGCTAATTTTCCGCCGTAAATCGGAATGTTCACTTGACGTAATAGGTAAGGGATTCCGCCGATATGATCTTCGTGACCATGTGTAATGAATAACCCTTTAATTTTATCTTCGTTTCGCACAAAATAAGTGTAGTCTGGTATTACATAATCGATCCCGAGAAGTTCGTCCTCTGGAAATTTAATTCCAGCATCAATTATAATAATTTCATCTTGAAATTGAACAGCGTATGTATTTTTACCGATTTCACCAAGCCCACCGAGAGCAAATACAGCAACTTGGTCGTTTTTTAGAAATTTCATATCGCTATACGATTTCCGCTAATGTTAAATCAGCGTTTTCTTTTTCATATTCAAGATGAGCGCCAGTAACAGACTGAACAAACTCGATATTATATGCGAACTTATTTAACTTTGTACGAACATCCTTTTCAGACGTAGCCTCTAAATATAAAACTTTTGTATTTTCACGTACTGGAACCTCAGTTAATTTTTCTTGATAAAATACTTTAAAAATCATTTGGAAAACCTCTCCTTGTCTATGTTTTGCATTATCTGTTACTTATTATAAAGCAAACAGTCACGATTTTCATGTTTTTTCGAATGAGAATGAAGAAAAAGCCCGAAATGGGCACAATTTAAGCGATTGTCTTTTTACGGACTAGACCGTTTAAATAACGCTTGAGCTTTTTCTTCAGCTTCTTCAGCATGATTACTCCTTCCTTTCCTTATTTTAAACATGCCTATTACTAGTGAAAACTCTATCTCTGATATAAGAGATAGGACAAAAGTGAATGGTGAATCTTGTCCTTTCCCATACAGTGAAAGTTATTCTATAGTAACGATCAGTAGCCGTTAGTTATAGGTATAGTATGAGGAAGAATGGAAAAGAAAATTCATCCGAACAAGTATCTACATGTTTTACTAATATATATATGCAAAGTTTACAAATAAGGTCAGAAAGGGAACGCTTTCTTCACAGATGTTTAATATGTTATACTTTTTTTTAGAATTTGAAAAGTGATATTCAAAATAGGAATATAGAGTCCCAGAAAGGATTTTGACAAATGAATGATAAAATTGTCTTTTTTGATATTGATGGAACATTATTAGATCATGATAAAAAAATTCCGCAATCTACACGAGATGCAGTAAAACAGTTACAAGAAAAAGGTGTACATGTAGCAATTGCGACAGGGCGCGCGCCATTTATGTTCGAAGATATTCGCAGGGAACTTAATATACATAATTATGTTAGTTTTAATGGACAATATGTTGTCTTTGAAGATGAGGTAATATTTAATAATCCGTTACATCCAGATGCTTTACATAGGTTTACTCAGTTTGCAAAACAAGAAGGATATCCACTTGTATATCTTGACCATCAAGATATGAGAGCATCAGTGGAATATCATGATTATGTGAAAGAAGGCTTTGGAAGCTTAAACTTTGAGCATCCAGCATATGAGCCTAATTTTTATGAGGAACGTAATATTTATCAAACACTACTTTTTTGTGAAGTAAATGAAGAGGAAAAGTTTATTAATCATTATCCAGATTTTCATTTTATTCGTTGGCATGCATATTCAATGGATATCATTCCGAATGGTGGTTCTAAGGCAAAGGGAATTGAGAAATACATTGAAAAGTTAGGTTTTAATCGTGATCAAGTGTATGCATTTGGAGATGGCTTAAATGATTTAGAAATGATCGAAGCCGTTGGCACAGGTATTGTGATGGGAAATGGCCATGAAGACTTGAAAAAACTTGCAAATCATGTGACAAAGGATGTTAATGAAGACGGTATATATCATGGACTAAAGTGGGCTGGATTGCTATAAGTGAATATGGAACCCATTTCATAATAAAAAGGCGGAAGATTAACTTCCGCCTTTTTATTATTATCGCTCTAGAGGTTTGGAATCATCAGGAGCGGCAAAAGGATTTTCTTTATTGATATGGTCATAGAACATAACGCCATTTAAATGATCAATCTCGTGTTGGAATACGATTGCTGGTAAACCTTTTAAACGTAATTTTACTTCTTCTCCGTTAATAGAAGTTGCTTTTACTGTAATTCTTGTATAACGAGGAACATAACCAGGTACTTCGCGGTCTACAGACAGACAGCCTTCACCACCCTGTAAATATGTACGTTCAACAGAATGGCTAATGATTTTTGGATTGAATAATGCATGGCTATATAATGTACCATCCGCATCGGTTACATGAACTGCAATCATTTTTTTTGAAACACCGATTTGCGGAGCCGCTAATCCGATTCCAGGGCGTAAACTATATTTTTCAGCCATTTCAGGATCTTGGCTATTTATTACGAATTCAATCATTTCTTTTAAGGTAGTTGTATCTTCTTCGCTTGCCGGTAATGACACCTCTTTTGCAACGTTGCGCAAAATAGGATCTCCTTCGCGAATAACATCTTTCATTGTAAGCATATGTAATCTCTCCTTTCCTCTTTAGTCTACCAAAGGAGATGGAAAAAGTCATCGGCAAGAAAGGGAAGGCATTTTGGAAATTGTTCTATTATAGAGTAGTTATGTATGTGATAAAAAGAAAAAGACAGCAAAGCCGTCTTTTTCTTTCCATAGTTGTTTCGTTTTACATTAGCGAATGCAAGCAGCACCAACGATAATTAAAAGAATAAACAACACAACGATTAAGGCGAAGCCGCGTCCAGACCCGCCACAAGAACCGCCATAACCGTAGGAAGGATATGAACAAGTTGGATAGCAATATGAGTATCCGTACATGAGATGACCTCCTTTATCATTTCCCGCTAATACTGCGGTTACTATAATGTATGGAAGAGAGGGTAGAAATGTATAGGTATTTACCTAAAAAAGGAAGAGTAGTTTGTATATTTTTGTTACGAAGAGAGAAAAACTAAAGAGAATTAAATCGTTTACATATTATTCTAAGAGAAAAAATAAGTGAAAAAGGGAATAATATAACAGTAGGTCAATGCTTACTAATACAGATGTAAAAAATAAAAACACGTTTGTGTAGTAGAAACCTGCATATTATTTATAAAAAAACGTATTCAAAGTAATTGACATCGTAATTAGAATAGTTGTAAACTAAAAAACGTGATCAAGATTGTATTAATATGTTTCTGAAAAAACATTAGTACAGATTGTTAGGTACACAAAATTATTCTCAACCGACATACAAACATGTTGGTTTACATCGTTGCGCTTTTTAAACTGGAAAATAGCCAGTGAAAGCGTTTCAGAATATGGTTCAAGAGAGGAAGAGGTGAACGGAATGGGTACTAAAACAAAAAAGACCCTATTTAATGTTGATGAGCAAATGAAAGCTATCGCAGCTCAATTTGAAACATTACAAATTTTAAATGAAAACGGTGAAGTTGTGAATGAAGCAGCTATGCCTGAATTATCTGATGATCAATTAAAAGAATTAATGCGTCGTATGGTGTATACTCGCGTATTAGATCAACGTTCTATTTCTTTAAACCGTCAAGGACGTTTAGGTTTCTACGCACCTACAGCTGGACAAGAAGCTTCTCAATTAGCAAGTCATTTCGCACTTGAAGCAGAAGACTTCATCTTACCAGGATACCGTGATGTACCACAATTAGTATGGCACGGATTACCATTATACCAAGCATTCTTATTCTCTCGTGGACACTTCATGGGTAACCAAATGCCTGAGAATGTAAATGCATTAGCTCCACAGATTATTATCGGTGCGCAAATCATCCAAACTGCTGGTGTTGCGTTAGGTATGAAACTACGTGGTAAAAAATCTGTTGCAATTACTTACACTGGTGACGGTGGTGCTTCACAAGGTGACTTCTACGAAGGTATGAACTTTGCAGGTGCATTCAAAGCTCCAGCAATCTTCGTTGTTCAAAACAACCGTTATGCAATCTCTACTCCAGTAGAAAAGCAATCTGCAGCTAAAACTGTAGCACAAAAAGCAGTAGCAGCAGGTATTTACGGAATTCAAGTAGACGGTATGGATCCATTAGCTGTATACGCAGCAACTGCTTTTGCTCGTGAGCGCGCAGTAAATGGCGAAGGCCCTACTTTAATCGAGACTTTAACATTCCGTTACGGTCCACATACAATGGCTGGTGATGACCCAACTCGTTACCGTACAAAAGATATCGAAAACGAATGGGAACAAAAAGACCCAATCGTACGCTTCCGTAAGTTCTTAGAAGCTAAAGGCCTATGGTCTCAAGAAGTTGAAGAGACAGTAATCGAAGAAGCAAAAGAAGATATCAAACAAGCAATTGCTAAGGCTGACCAAGCTCCAAAACAAAAAGTAACTGATTTAATGGAAATCATGTACGAAAAAATGCCTTACAACTTAGCTGAACAATATGAAATCTACAAAGAAAAGGAGTCGAAGTAAGCCATGGCTCAAATGACAATGATTCAAGCAATCACTGATGCTTTACGCGTTGAAATGAAAAATGACCCTAACGTACTTGTATTTGGTGAAGACGTTGGTGTAAACGGCGGTGTATTCCGTGCTACTGAAGGTTTACAAGCTGAATTTGGTGAAGATCGTGTAATGGATACTCCGCTTGCAGAGTCTGGTATTGGTGGACTTGCAGTTGGTCTTGCACTTGAAGGATTCCGTCCAGTTCCAGAAATCCAATTCTTCGGTTTCGTTTATGAAGTAATGGATTCAATTTCTGGTCAATTAGCTCGTATGCGTTACCGTTCTGGTGGACGTTGGACTGCTCCAGTAACAGTTCGTTCTCCATTCGGTGGTGGTGTTCATACTCCTGAACTACATGCTGATAGCTTAGAAGGATTAGTGGCTCAACAACCTGGTCTAAAAGTTGTTATTCCATCTACTCCATACGATGCTAAAGGTCTTTTAATCTCTGCGATTCGTGACAACGATCCAGTTATCTACTTAGAGCATATGAAATTGTACCGTTCATTCCGTCAAGAGGTACCAGAAGGTGATTACACAATTGATTTAGGTAAAGCTGATATCAAACGTGAAGGTACAGATGTATCTGTTATCGCTTACGGTGCTATGGTTCACGCTGCATTAAAAGCTGCTGAAGAACTTGAAAAAGAAGGTATCTCTTTAGAGGTTGTTGACTTACGTACAGTTCAACCATTAGATATCGAAACAATCATCGCTTCTGTTGAAAAAACAGGTCGCGTAGTTGTAGTTCAAGAAGCTCAAAAACAAGCTGGTATTGCAGCTAACGTTGTAGCGGAAATTAACGACCGTGCAATCTTAAACTTAGAAGCTCCAGTTGTACGTGTTGCAGCTGCTGATACAGTATTCCCATTCTCTCAAGCAGAGAGCGTATGGTTACCAAACCACAAAGATATTGTTGAAGCTGTAAACAAAGTAATGAACTTCTAATTTTTAGCTTTTCATGTGCAAAAGAAATCAGCACATGCTGGTTTCTTTTGTACATATTCCATAATAATGAAATGAATCAGGGGGCTGAATTCCGTGGCATTTGAATTTAAACTACCAGATATCGGTGAAGGTATCCACGAAGGTGAAATCGTAAAATGGTTTATTAAACCAGGCGATGAAGTAAACGAAGACGATGTACTTCTTGAAGTACAAAATGATAAAGCAGTAGTAGAAATCCCTTCTCCTGTTAAAGGTAAAGTACTTGAAGTACTTGTAGAAGAAGGAACAGTTGCAATCGTAGGAGATACATTAATTAAATTTGATGCTCCTGGATACGAAAACCTTAAATTTAAAGGTGACGATCATGATGAAGCTCCAAAAGCTGAAGAAGCAGCAGTAGAAGCTCCAGCAGCGGAAGCTACTCCAGCAGCAACTGCAGAAGTAGTAAATGAGCGCGTAATTGCTATGCCATCTGTTCGTAAATACGCTCGTGAAAAAGGTGTAGACATTCATAAAGTAGCTGGTACTGGTAAGAATGGCCGTATCGTAAAAGCTGACATCGATGCATTTGCAAATGGTGGACAAACTGTAGCAGCAACTGAGGCTCCAGCAGCAGTAGAAGCTACTCCAGCAGCAGCGAAAGAAGAAGCACCAAAAGCACAACCAATCCCAGCTGGTGAATATCCAGAAACTCGTGAGAAAATGAGTGGTATCCGTAAAGCGATTGCGAAAGCAATGGTTAACTCTAAACACACAGCTCCTCACGTAACATTAATGGACGAAGTAGATGTAACAGAACTTGTTGCTCACCGTAAGAAGTTCAAAGCAGTAGCAGCTGACAAAGGTATTAAATTAACTTACCTTCCGTACGTTGTTAAAGCTTTAACATCTGCATTACGTGAATACCCAATGTTAAACACTTCTTTAGACGATGCATCTCAAGAAGTAGTTCATAAACATTACTTCAACATCGGTATCGCAGCTGATACAGACAAAGGTCTATTAGTACCAGTTGTTAAAGATACAGATCGTAAGTCTATCTTCACAATCTCTAACGAGATCAATGATCTTGCTGGTAAAGCACGTGAAGGTCGTCTAGCTCCAGCTGAAATGAAAGGTGCTTCTTGCACAATTACAAACATTGGTTCTGCAGGTGGACAATGGTTCACTCCAGTTATCAACCACCCAGAAGTAGCAATCCTTGGTATCGGCCGTATCGCTGAAAAACCAGTTGTGAAAAACGGTGAGATCGTTGCAGCTCCAGTATTAGCATTATCTCTAAGCTTTGACCATCGTTTAATTGACGGTGCAACTGCTCAAAAAGCGTTAAACCAAATTAAACGTCTATTGAATGACCCACAATTATTAGTAATGGAGGCGTAATAACAATGGTAGTAGGAGATTTCCCAATTGAATTAGATACAGTCGTTGTTGGTGCAGGTCCTGGTGGATACGTTGCGGCAATTCGTGCAGCACAATTAGGTCAAAAGGTAGCAATCATTGAAAAAGCTAACCTTGGTGGCGTATGCTTAAACGTTGGATGTATTCCTTCAAAAGCGTTAATCAATGCAGGTCATCGTTATGAGAATGCAATGCATTCTGATGACATGGGTATTACTGCAGAAAACGTAAAAGTTGACTTTACAAAAGTTCAAGAATGGAAAAACGGCGTAGTTAAGAAATTAACTGGCGGTGTTGAAGGCCTTCTTAAAGGTAACAAAGTTGAAATCATTCGCGGTGAAGCTTACTTCGTAGATGCTAATACATTACGCGTTATGACTGAAGATGCAGCTCAAACTTATACGTTTAAAAATGCTGTTCTTGCAACTGGTTCTACACCAATCGAAATTCCAGGATTCAAATACTCTAAACGTGTTATCAACTCTACAGGTGCTTTAAGCTTACCTGAAATTCCTAAAAAACTTGTTGTAATCGGCGGCGGTTACATCGGTATGGAATTAGGTACTGCATATGCTAACTTCGGTACAGAAGTTACTGTAGTAGAAGCTGGCGACGAAATCTTAGCTGGTTTCGAAAAAGCTATGAGCTCTGTTGTTAAACGTGCTCTACAGAAAAAAGGTAACGTAAATATCCATACAAAAGCTATGGCTAAAGGCGTTGAAGAAACAGAAACTGGCGTAAAAGTTAGCTTTGAAGTTAAAGGTGAAATCCAAACTGTAGAAGCAGATTACGTATTAGTAACTGTAGGTCGTCGTCCAAACACTCAAGAAATCGGTCTTGAGCAAGTTGGAGTTAAAATGACTGACCGCGGCATCATCGAAATCGATGAGCAATGTCGTACAAATGTACCAAACATCTATGCAATCGGTGATATCGTTCCTGGACCACCATTAGCTCACAAAGCTTCTTACGAAGGTAAAGTAGCTGTAGAAGCAATTAGTGGCCATGCATCAGCTATCGATTACATCGGAATTCCTGCAGTATGCTTCACTGATCCAGAACTAGCATCTGTTGGTTACACTAAAAAACAAGCTGAAGAAGCTGGAATGACTGTAACTGTATCTAAGTTCCCATTCGCTGCTAACGGTCGTGCATTATCATTAAACAGCACTGACGGTTTCCTACAACTTGTAACACGTAAAGAAGATGGTCTTCTTGTAGGTGCTCAAGTTGCAGGTGCAGGTGCTTCTGATATTATTTCTGAGATTGGTTTAGCTATCGAAGCTGGAATGACAGCTGAAGATATCGCTCAAACAATCCATGCTCACCCAACATTAGGTGAAATCACAATGGAAGCAGCTGAAGTTGCTCTTGGAATGCCAATTCACATTGTAAAATAATTTAAGTAATGTAAATAGCCCTTCTCTTATTGTAAGAGAGGGGCTATTTTTATTTTCATCAAATGACTTGCAAGGTCTTTAAACGTACTTGTCGAATGAATATATAATACTTTAACAAATGATTCAGGCTTAACTTACTTCGAAGGTAATATATATCATCCTATAATATGTAATTGATTCAAACTTACCCCCATATATTAATAAAATAGAGCATGTCAAAGGAGAAGGTTCCATGAAAATATTACATGTTATATTTTATCATTTACTACTATGGAGTGGCTTTTCCACTGTATTAACATTATCGAATGGTGATAAGTTTCATTATAAAGTTATTCTTTTTTTCGTATTTCTATATTTAGCCTATGTAATAGCATATTTTGTATTGCACGTAAGAAAGCAAGCTTTATTTCTTACATGTTCGAATTGTATATTATTTTTAATCATATTATCTATTTTTTAAATTAGCGTTTATAAAAATACATTGTTCTTCCATTAAATAATTGTAACTCTCCTTCTAATTTCTTCGCTAAAAAACGGCAAAATTCATTTGCTTTCCCTTTGTCACCAAATGTTGCATTAGGTGGTAAAGAAACTTGGATGAAAGATTGTTCATTTTCTATACCAACACCAATATAAATTGAGTCATACCGGTCGTGAGTGGATTGAAGTTTTAATGTTGTTGTAGATGTATCTAAAATTTCATAAGGAAAAGCGGTATTTGTATACGTGTAATTAATTTGGGCACCAGTTTTAGAAGTAACTGTTTTATAATAATGAAAAAGTTGTTTTATATCATCTATTGAAACTGATTGTTGGTTGGATTTCGGTACAAGCGTAATAAAGGCGTGTTGCATATAAGTTCCCCCTAGCTTAGTAGAATACTATCATTCTACATCCTACTGAATTTTTTGACAATTAAAAGGAGTATTACATGTTTTGTTTAATATACTATTAATGAAACGTGATGTAGAAAGGTGGAAACCAATGTTTGAAAAATTGTATGATGAGCATGAAAGTGTGAAGGTACGATTTTTAGGGTTTATGACACATGATACACGTTATGATTTTGGTGTTATTTATACAAATATGTTTTTTGGAAAGCCGCTCATTGTTTGTATGCAAACAGGAAGGTCTACTTTACTCGGACGAGATGATGTAGAGAATATTCAATATATACAGGAGATTTTTAAATTAGGATCAGAAGAGGAAGCAAAGGAGTTAGCTCAGTTTTTTAAATTTCTAGTTCCGTCAACTTCTTTACATGCGGAATATGAAGAATAATTAATGTGAAACAGTCGTACTTATAAATATGGCTGTTTTTTTATTTTAATATCGCATACTAATTTAAATTAAAAATATTTAATGTGTTATACTAAAAACCTATTGACGTAAAAAGTATAACATATTAAAATAAAGACAGAAAGTTAAGCGGTTACAAAAAGTTTTTGGGATTATAAACTTAGGGGGAAATGAAAAATGGGAACAATCGTATGTCAAGATTGTGAAGGTACAATTGCACACTTCGAAGATGAGAAAGTAACGGTACTTTACGGGAAATGTGGATCTTGCGGATGTGATCACACAGAGCATACAAAAGCCCAATAATTGATAGGAAATGGACAGCTAAAAGTTTTTAGGACCATAAACTTAGGGGGAAATGAAAATGGGAACAATCGTATGCCAAGTATGTGAAGGAACAATCGGACATTTTGAAGATGAGAAAACGACGGTACTTTACGGAAAATGTGGAACAAATTGTGACTGTGCTAGAAAAGATAATGCGAAAGCTTAATGATAAATAAATAGATTACTATTAAAACTCAGGGGGAAATGAAAATGGGAACAATCGTATGCCAAGTATGTGAAGGAACAATTGGACATTTTGAAGATGAAAAATCAACAGTACTATACGGGAAATGTGGATCTCATTGCGAATGTGACCATAAAGAACATACAAAAGCTTAATAATAAGAAAAAGCGCCTACATGTGTAGGCGCTTTTTTAATAAATTGTAGTTGTATGACCAACTGTTGCAACGATTGCATCATCTCTAATTGGAATAAAGCTTATGGATGTCTGTGGTGTACTAGAAGAAGCATATTGGCTCATTATACGGCTATCGATACGGGTAATAGTATCGGTCAAGAAAGCTGAAATAAAAGCGTAAGGGACTCTTCGTTCATTTAATGAATAAATAATTTCTTCTTTTGTTTTTACACCCACGCCATGTCCGTAAAAAAAGAAATTTCCTAAATAGATTGTGTTTTCTCCTTGCCACTCAATCGTAGCTGGATTCACTTGTGGATTTTTAAAGTAAACGAGGTCACCTGGAACAAGATCGCCACCGTTTTTTGTTATGAGCCTTAGATCTTGATCGTAGTCCCATGTATAAAGTAAAAGATTTGCAAATAGACGATTGAAAGTTTCTTCCTCATACAATGATAGTAAAGCTTTATAAAAAATAATGATCATAGCGGTTGCGCATTCAGTTCCATATAGTTTTCCATTTTTAAAAATATCTTGTATGGCAATAGAAGATGGTATGTTTGGAAGAAGCTCGAATCCTCCAAGGGATGTTCTTTTCCAATACTGGGGGTTGCAAAAGGATTGTTGAAATGTGCGAAACTGAAATCCACTTTGAAAAAGCTCTAGTGCAGAGATAATAATATTAACTCGTAAATTGAGATCAAAGCTGAGTTCATCAGCTGTTCGGAAGGAATAAACTTCTTGATTTCCTGCCATTATTGATAAAATTTGTTGTTTCTCTGCTGCAAATGGCTCATATTCATTTGTAATATAAGGATGTACAATAGAACGGCCTATTACAATCATAATAGTATCCCCACCTATACGTTACATTCTTAAGTATCGTATGAAGAAAAGGAAAAAAGGTGAAAAAAAAGCCTATCAACTGATAGGCTTGTACTCTTTAATAACACGTAATGTTTGTAATGTCATATCTTCAGGACCTTGTACAGGCAAACCTGCTTCTAAGTTTTTCCGAATATACTCTAAGTTTTCTTGTGTAATAATTTCCCCCGGAGTAAAGATTGGAATCCCTGGCGGATAAACCATAACAAAATCAGCTATAATACGACCCGCTGCATTTTCAAATGGGATGACTTCTGTTTCCGAATAAAAAGCATCTCGAGGAGAAAGTGCTAGCACTGGAATTTCTGGAATCTCTACTTGTACTTGAACACCTTTATCTGCCCTATTTCTAAATGTTGCTGCTAAATCGTGTAAAGCTGCAATAAGTGTATTTGTATCACTTTCTGTATCTCCCAAAGTGATAAGACATAGTATGTTGTATAGATCTGAGAGTTCTACTTCAATGTTATATTGCTCTCTAAGCCATACTTCAGCTTGGTGGCCGGTAATACCTAAATCTTTTACAGATACAATTATCTTTGTAGGATCATAGTTAAAGGTAGCATCTGTACCTAACATTTCTTTTCCAGGACAGTAAAGATGCTCAATAGAATTTATAGCATCACGAACATGCTCAGCTAATTGTATTGTTTGTTCTATGAGTGCTGTTCCTTCTGTAGCAAGACGTTTTCTCGCAACATCAAGGGATGCTAACAAGATGTAAGAAGTTGATGTAGTTGTAAGCATGCTAATAATAGATTGGACATGCTTTACATTCACTAAGCCTTCTTTCACATTAAGAATAGAACTTTGAGTTAAAGAGCCTCCTAATTTGTGAACACTTGTTGCTGCCATATCCGCACCAGCTTGCATCGCTGACATAGGTAATTCATCGTGAAAATGAATATGAACACCATGAGCCTCGTCGACTAGTACAGGGATGTCATAAGAATGTGCTAATTGTACAATCTGTTCTAAGTCTGCAGCAAACCCAAAGTACGTTGGGTTAATAACAAGTAAGCCCTTTGCATCTGAGTGCTCTTCAAGTGCTTTTTTGACAGATTGAATTGTGATTCCATGAGAAATACCGAGCTTCGGATCGATTTCAGGATGCATGAAAATCGGTTTTGCACCTGAGAAAATAATAGCTGACATTACTGATTTATGCACGTTTCGTGGTACTAGGATTTTGTCACCAGGACCGCAAACGCTCATCACCATTGTCATAATAGCGCCACTTGTACCTTGAATAGAAAAGAAAGTATGATCTGCACCGAATGCAGCGGCTGCTAAATCCTGTGCTTCTTTAATCATACCTTTTGGATGATGTAAATCATCGAGTGGCGCAATATTAATTAAATCAATTGCTAATGCATTATGCCCAATAAATTCGCGAAATGTAGGATCCATGCCCTGTCCTTTTTTATGACCAGGAATATGGAATTGAATTGGATTTCGCTTACTGTGCTCAACTAAAGCGGTAAACAATGGTGTTTCGTATTGGGACAATCTATACACCCCTTCTTCTTCATAATATTTAGTGTAATTTGTTTTATATAATCCTGCTCTAAAAAAGTGTAGCCTTTTTTAGAATAAGGCTTGTTTTTCTGCCATTCAAAAAATCGTTTTTGAGATGGTAGCTTCACTTTATTTTCTATAAAACAAAAGCATTATATCACCAATAATTATAGATGTATAGAAAAAAATGTTTTTAAGGTGAGTATGTTTAATAGTTAGCCTCAACTAATGAATAGAGGAAGACAATTCCATTAAAATGAATAAATAGTGTATAATGCAGAGTGGCTATAATGAAGAATAAAATATTCTCTTTAAGATAGCATAATGAAACAAGAAGAAATGATAAATGAGGTGCGAAATGGAATATCAATATCCGTTAGATTATGATTGGTCAAATGAGGAAATGGTTACAATTGTTAAGTTTTATGAAGCGATTGAGAAAGCTTATGAAAAAGGGATTATAAGAGAAGAGTTAATGGGTTTATATCGTCGTTTTAAAGAGATTGTTCCATCGAAAGCAGAAGAAAAGAAAATTGATAAAGAATTTCAAGAAGTAAGTGGATACTCTATATATCGTGCTATTCAAAGGGCAAAAGAAGTCGAAGAACAAAAGCTCGTAAAAATGTAAAAAATATTTTGAAAAATAAAAACTGAAGTGATATAATGTGATAACAACTAAAAACGGACAATATAAATTGTCCGTTTTCTACTATCGATTACACAGTGCATATAAAGGAAGGAGTGATTGCATCGTAGATTCAATCTTAGCAAGGAATTGTTCGTTGGTCATTGCTGAAAACTCCTCTGGTGATATATGAATACCAACTAATAATTCTGCTTTTTTTACAGTAGCTAATCGTTCAATCATCTTTTGTAAGTCTTCGGTTTCAAGTGTTTTATGTAATTTCACACTTGGTTTAGTATGGTCAATGGACCAAACGAAGTCATTTGGAATATTTGTTTTTAAATCATTTAAATGTTCTAAGAAGGCATGAGCCGTCTCAACTTTTTGTGGACACTCATAGATTAAACCAAAGTATATGAAGGCATGAGTACCCCATAAGCCGATTTGGAAATGCGGTAGCATTTTATATCCTCGTTTATTTGTTGAAAAAGCAACCCAAGTATCGTTTGGTGGATTGACTTTGCGGCGTGCGTGTTTTGCAACATGATAAAAAAAGTTCTCATCAGTTTGTTTGGATAAGTATTCTGCAAATTGTTCCCCTAAAGCTTCTAGCTTAGGATGAATGTTCGTTTTAATTGCACTCATTCGTTCTTCGAGACCATCAACTGTAAAGACATCAAAATCAGTTGACTTGAATGTTTGTATTGTCATGATTGTTCCTCCAACTCCTATTTTGCTTTTATTTTAGCATAGCTTGTACTATTCATAAAAAAAACAGCACAAAAAAATTTAAATAAAAAAATATAATTTTGTTGCATAGATGATTTATCCAACATAGTATAGTATAAAACAAAAAATCAGAAAATTGAATTAATTCTAGTCCGAGGGCAGACGAATATTGGGAGGAGGCAAATAATATGAGACAGGTGATTAATGCGTTAAAGAGAACAGATGCTGAAAAGAGAATACCGGTGCTACGTTTGGAGCTAGATTATGAATTAGCAACTTTATATGATGCGATGATGGAAGATGACAAACAGAAAAAAGAAGAGTGTGTACAAAAGTTAGAAGTGTTAAGACTTGAAATGATTCGTTTAGAAGCGTAATAATAGTATATGTATAAAAAATTAGTTGGTGCGAACCTTATAAAGGGTTCGTTTTTTCTGTGAACAGTATAGATCGGAGTGTTTAAACATGCAAGAAGTATGGAAAGACATTGATGCACACGCCAAACGGTGGATTCGGGATGCAGGAGAGCATTTAATGGCATCAATGAAAAAAGCACTTATTATAGAAACAAAATCAAATGCAGCTGACTTAGTTACAAATATGGACCGAGAGATAGAACAGTTTTTAATTGGGAAAATTAAAGAAACATTCCCGAATCATAATATTTTAGGAGAAGAGGGTTATGGAGACGAGATAACGTCTTCTGACGGGGTTGTTTGGTTAATTGATCCAATTGACGGCACGATGAACTTTGTTCATCAAAAAAGAAATTTTGCGATTTCAATTGGGATTTATGAGAACGGTATCGGAAAGATTGGACTTATATATGATCCAGTGCATGATGAACTATATCATGCAGTCAAGGGATATGGAGCTTTTTGTAATGATATATCAATTCCTACACTGAAAAAAGGAACTGTAGAGCAAGGTATTGTAGCTTTAAATGCGATATGGCTTACAGATAATCCATTGCTTAATATGGAAAGTATGATGGCACTTGTTAAGAAAGCAAGAGGCACAAGATCATATGGCTGTGCAGCGTTAGAGATGGTATACGTTGCAACAGGAAGAATAGATGCATATGTAACGCCGAGATTATCACCATGGGATTTTGGCGGAGGAAAGATAATTGTAGAAGAAGTTGGAGGTAAGGTGACGACATTCTCTGGAGCGCCACTTTCTATCATAGAGAAGAGCAGTGTGTTAGTTGCAAAACCAGGAGTGTATGAAGAAGTGTTATCGTTTATATGAGAGTAACAAAAAAAGTAAGAGGCTGTGTATAAGCTTCTTACTTTTTAGCGTTATTGTGATTTGCGCATTTTTCTTTTTGTTACAAAACCGTATCCAACTGTAACAAATGTGCCGATAATGCAAATAATAATACCGATTGGACTATTTTCAGCAATCATAATGCCGATACCGATTAAGAAAATAACACCGATAATTGCAGTTAATAAAAAGCGATATTGAATGTGTTCCATTTCTTCACCCTCCAATCTCATTTTACTTTCACAAAAGTAAGAATACAACTATATTTTCATTCTTGCTTTTATTTTAATTGCTATTGTATCCCCTTCGCTCTTATAATAGAGAAGGATTAAAAAGACATTAGGAGTTGGACATGTTGAAAAAACGACAAGATTTACGTAATATAGCAATTATTGCCCACGTTGACCATGGTAAAACAACACTTGTTGACCAGTTATTACGTCAAGCGGGGACTTTCCGTGCGAACGAACACGTTGAAGAACGCGCAATGGATTCAAATGATCTAGAAAGAGAACGCGGTATTACAATTTTAGCGAAAAATACAGCGATTCACTATGAAGATAAAAGAATTAACATTTTAGATACACCTGGTCACGCTGACTTCGGTGGAGAAGTAGAACGTATCATGAAAATGGTTGATGGTGTTTTACTTGTTGTTGATGCATATGAAGGTTGTATGCCACAAACACGATTTGTTTTAAAGAAAGCTCTTGAGCAAAACTTAACTCCAATCGTAGTTGTAAACAAAATTGATCGTGACTTCGCTCGTCCAGATGAAGTAGTTGATGAAGTAATCGACTTATTCATTGAGCTTGGTGCAAACGAAGATCAATTAGAGTTCCCAGTTGTATTTGCATCAGCAATGAACGGAACAGCAAGCTTAGATTCAAACCCAGCAAATCAAGAAGAGAATATGAAATCATTATTCGATACAATTATCGAACATATTCCAGCACCAATTGATAACAGCGAAGAGCCACTTCAATTCCAAGTAGCACTTCTTGATTACAACGACTACGTTGGACGTATTGGAGTTGGTCGCGTATTCCGCGGTACAATGAAGGTTGGACAACAAGTTGCTTTAATGAAAGTAGACGGAAGCGTGAAGCAATTCCGCGTAACGAAATTATTCGGTTACATGGGATTAAAACGTCAAGAAATTGAAGAAGCAAAAGCAGGGGACTTAGTAGCCGTTTCTGGTATGGAAGACATTAACGTAGGTGAAACAGTATGTCCAGTTGAACATCAAGATGCATTACCATTATTACGTATTGATGAGCCAACACTACAAATGACGTTCCTTGTAAATAACAGCCCATTTGCAGGTCGTGAAGGTAAATACATTACATCTCGTAAAATTGAAGAGCGTCTTCGTTCACAATTAGAAACAGATGTAAGTTTACGTGTAGATAATACAGATTCTCCTGATGCGTGGATCGTATCTGGACGTGGGGAACTACATTTATCTATCTTAATTGAAAACATGCGTCGTGAAGGTTATGAATTACAAGTATCTAAGCCAGAAGTAATCATTAAAGAAGTTGATGGCGTAAGATGTGAGCCTGTAGAGCGTGTACAAATCGATGTACCTGAAGAATACACTGGTTCTATTATGGAATCTATGGGTGCACGTAAAGGTGAAATGTTAGATATGGTGAATAACGGAAACGGTCAAGTTCGCCTTACTTTCATGGTTCCAGCACGTGGTTTAATTGGTTACACAACAGAATTCTTAACATTAACTCGTGGTTACGGTATTTTAAACCATACATTCGATTGCTACCAACCAGTACACGCTGGACAAGTTGGTGGACGTCGTCAAGGTGTTCTAGTTTCACTTGAAACAGGAAAAGCATCACAATACGGTATTATGCAAGTTGAAGACCGTGGTGTAATCTTCGTTGAACCAGGTACAGAAGTATATGCTGGTATGATTGTAGGAGAACACACTCGTGAGAACGACTTAACAGTTAACGTTGTGAAAATGAAACAACAAACTAACATTCGTTCTGCGACGAAAGATCAAACTTCAACAATGAAGAAACCACGCCTAATGACTTTAGAAGAATCATTAGAGTACTTAAACGATGACGAGTTCTGTGAAGTAACTCCAGAATCAATTCGTCTACGTAAAAAGATTCTTGATAAGAGTGAGCGCGAAAGAGCTGCTAAGAAAAAGAAATCTGTTGAAGCGTAAAAATAAAAAAACAACGCCCTTTATAAAGGGCGTTGTTTTTTTATTTTGTTTATTTTTTTAGAATATTTACTCATTTTTGTGGACAGTATTTTTTTTGCGAGTTACTCTTGTATTAAGTGTATAAAGAAAATTGTATTTTACTGCTAGGGGGGAAGAGTGTGTTAGAAAGGATGTCTTTTTTTGCAAAATTGTGTAAGGTAGATGAAAATCCAGAGTTAGGAATGTGGTTACTTTATGGGACGATTATTATATTAAGTGCTCTCGTTTATAATTTAGGATTTGCTAGAAAGTTGTCTGTACTAAAAAATATTGTGATATACATATCATTAGCAATTGGATGCACAGTATTAACCTTTTTTGCTGTGTTTTTACCTGTTGGAGAAGGACTTGTTGTAGCGGCAATTGTACTTGGAATTTATAGATTGCGTTTGCGTCAAGCGAAACAACAAAAAGCAGGATAAGGAAGGGGAGTTTTCATGCGTTCGGTACAAGATGCACTATATAATTGGTTAACAATTAAAACAGTTGCGGAAGCACGCCCAGATGATAGTGCTGCAAAAGAAACATATTTGTTATTTCAAAATATGATATATGAAGAACATAAATTAAGAAATGTAGAAGTCGAAAAGAACGAGGAAATGTATTTAATTACATATGAAATGAATGGAGAACGGAAATCTGCAAGGTTTCCGTTAGAAGCCATTGATTGTTTTTTGGATCAGATGAATCGTGAACCAGAAAAATATAAATAAGTCCTTATCTATATGAGTAAGGACTTATTTACATTTTACCAATCATCTTCGATTTTTTTATCACGATATAATCGGAAATTACCACTTGCATGACGTTCCATTGTACGCTCTGCAATTCGTTCCGAACATTCCATGCACATATATGTATGAATAGGGCGATTACGCAGTTTTTTTGCCATAGGATTTTCATCATCTAACATATCTTTTTTATCACAAATCATACATTTGACTCTCATTTCGTCACCTCAATACGAATTCTATCAGTATAAGTATATCATGGAAGTATAATGTTTTTGAATAATAGTGGGAAAAAATAATATTTTCGCAATTCAAAAAATAAGTTATGATAAGGATATACCAAGTATGTTTGGAGGTGAAAATATGGCGAATGTAGTAGAGCCTACCTTAACAGAGGATTTAGTACAAACGTTGCGTAAAGAGTGTATTGTTATGATAGCAACGACAGATTTCGAAAAGCAAGTTCCTAACGTAAGTGCTATTTCTTGGGTGTATGCAGTGAGTAAAACTAGTATTCGATTTGCAGTAGATCAACGTTCACGTATTGTGGAAAATATACGGCATAATACAGGTGTGGTATTGACTATAATGGCGAATGAATCCGTATTTTCTATAAGTGGTGCAGGTGAAATTTTGACAGATAGAATGGAAGGTATTTCTCTAAAATTAACTGTAATAGAAGTAAATGTGCAAGAAGTGCGTGATGTTATGTTTTATGGAGCGAAACTTGCAATTGAACCAACATATGAAAAAACATATGATCTTCGGGCAGCGAAAAAGCTGGATAATGAAGTGTTAGTAGGGATAAGAGAATTATAAAGATGCTAAATAGGAAATTCGTTTATTCACTTTTGTAATCGGTTATTGTGATTTAACGTTAATAATTATAATAAAAAGTAATATATTGAATAGAAATGAATAAAGAATAAATAAAAGGTTTAATGACTATGATTTTCGATTCTACCTCGTTTACACGGTACATATAATTATAACAATGGTTCGTCCATATTGTATGGATGAAACCCTTGTTCTACAAATTTAAAAGTGGAGTCAGGGGGTAACAGGTTGGATAAAATTTATGTGTTAGATACGAATGTACTTTTGCAGGATCCTTTATCTATTTTTTCATTTGAAACCAATGAAGTAGTGATTCCAGCAGTTGTATTAGAAGAGGTTGATTCGAAAAAACGTTATATGGATGAAGTAGGACGAAACGCTCGTTATGTATCTAAGTTAATAGATAAATTTCGTGAAATAGGAAAGCTGCATGAAAGTATCCCGCTAGAAAACGGCGGAACATTTCGTATTGAATTGAACCATCGTTCATTTGTTCAACTACAAGATATTTTTGTAGAAAAAACAAATGATAATCGAATTTTAGCTGTAGCAAAAAATCTATCTTTAGAAGAACAGGAAAAAGAGGACGGGAAGTCTGTTATTTTGGTAAGTAAAGATGTACTCGTAAGGGTAAAAGCTGATGCAATTGGTTTGAAGGCTGAAGATTATTTAAGTGATCGCGTAATTGAAGTAGAAAATATATATTCTGGCTTTTTAGAAGGATATATATCAAAAGAACAATTGGATTATTTTTATGAGAAAGGTGAATTGCCTCTATCTGAAATTGCGAATCATCCTTTTTACCCAAATCAGTTTGTAGTGATGAAAGATGCATTAGGGGGCTCTAGTTCTGCTCTTGGCATTGTGGATCACTTAGGTAAGAAGGTAAAGAAACTTATTTTTCACAATGAACAAGTGTGGGGGATACGACCACGAAATGTGCAGCAAATTATGGGATTAGAATTGTTGCTTCGTGAAGATATTCCGCTTGTAACGTTAACGGGGAAAGCCGGCACAGGAAAAACGTTACTTGCGTTAGCTTCGGGACTTATGCAAACAGAAGACTTAGGGTTATATAAAAAATTACTTGTGGCAAGACCAATTGTTCCAGTCGGAAAAGATATCGGTTATTTACCAGGAGAAAAAGAAGAAAAGTTAAGACCATGGATGCAGCCAATTTTTGATAACCTAGAGTATTTATTTAATACGAAAAAGCCAGGAGAGTTAGATGCTATTTTAGCTGGAATGGGTTCGATTGAAGTAGAAGCCCTTACTTATATACGCGGGAGAAGTATTCCAGATCAGTTCATTATCATTGACGAAGCACAAAATTTAACAAAGCATGAAGTGAAAACGATATTAACTAGGGTAGGGGAAAAGAGTAAGATTGTATTGATGGGAGATCCTCAGCAAATTGATCACCCATATTTAGATGAATATAATAATGGCTTAACATATGTTGTAGAGAAGTTTAAAGAACAGCGCATTAGTGGTCATGTGAAGTTTGTTAAAGGGGAGCGATCTAATTTAGCTCAACTAGCAGCAGATTTATTGTAAAAAGGAGTGAGCTTAAGCTCACTCCTTTTCTTTAAATAATTGTAAATTTACGGATGTTACGGATTGGATTTTGTTGATTAGATCCATCATTGAAATAGAGATGAACAGGCCCGTCTTCTTTTAATGGTTTTCCTTCTTTTGAAAAGCCTAGTATAGCATTTTTGACAGTTTCTAATGGAAGTGTCATTGTATGATCTACCGTTTCAATTTTAACTTGCGTAGCGTCCTCTAAAATTTCAGCGTTAGCAAGGAATGGATGAAATGGTATACCAAATGTTCCAGTAATCAGCTGTTCTTTTTTATATTTCTTCACACTTTGTTGTATTGGAGGAAAAGCGGCACCATCACGGATTTCGCGATCCCAATGTTCTGAAGTGTTTTTTAAATAAGTTTCTAGTTCAGACGTGTTTTCTCTAGTTTCATCAAAGTAAGTTGTCAAATCTACTTTTCGATCATCAAAGATCCAAACAGTTGGATCAATAGTGATTGGAAAACGTACTTTTCCGTTAATAAATAAAATTTCGCTCATTGTTGTTCCCCCATTTGTGTTATACTCCCACTTTTCAGTATAATAGTATTAGACACTGTTGTCACAAAAAATGTTTCTATTGCAATTTATTAAAACTATCGCTAATATTAATAGATAGGATAGAGGAGAGTAGGACGGAAACGGAGGGAATCAATTTGGCGTCTGAGACAGTAGCAAATCATCAGGAAAAGGCACTAGCCCTTCTACAAGCGGATGCAGAGAAGATTTTAAGACTTATTAAGGTGCAAATGGACCATCTTACAATGCCGCAATGTCCATTATATGAAGAAGTGTTAGACACACAAATGTTTGGACTATCCCGCGAGGTCGATTTTGCGGTTCGCCTTGGTCTTATTGCAGAAGAACAAGGGAAAGCAATGTTAGGTGAGCTCGAACGTGAGTTATCTGCACTTCATGAAGCATTTACAAACAAACAACAATAACGGGTTCAAATAAGGGGGCTCAAACTAAATTAGTTTGAGCTTTTTATTTGTATAATAAAGCAGGAAGAATCAATGTACATATGGAATACAACAATAATTAAATTGAAACAGAAAGAGGAAATGAAATGAAAAAAGTATGGAAATCAATGGATTATTCATTGTTACTTCCTCTTGTTATTTTATGTGTGCTGGGGGTAATAATGGTATATAGTTCGAGTTCCATTGTTGCGATTTCGAGATTTGATAAACCAGCAAATTTCTTTTTTAAAAGACAATTAATTACTTTAGTTGTTGGGACAATGGTATTAATAATTATTGCTACTATCCCATATAAAGTTTGGAGAAAACGAATTTTTTTGTTGGGGAGTTACGGTGCTAGTGTTGCCTTATTAGCTGCAGCTGCCTTTTTCACTAAGTCAGTAAACGGTGCAAACGGGTGGATATTTGGAATACAGCCTGCAGAATTTGTTAAGATAACAGTTATTCTCGTCTTAGCTCATTTTTTTGCGAAAAGACAAGAAACGAATACACCTGTTTTCAAAGGGTCAGGTCCAGTACTTATTGGTGTTGGAATAATCATGTTTTTAATATTAAAGCAAAATGATTTAGGTACTGATTTGTTAATTGCAGGAACAGTAGGAATTATGTTTCTTTGTTCGGGAGTACAGGTTAACTTATGGATTAAACGAATTGCTTTAACTTCTATAGTATGGATTCCGGCACTATATCTTCTTGGTAATTATGCATTAAATCCATATCAAAAGGCACGTTTTTCTGTTTTCCTTGATCCGTTTAATGATCCTCAAAAGGATGGGTTTCAATTAGTGAATTCATTTATTGGAATCGCTTCTGGAGGGCTTAATGGTAGAGGATTAGGGAATAGTGTACAAAAATATGGTTATTTACCAGAACCGCAAACGGATTTTATAATGGCAATTATATCTGAAGAACTTGGTTTTATAGGTGTAGCTATCATTTTAATCTGTTTATTACTTATTATTATTCGGTCATTTAGAGTTGCGCAAAAGTGTACAGATCCATTTGGAAGTTTAATAGCTATCGGAATTGCAAGCTTGTTTGGAGTTCAAACGTTTATCAATGTCGGTGGTATGTCTGGAGTAATACCACTTACAGGAGTACCATTACCGTTTGTTAGTTACGGCGGAAGTTCTTTATTAGCTAATCTACTTGCAATGGGAATACTACTCAATATTGCTAGTCACGTGAAACGACAAGAGAAACAACAGAATGGTCTAATGAAAGAAAGAGAACAAAATGGACCACATCTTGTAGTTGTAAAATAAAAACACATTGTGCTTTAGAGCATGATGTGTTTTTTATTTTTAAGTAGTTTTAAATATGATGTACTAATTTCTCTTTCAGTTAAAAAGATATATCACATTAACTTAAATGTGATATACAATTAAGTTGTTAGAAAAGGAAGAGGTATGCTATACTATTTTTGTGAAACAAATTGCACAGAAAACTTATCATTTGTTAGAAAATAAGGTATGATGGATAAAAATAAAGTGAAGCTTTCTAAGTATAATATAATGTGGAAAGTGAAGAACTTCACGCTTTTTAAGGCGTGTATATATTTTATCTCTAGAGTGGTAGGAAAGTAGAGGGGGAAAATCATGACAAAGCTGCAACGTATTCAAAAAGTATTGGTAGCTAACCGTGGAGAGATTGCAATTCGTGTGTTTCGAGCTTGTTCGGAACTTGGATTAAAAACAGTTGCAATCTATTCTAAAGAGGATAGTGGTTCTTATCATCGCTATAAAGCCGATGAGTCCTATTTAGTTGGGGAAGGAAAAAAACCAATTGATGCTTATCTAGATATTGAAGGCATTATTGAGATTGCAAAAAGTAATCATGTAGATGCAATCCACCCTGGATATGGTTTCTTGTCAGAAAATATTCAATTCGCTAAACGTTGTGAAGAAGAAGGAATTATCTTTATCGGTCCGAAAAGTAAGCATTTAGATATGTTTGGAGATAAAGTGAAAGCAAGAACACAAGCGCAGCTAGCACAAATTCCAGTTATACCTGGTAGTGATGGTCCAGTAAATTCATTAGAAGAAGTCGAAAAATTTGCTGAAAAGTATGATTACCCGATTATTATTAAAGCATCCCTTGGGGGTGGCGGTCGTGGTATGCGTATTGTGCGTACTAGTGAGGAATTAGGAGAATCATATAATCGAGCGAAATCAGAAGCGAAAGCAGCTTTTGGTAATGATGAAGTTTACGTCGAAAAATTCGTTGAAAAACCTAAACATATAGAAGTACAAATTTTAGCAGATGAAGAAGGCAATGTTGTTCATTTATACGAGCGTGACTGTTCTGTACAACGTCGTCATCAAAAAGTTGTAGAAATTGCACCGAGTGTATCACTTTCAGATGATCTGCGTCAGCGTATTTGTGATGCTGCTGTGAAGTTAACGAAAAATGTAAACTATTTAAATGCAGGAACAGTAGAATTCCTTGTAAAAGATGATGAGTTTTACTTTATTGAAGTAAATCCACGTGTTCAAGTAGAACATACGATTACAGAAATGATTACGGGAGTAGATATTGTTCAATCACAAATTTTAATAGCGGATGGACATTCATTACATAGCAAAATGGTAGGTGTTCCGAAGCAAGAGGAAGTAGTTGTACATGGATTTGCAATTCAATCTCGTGTAACAACTGAAGATCCGCTAAATAATTTTATGCCGGATACAGGAAAAATTATGGCGTATCGATCAGGTGGTGGTTTTGGTGTGCGTCTTGATACAGGGAATAGCTTCCAAGGTGCAGTTATTACACCGTACTACGATTCTTTACTTGTAAAAGTTACAACTTGGGCACTTACTTTTGAGCAAGCTGCTGCAAAAATGGAACGTAACTTAAAAGAATTCCGTATTCGTGGTATTAAAACAAATATTCCATTCCTAGAGAATGTAGTAAAGCATAAAAACTTCTTATCAGGAGAATATGATACTTCATTTATCGATGCGTCACCTGAATTGTTCTTGTTCCCGAAACGTAAAGACCGTGGAACGAAAATGTTAAATTACATTGGTACAGTAACAGTAAATGGTTTCCCAGGAGTAGGGAAAAAAGAAAAACCAATATTCCCAGATGCTCGTATTCCATGTTTAAAACATTCAGAGCCAATCCAAAATGGAACGAAACAAATTTTGGACGAGCGTGGAGCGGACGGATTAGTAAAATGGGTACAGGATCAAAAACGTGTACTTTTAACGGATACAACATTCCGTGATGCACACCAGTCATTACTTGCAACTCGTATTCGTACAAAAGATTTACATCAAATTGCGGAGCCAACAGCGAGAATGTTACCGAACCTATTCTCAGCGGAAATGTGGGGCGGTGCAACGTTTGATGTTGCGTATCGTTTCTTAAAAGAAGATCCATGGGAACGATTACTAGATCTTCGTGAAAAAATGCCGAACGTGTTATTCCAAATGTTACTTCGTTCTTCAAACGCAGTTGGATACAAAAACTATCCAGATAATTTAATTCAAAAATTTGTGGAATGTTCTGCTCAAGCAGGCATTGATGTATTCCGTATTTTTGATAGTTTAAACTGGGTGGAAGGCATGAGAGTTGCAATTGACGCTGTACGAGACACTGGTAAAATTGCAGAAGCAACAATGTGCTACACAGGGGATATTCATGATCCACTGCGTAGTAAATATGATTTAAATTATTATAAAAATTTAGCAAAAGAGTTAGAAGCATCAGGAGCTCACATTTTAGGTATTAAAGATATGGCGGGCTTACTAAAACCAAATGCAGCATATGATTTAGTTTCTGCATTAAAAGAGACAGTGTCGATTCCAATTCATCTGCACACGCACGATACGAGTGGAAATGGTATATTAACGTATACGAAGGCAATTGAAGCAGGTGTTGATATCGTCGATGTAGCAGTGAGTTCTATGGCTGGTCAAACGTCACAACCAAGTGCGAACACGCTATACTATGCGTTAGGCGGAAACGAAAGACAACCAGATGTTAATATAGATTCTTTAGAAAAACTATCTCACTATTGGGAAGATGTACGCAAATACTATGCACCGTTTGAAAGTGGTATGAATGCGCCTCATACAGAGGTATATATGCATGAAATGCCGGGTGGGCAGTATAGTAATCTTCAGCAACAAGCGAAGGCGGTTGGTTTAGGAGATCGCTTCGATGAAGTGAAAGTAATGTACCGCCGTGTGAATGACATGTTTGGAGATATTGTAAAAGTAACACCATCATCAAAAGTTGTTGGTGATATGGCATTATTTATGGTTCAAAACCATCTGACAGAACAAGATGTTTTAGAGCGTGGACATGCGATGGACTTCCCAGGATCTGTTGTTGAAATGTTCTCTGGTGATTTAGGTCAACCGTACGGTGGTTTCCCGAAAGAATTACAAAAGATTATTTTAAAAGGGAAAGAGCCATTAACAGTAAGACCAGGTGAATTACTAGAGCCAGTAGATTTCGAAGCGTTAAAAGAAGAATTATTCCATAAACTTGGACGCGAAGTAACGATTTTTGATGTAGTGGCATATGCTTTATATCCAAAAGTATTTATGGATTATGAAAAAGTTGCTGAGCTTTATGGAAATGTATCTGTACTTGATACACCGACGTTCTTCTATGGTATGAGACTAGGTGAAGAAATTGATGTAGAAATTGAACAGGGTAAAACATTGATGGTTAAACTAGTATCAATTGGAGAACCTCAGCCGGATGGAAACCGCGTTCTTTACTTGGAATTTAACGGTCAACCACGTGAAATTATCGTGAAAGACGAGAGTGTAAAAGCAACAGTTGCACAACGTGTGAAAGGAAACCGTGAGAATCCAAATCATATTAGTGCAACGATGCCAGGAACGGTAATTAAAGTAGTTGTAAAAGAAGGCGACGAAGTGAAAAAAGGCGATTCTATGGCAATTACAGAAGCGATGAAAATGGAAACGACAGTTCAAGCGCCGTTCAATGGTAAAGTAAAGAAAGTATATGTTAACGATGGTGATGCGATTCAAACGGGTGATTTACTTATTGAATTAGATCACTAAAATAAGAAAAGAGCTGTGTAAATACAGCTCTTTTTTATTGCAAAAAATCCCTTGCCGAATTGGCAAGGGATTTTAGTTTTAAATTATTTTGTTTGTTTAGAAGTTGATTCGGCTTCTTTGGCATTCACTTTACTTCTTGTTCCTAACATAACTAAATAGCATAGTACGGCAAACAAGCAAGAAATGAATAGAGAATGTAACAATGCCATCGCTAAACTAGCGTTTGTAAATACAACTAAAACTCCTACTACAGCTTGAAGTGTAACAAGGATAAATGAAATGATCCATCCCCAATATACTACAGGTTGCTGCTTGTAATGGCGAATAGCGAGAATCATGGCGTATAGTATCCAAGCGAAAATTAACATCGCTGCAACCCTATGGCCCATTTGAACCCATTCATGTAGTTGAGTTGGCATAGGTCTGTTTTTGCTACATAAAGGAAAGTCTGGACAGGCTAAGCTAGCTCGTTCGTGACGTACTAAAGCACCTGTGTAGACGACGATATAACTGTAAATTGTTACACCATAAATATGAAATTTCATTTTTTTGTCCATAATAAGTGAACGTGCATCAAATTTTTGGTCAATTTCAAAGATAAGACACGTTAATAAAATGACAGAAGCAAATGAAATTAAGGAAATACCGAAATGGATAGCAAGTACAGCTGGCATTTGTCCCCAAACAACTGCTGCTGCTCCCATTAATGCTTGTGCAACTAAAAATACGAAGGATAAAATTGCTAACGTTTTTGTTTCACGCACATGTTTATAATATTTCCAGGACAAAATACAAAGTAGAGTGACAAGAATTCCAGCTGATCCTGATGTTAATCGGTGGCTAAGTTCAATAATAGTTTCCATTGATAAATTAGATGGAACAAATTCACCGTTACAAAGTGGCCATGATTTACCACAACCTTGACCAGAACCTGTTTTTGTAACTAAAGCGCCTCCTAATAAAACTATTAATAAATCAAGGCTTGTAATGACTGCTAACCATTTAATAAAGCGTTGCAATCTCTTTCACCATCTTTCTGCTATGAAGTTATTGCGAAATATTTTCATTCCATTATGTATAGAATAAAACGCGCTAGTTCCTATGATATATAAAAAATAATAAAATAGCAAAGAAATGGAGGGGGAAGGAAAGGGAGAGAAAATAGGTGTAAAAACAGGGTTCGCAAGGAAAATTTTGGGTGAAAAATAGGCTATTTTGAAAAGAAATGGGGAGAATACGTGTTAAATAGGACAAAATAGTTTATTATAGAAGGTAACATCATGTTATGATAAGGACAAGTCAGAATGAAGTTTTTTATATTCGACACAAAAAGTTCATGTTTTCTTCACAAAATGTTCGGGAAATATGATTTAATATATTGGAGTATGGGCGTAGATTAGTAGTAGAATGGGTTAACAATGTTTCTACTGTAATAATATTGCTATATAGAAGCGAATTATTTCATTTGAAATAGGCGCAAAAAGAAAGATGAAAGTTTTAAGAGGGGGTTAGAGTGATGAACCATGCAACAAGTGAGCTGCATGATGAGTCCGCTGTTACAAGTGTACCGGAAACAACTCGGTTACAAGATTTAAAAGCACTCGTTAAAATGGGGATTGTAAACTCAAATACACTTACTGTATTTACAGGATTTTGGTTGGCATTACACTTTAATGGATTAAGTGTAATGGATAATCTGGATAAGTTATTCTTTACAATCGTTGGTTCAGGATTAATTATGGCAGGGGTATGTTGTTTAAACAACTACATTGATCGAGACATCGATCCATTAATGGAAAGAACAAAGACCCGTCCAACGGTTACTGGAAAGTATAAACCAGGATTTGCACTTACATTTGGACTAGTCATATTACTTCTTGGTTTTGTATTTTTATTATTAACAACACCAATGGCAGTCTTAATGGGATTTATTGGTGCTTTCACATATGTTGTTCTATATAGTTTATGGACAAAGAGAAAGTATACACTAAATACTGTTGTAGGTAGTATATCTGGTGCAGTTCCTCCTTTAATTGGATGGGCAGCAATCGATCCATCTTTAGGCCATCCAATTGCTTGGATGTTATTTTTAATTATGTTTATTTGGCAAATCCCACATTTCCTTGCATTAGCAATGAAACGTGTTGATGAATATCGAAATGCAGGAATTCCAATGCTTCCTGTAGTTCATGGATTTGAAATTACGAAACGCCAAATTATGATTTGGACAGCATGTTTATTACCACTACCATTTTATATGAGTGGACTAGGGATAACATTTATGGTAATTGCAACACTGCTTAACATCGGATGGATCGTTTTAGGATTTTATGGCTTCCGTAAGAAAGATGACATCAAATGGTCCGTGCAAATGTTTGTTTATTCCCTAAATTATTTAACAATCTTATTTGTATCAATGATTGTAGTTACATTCTTCTAAGACAACGACATAATTGGATTTCTTTACGTTGAGATTTACTTTACTTAACTATAAAGTACAATCTAATTCACAAGGAAAGTGGGGGTTGTTTGTATGAAGAAACAGTGGCGACTGCTTTCGTTCGTTTCACTGCTGGCTTTACTGTTAGGGGGATGCGGTAAAGCCTTTCAATCTACTTTAATTCCGCAAGGAGAAGTAGCAAAAATGCAATATGATTTACTTCTACTGGCGAGTGCAATCATGGTAGGAGTAGTACTAGTAGTTACTATTATTTTCTTATATGTAATTGTGCGTTTCCGACAAAAGAAAGGTCAGGAAGATTATATTCCAGAGCAAGTTGAAGGGAATCACAAGCTAGAAATTATATGGACAGTTATTCCGATTATTCTTTTACTAATCTTAGCTGTTCCAACAGTTACATATACATTCAAACTTGCTGATGTAAGTGCGATGGAGAAAAAGAATATTGATAAAGATACTATCGTTGTTGATGTAACAGCGAATCTTTATTGGTGGGAATTTTCTTATAAATCAGAAAAGATAGTAACTTCGCAAGATTTGGTCATCCCCACAGGTAAGAAAGTGTATTTAAATTTGAAGGGTGCCGATATTAAACACTCATTTTGGGTTCCATCTTTAGCAGGGAAAATGGATACAAATACAGACAATGTGAACAAAATGTGGTTAAAGGCAGATAAATCGGGCACTTATAATGGTTTTTGTACAGAATTTTGCGGCCCATCACATTCTTTAATGCAATTTAAAGTGAAAGCTTTAGATGAAAGCGAGTACAAAAAATGGCTTGCTGATATGAAGAAGATTGATGGGAAGAAAGAAGTAGCTTCAACAAAGGCGCAAGAGGGCCAAGAAATATTTAATAAAAGCTGTATTGGTTGTCACGCAGTTGGATCTAATGATAGTAGACCACCTTCCGCTCGTATCGCACCAAACTTAGCAAACTTTGCGGATCGCGATATGGTTGCCGGTATTGCCGAAAACAATGAAGAAAACTTAAAAAAATGGCTGAAAGATCCTGAAAATATGAAGCCAGGAAACAAAATGACTGGCAAATATGGCAACTTAACGGATGATCAAATTGATGCATTAAATGCATACTTACAAACGTTAAAAGTTGAAAAGTAAAGAGGGACTATTCGCGAAGGGGAGGTTGAAAACGTGAGTTCTGTAGCAAAAAAACAGGGGATGGGTGCTGTCATATGGGATTATTTAACGACAGTAGACCATAAAAAGATTGCCATTCTCTATTTAATTGCAGGTGGATTGTTTTTTGTAATAGGCGGAATAGAAGCTCTATTTATTCGCCTTCAATTAGCGATTCCTAACAACGCTTTTCTTGTTGGGGATGCTTATAATCAAGTATTAACGATGCACGGTACAACAATGATTTTCCTCGCAGCTATGCCACTCGTGTTTGCATTTATGAACGCCGCTGTACCACTTCAAATTGGTGCACGTGATGTAGCGTTCCCGTTTTTGAATTCACTCGGATTTTGGTTATTTTTCTTTGGTGGAGTATTTTTAAATTTAAGTTGGTTTTTAGGTGGAGCACCTGATGCAGGATGGACATCTTATGCATCTTTAGCTTTAGCCTCTAAAGGTCATGGTGTTGATTTCTATGTACTCGGCTTGCAAATCTCAGGTATTGGTACACTAATTGGAGGAATTAACTTCCTTGTAACCATTATTAATATGCGCGCTCCAGGAATGACGTATATGCGTATGCCGATGTTTACATGGACAACATTTGTAACATCTTCGCTTATATTATTCGCTTTTCCGCCGTTAACTGTAGGATTAGGACTTTTAATGTTAGATCGTTTATTTGGAACAAGTTTCTTTAATCCGGCATTGGGCGGGAATACAATTATATGGGAGCATTTATTCTGGATTTTCGGTCATCCAGAAGTATACATTCTTATACTCCCAGCTTTCGGAATATTCTCAGAAATCTTCGCAACATTTTCGAAAAAACGATTGTTTGGTTATTCATCGATGGTGTTTGCGACTGTATTAATTGGATTTTTAGGATTTATGGTATGGGCGCACCATATGTTTACTGTTGGACTTGGTCCAGTTGCTAATGCTATTTTCTCAGTTGCAACAATGGCGATTGCGGTTCCGACTGGTATCAAAATATTCAACTGGCTCTTTACAATGTGGGGCGGAAGTATTCGTTTTACGACACCAATGATGTGGGCAGTAGCTTTCATTCCATCATTCGTAATGGGTGGAGTTACAGGGGTTATGCTAGCATCTGCACCAGCTGATTATCAATTTCATGATAACTATTTCGTAGTAGCACATTTTCATTATGTAATCGTTGGCGGTGTTGTATTTGGTTTACTTGCAGGAGCTCATTATTATTGGCCACTGATGTTTAATAAAGTATTAAATGAAACATTAGGAAAGATAACGTTTTGGCTATTCTTTATCGGCTTCCATTTAACTTTCTTTATTCAGCATTTCCTTGGCTTGATTGGTATGCCACGCCGTTACTACACATATCTTGAAGGGCAAGGGTTGGAAATGGGGAATATGATTAGTTCCATCGGAGCGGTATTTATGGCTCTTGGAACGATTGTTCTTCTATTCAATGTAATTAAAACGACAGTATCAAAAGAAAAAGCTGGTCGTGATCCGTGGGATGCACGTACATTAGAATGGACAATGCCAGCACCGACACCAGAATATAACTTTAAACAATTACCATTTGTTCGCGGATTAGATCCGTTTTGGATTGAAAAACGTGAAGGTAATAAAGAAATGACAGCAGCGGAACCAGTTGGTGATATTCATATGCCAAATCCTTCGTTTTCACCATTTGTCATTTCTTTCGGATTGTTTATAGCGGCATTTGGTGCGATGTATATGCAGGGCGGAAAAGATAAGTTCTGGTTATTAGTAGCAATTATTGGTTTAATCATTACATTTGGCACAATGTTCCTACGTTCAGTAATTGATGATCATGGGTATCATATTCATAAAGAAGATTTAGAGGATAAGGGGGGCAAGGCATAATGCATGTAGATGAAAAATTAACGAATGAAACATTTCCAGCAGAGCCTGAAAAAGCAACCCTTGAAGGGAAAAATAAGTTTGTCGGTTTTTGGTTATTTCTTGGAGGCGAAACAGTGTTGTTCGCTTCCTTATTCGGAACATATTTAGCGTTAAAGAATTCTACAAATGGTGGACCAACATCTCAAGAGATGTTCCAAATGCCACTCGTTTTCATTATGACGATGCTTTTATTAACGAGTAGCTTAACGAGTGTATATGCGATGTATCACATGAAAAACTTTAACTTTAAGAAAATGCAGCTTTGGTTACTAGTAACAGTATTGCTAGGTTTAGGGTTTTTAGGATTTGAGATATATGAGTTTTATCATTATACACATGAATTTAAGCATACTATGAGAAGTAGTGCCTTTGGCTCTGCGTTTTATGCTCTTGTTGGTACACATGGACTCCACGTATTGTTTGGGTTATGTTGGATTTTAACATTAATCTTTAGAAATGCGAAGAGAGGTCTAAATTTATACAATGCACCGAAGTTTTATGTTGCATCGATTTATTGGCACTTTATTGACGTAGTTTGGGTGTTTATTTTCACTGTAGTATATTTAATGGGAATGGTGGGATAAACAATGGCGATAAAGCAAACGAATAATCCTAAAGTTGATCTTGTTTATCGGAAGAGAAAAAGTGCGGAGGAAATGAGGCATCAAGTTATTACGTTTGCATTAATGATTTTTTTAACATTAGTTGCATTTGTAGCAGTGGCGTATCCAAAAACTTTTAGTCCGATTTTCTCTGTACCGTTTATTTTACTATTAGCAGTGGTACAAGTAATTTTTCAATTGTATTATTTTATGCATATGAGTCATAAAGGACATGAAGCAGCAAGTTTCTTTCTTTACTCTGGTCTGCTAATAGGGTTAATTACAATTTTAGCTTTTATGACAATCGTGTGGATTTGAAAAGTGAAAAATAAGGGAGCTTGTGTTGTCACAGCTCCCTCTTCATATTATGAGATAACCTTACGAAGGCAGGTGTGAAAATGAGTAACTTGTGGATATTTGGTTTTCAGGCTTTATGGAGTCCAATCTTTTTATTATTTATGCTTTCGATTCTTATTGGGTACTTCTTAATTATTGGACCATATAGAATGCGATTTGAAAATGCGACGAAGGTAAGTAAGAAGCAAATTTTTTATTTTACGACTGGTATTGTTCTTTTGTATTTTGTAAAGGGAGGGCCTATTGATTTAATTGGCCATATTATATTTAGTGCTCATATGTTTGAAATGGCAGTCATGTATATTGCAGTTCCACCGTTACTGTTGCTTGGTATACCAATTTGGTTATATCGTTACATTACTTCTTTTAAGTTCGTTCAAATTATATTAAAGGCATTTGCTAAACCACTTATTGCGTTGTTTGTATTTAACGGCCTGTTTTCTTTTTATCATTTACCAGTTGTTTTTGATACAGTAAAACAAAGTCAAATAGCTCATCCTATTTGTCTCGCTATATTGTTTTTTACAGCAATCATGATGTGGTGGCCGATGTTAAATCCATTACCAGAATATCAAACGTTAAGTGATATAAAGAAACTTGGTTATATGTTTGCTAACGGCATATTATTAACGCCTGCATGTGCGTTAATCATTTTTGCGACAGCCCCGTTATTTGCAACGTATACGGATCCGGCTGCTTGGATGAAAGCGATGGAACTATGTGTACCAGCGGGCACTTTATCAGATTTAAATATAACGGGACCAGAATTTTTGCACTGGATGCCAGTCGTACAAGATCAGCAAACTGGTGGTATCATAATGAAAATTGTCCAGGAAATAGTGTACGGTACAATTATAGGTTATGTATTCTTTAGATGGGCACGTAGAGAACGTGAAAAGGATAAGGAGCAGTTGCAACAATTGCCGCCGTATTTACAGATTAAGTAAAAAAGTGTATGGGATTCCATGCGCTTTTTCTTTTTTAGTTACCTTAAAAAGATTGAATTTTCTAACTTTTTATGTTAAGTTAGTGTAGGCGTGTACTAAAAGTGGAGATAAAATTTACTACTAGCTTTCATGCGTAATAATTCCATATGTAGTGCAAGTTTTTTAGAGAGTTACAAATATATATTGTTATCTTTAATAAACACGAACTATTTTAAGGGGGAGTTTAAATGGGTAGTAGTGGAAGTATGGTAAAGCCGATTAGTGGTTTTTTGACAGCACTAATTCAATATCCAGTACCAGTAGTAGAATCGCGTACAGACATTGATAAACAAATTCAACAAATCATAAAAACAATTCATTCGACCAAATCAGGTTACCCTGGTTTAGAATTGATAGTATTTCCTGAATATAGTACACAAGGGCTCAATACAAAAAAATGGACTACAGAAGAATTTTTATGCACAGTGCCTGGGCCAGAAACAGACTTATTTGCTGAGGCATGTAAAGAATCTAAAGTATATGGTGTTTTTTCAATAATGGAGAAAAATCCTGATGGTGGAGAGCCGTATAATACAGCAGTTATTATTGATCCACAAGGTGAAATGATTTTGAAGTATCGTAAGCTAAATCCTTGGGTGCCAGTCGAGCCTTGGAAAGCTGGAGATTTAGGCTTACCTGTTTGTGATGGACCTGGAGGAAGTAAATTAGCTGTTTGTATTTGTCATGATGGCATGTTCCCTGAAGTAGCTCGTGAAGCGGCCTATAAAGGTGCAAATGTCTTAATTCGTATTTCTGGATATAGTACACAAGTTAGTGAACAATGGATGCTAACGAATCGTTCAAATGCATGGCAAAATTTAATGTATACATTGTCGGTAAACTTAGCGGGTTATGATGGTGTATTTTATTACTTTGGTGAAGGACAAGTATGTAATTTTGATGGGACTACTTTAGTACAGGGTCATCGAAATCCTTGGGAGATTGTTACTGCTGAAGTATATCCAGAACTAGCAGATCAGGCTAGATTAGGATGGGGATTGGAAAATAATATATATAATCTAGGTTCAAGAGGATATGTAGCAACTCCTGGTGGGGTGAAAGAAAATCCATATACGTTTGTAAAAGATTTAGCTGAAGGTAAATATAAGGTCCCTTGGGAAGATGAGATTAAAGTAAAAGATGGATCTATTTATGGATATCCAGTAAAAAAAACGATTCATTCTTAGGGAAGGGAAATGAAACAAGCGCATCATATTGATGCGCTTGTTTTTGTTAATCAATAATTTGAAATTCTTTTAACTCTTTTTCGACATTTTGTAGGAGTTGTTCGCTTTTTTGAAGTACATTCGTTGGGAAAGTCTCATCATCACCATATTCAACGCCGTGAGGATAATAATGTTTTCCTAATAAGGGGGGGAGTAGTTTTACTTCAGCGTGTCTACTGCCAATGTCACCTTCAACAGCAACTCCTTGCACTCGTAAATAATAAACATCCTTTAATATTTCAAATTTATAATCGTATGTAACTCGTTCATAATCCCACTGTCCGGCAAGTACGAAGTGGTTGTTTTCCATGATTTCAGTTAAAAGAGTTAATTCAACGACGGCTCCATTAAATTTCGTATTTGTAAATTGCATATAATACCTCCTTTTTTAATGTTACACCATTATTTTTATAATAGTATGAATAATAAGAAAGTGCAATTCATATTGAGAGAAAAGGGATAATCCAGACTTTTTTCACAAAAATATGATATAGTGAAAAGAGTACGGTACACACAAAAAGAAAGAAAAGGATTTGTGTATATCTCAATTTTATGTTTTGTTCAGGAGGTATATCGTTTGAAGAAATTATTGCGTATCGTAATGATTACATTTTTAATTTTAGCTGTTGATTTATACGGGAAATTACTCGTTTCACAATATATATTAACCCCATCTCAATCAAAGCAAGAAAATAAAATTGTGAAAAAGAAAAAGCAAATTAAGGAAGACTCCTCAGACACTGTTTTAAATATGATTGGTGAAGACTCTGAAAACCTATTAGCGAAGTGGGGAGAACCCTCTCGAATAGAGCCATCTGCATACGGATATGAATGGTGGGTATACAACCAGGATTTAACTCAGTACGTTCAATTTGGAGTTTCTGAACGTAAAGTTGTAACGGCATACGCAGCTGGTGAACAAGTTAAGGTTCCACCTTATTATATAAATGAAAAATATGAAGAAGTATATAAAAAAAGTCCGCTTTCGCATGAAATTTCATTAAAAAGAGGGAAAAATAGTTATCAATTTGAGCTATCTGATACCGAAGTCATGGAACAACCGTTAATACCTGTAGAAGATGGATGGGCGCAATTGTATTTTGATCAATTTACACATGAGCTTGTTGGTGTTCGTTATATGGATGATGAAACTTTATTACGCCAAAGACCGTATCAGCTCGTTTATTCAGGTGAATTAATAGCAGAACAACCATTGACTCCAGAAAAAATAAAACAAGTAGAAAATGGGAATATGCAACAAATTTTTGATTTAACAAATATCATTCGAAGTCGTCATAAATTACCATTATTAACATGGGATCAGGAAACAGCAGATGTTGCTGTTGGTCACAGTAAAGATATGAAAGACAATAATTATTTTTCTCATGACTCACCTACATTAGGTACACTAGGAGATCGTTTGCAGCGCGGGAAAGTAGGATTTCAACTTGCTGGTGAGAACATAGCGGCGCAACATAGTGATGGAATTGCGGCAGTGCAAGGTTGGTTAAATAGTGAGGGGCATAGAAAGAATTTATTAAATGAACAATTTACAGGATTAGGTGTTGGTGTATACGATAAATTTTATACACAAAACTTTATTCGAAAATAAAGCGAAACTGTAAGCGGTGGGGTGTTACATCACCTAATTAGTTACTTCGTATTCACTGAATTGTAGGTGGGAATCTGACCGTATGCAAATAGCAGAAAAAAAGGTGCATGAATCGTCTAAAAATAGGCGAACCATGCGCCTTTTTTTTCTTACTATATAGTAGATATACATGGAGAGGTGAGGATTATGCCAACAACAAAAGGACCGTTACATCCATCGGTTCAACAGTTTAAAGAATTTGTAAACCATCACCCTAAAATGGTTCATGAGGTTAGAAGTGGTCATAAAACATGGCAACAATTTTATGAAGAATGGTACTTACTTGGTGAAGAAGATCCAATATGGGCAACTTATAGACCGGATGGAGCGCCTGCTTTTTCTTCGGTAAAAGAAAATAAAAAAGAAAAAGATAATCGAACTGAAGAGGAAAAAACTGCTGATGTGATGGGGCAAATGCTTTCTTTTTTTAAAAAGTTGGACGTGGAACAAATGCAGAACCATTTAGCCAATGTGACGAGTGCAATTGGGAGCGTGCAACAAGTTATTCAGCAATTTCAAGGTAACCGTACGCAGCAAGAGCAAAGTACTTCAGAAAATAACCCGTTTTTCTTTCAAAAGGATTAGGGGGAAAGATGATGAGAGCAGAAATTATGGAGTTTATAAAGGCTGATGAGGATTTATCTCGTTATATTAGAGAGCAACCGTACTGGTATAGAAAATTAACACGAAATCCTGAAGAAAAAGAGGCTTTTGAGTTAGCGGCGATGCAACATTTCAAAAAAACGATACCAGATAAAGTGGAAAAGTTTCAAAATCAATTGGCCGTTGCTTCGATCATGATTGATATGTTTCAGTATATGAAGCAACAAAACGCAACCTAATTGGAAGTGAAAAATATGTCCGTCATGCAGAACTTTTGTTACAATAGAAGTTGATTATTTAAAAAGGAGTTGCAGCATGACGGAAATTTGTTTAGTACGACATGGACAAACTGATTGGAATTTTCAAGAAATTATTCAGGGGCGAGAAGATATTCCGCTTAATGAAGTTGGTAAGAAGCAAGCGAGTCAAAGTGCAGCTGCTTTACAAGAAGAAACGTGGGATATCATTATAAGTAGCCCGTTAATTAGAGCGCAAGAAACGGCTAATGAAATCGCAACGGCAGTTGGATTACAATCGATTTTATTAGATGAGCGATTTGTTGAACGGAATTTTGGAGAAGCTTCAGGGAAGCCGGTTGCGGCTGTTAGAGAGTTGATTGCTGAGGGTAAAGTAGAAGGTATGGAGCGAGATGAAGAGATTGTAGCTCGTTGCTTTGCTGCTTTAGAAGATGTTGCGACAACTCATTTTGGCAAACGTATTATTATTGTTGCTCACTCACACGCGATAAAAGCGATTTTACATGCCATTGAACCAGATGAAATTACATTTAAGACACCATTAAAAAATGCGTGTATTAGTTATGTGAAACAAAATAGTGGAAAATGGGATGTTCTTAAATATAATATAGCGGAACATATTAATGTATAAGTGTGTACGGATATAGTGTAAAAATAGTTACGTTATATCTTTCTTTTGAGTAAGTCACTTCAATTAGTAGTTCTAATCTAAATGTGGTATGATGGATACTCGGAGGTGTCTCTCATGATTGTAGCGACGCTAGAAAGCGTATTAATATTAGATAAGGCAGAGCAGCTTGCAAAAGCGATTATCTGTTCAGATATAGCAGAAGATTATCGTAAGTATTATAGAGAATTACATGAAGATATGGAACTTCAGACGCTAATTCAGCAATTTACAGCGATGAAAGAACGGTATGAGGAAGTACAGCGTTTTGGAAAATACCATCCTGACTATACTACCGTGTCGATGAAAATGAGAGAATTAAAGCGTTCTGTGGACTTACATGATAAGGTTGCAGCTTTTAAAAGAGCAGAAACTGCTTTGCAGAAGTTATTAGACGAAGTTAGTGTAGCAATCGGTTCGGAAGTGTCTTCTTCCATTAAAGTGCCAACAGGAAATCCATTCTTTGATGCTGGTGGCTGTGGTGGAGGTTGTGGTACTGGCGGAGGTTGTGGTTGTAAAAAAACGGGGTGATGTACCCCGTTTTTTAGAAGTTGGAAGAAAACGTATACAGAGTTTGTCCTGTAATGTTATAAATTTCTGATTGGTTTTCATAGAATATAAAATATATGTTTTTAAAAGGAGAAGATGGAGAAGATTATGTTCGGGCAACGACAAAGTATGATTGTTTATTTACATTCATTGAAACATGCCAAGATTTTAAGGAAATATGGTAACATACATTACATATCAAAACGATTAAAATATGCTGTAGTATATTGTGATATGGAACAAATTGAGCATATGATGCATAAGTTGAACAAACTTCCTTTTGTGAAAAAGATAGAACAGTCGTATCGCCCGTATTTAAAAACGGAATTTGAAAATTCCCGTCCTGATCGAGCAAAAGAATACGATTATAGCTAATAGAAAAAATCCCCTGCTAAATTTAGCGGGGGATTTTTCACTTGAAATAACGTGTTATTTCATCGGAGGAATGAAATTGTTCATTCGTAAAATACCAATTAAATGATTAAAAAATAGTTCTTTTTCTGGGAAAGTTGTAGATGGTTTTACAGTAAAGGTAGCCACTTTTTTCCCGAGTTGTTCTGCCATTTCTTCAAATAAAATGACACGTTTACTTTTTTTATTTTCAAATACAGGAATGCCTTCACGACATATGTATAATGGTTGGAAATCACCAGTAGTAGTTGGTTTTAATATTACAACAAGCGAACACACTTTTTTATCGTTTTTTATCGTTTCAAATTGTAACATATGTGCTATACGTTCTTGATTTGTTTTGGCAATTTCAAGTAATTCATATAAATCAGAGTAGCCTTCTCCAAGTTCTATAAAGCGTTGAATCATATCTTTTCCTCCTCTTTCTTTTACTGTACCATTTCACTTTTTAAATGAAAAGCACACAAAGAAAAAAAACCCTGCATAGCAGGGCCCTTCTTATACTAGCATGTACTAGTAAGAAGGCAAAGGGAGAGGAGAAACCGGAGGAAGAACTTATGGGGAAACGTAAGTCTTCTCCGCGGTTGGCAACAACATCGAAGGTGATGTTGTTATAATTATTTATGTCCAATCTAAATGAAGATATACATAATGAAATTAAATTTTATGTTGGGCTTTTTATTTTTCTTTTTTTTATTTTGTGATAGGATAAAAAAGATAAAGTGGAACTAATATACATATTGGGTTCATATTAGTGAATGATGAGATGAATACATAAAAATAACGAGAGGTTATTTGAGGCCGAGTTTTTCTATAGTTAGGTGAATGTGGTTTGTTAACGGTTACCGAAGTGGGAATGGCTTTCTATAATCGCTCGATAGATTGAAATAAAGGTAGTGACAACAGATGAGAGTAGTTTCAGGAAAATGTAAAGGACACCCACTTAAAGCGGTTCCTGGTAATACAACACGTCCAACGACAGATAAAGTAAAAGAATCTATTTTTAATATGATAGGTCCTTATTTTGATGGTGGTATCGCCCTTGATTTATTTGGTGGTAGTGGTGGTCTTGGAATTGAGGCTTTGAGCAGAGGGATCGATAAAGCAATTTTTGTTGATCGGGATAGTAAAGCGATAAAAGTAATTCATCAAAATTTAGAAAGTTGTAGAGTACAGGAACAAGCTGAAGTATATCGAAATGATGCTGAACGTGCAGTAAAGGCGTTAATAAAACGTGAAATGTCATTCGATCTTATATTAATAGATCCTCCATATAAAGAGCAAAAAATTGTATCTTTAATTAGTGTAATGGATCAACATGGATTGCTACATAGTGATGGATTAATTATGGCAGAGCATGGTAATGATGTAGTTTTACCTAATTCAATAGGAAGGCTTGTAAAAGTACGAGCTGAGAATTATGGGATTACTGCAATATCGATTTATAAGTATGAAGGTGAGGGGACAGAATGACAAGTATAGCTATTTCTTCAGGAAGTTTTGATCCAATTACCCTTGGGCATCTGGATATTATTAAAAGGGGAGCAAAAGTATTTGATGAGGTGTACGTAGTCGTTTTAAACAATTCATCAAAAAAACCATTCTTTTCAGTTGAAGAGCGATTAGAACTAATTCGAGAAGCGACAAAGGATATCCCGAATGTAAAGGTAGATTCGCATAGTGGGCTATTAGTAGAGTATGCAAAAATGCGTAATGCAAATGCAATATTACGTGGTTTACGAGCAGTTTCTGATTTTGAATATGAGATGCAAATTACTTCTATGAATCGAAAATTAGATGAAAATATTGAAACATTTTTTATTATGACAAACAACCAATATTCATTTTTAAGCTCGAGTATTGTAAAAGAAGTTGCGAGGTATGGAGGAAGTGTAGTGGATCTTGTACCTCCTATTGTAGAGCGTGCTTTAAAAGAAAAGTTTCAAACCCCGTTAAAGTGAACGGGGTTTTTCTTTATACGTGCGCAAAAATAATAAAATAACATATAAGTATAGACAAAATAATGTAAAAATTGGTCCATAATGTATAAAAGATGTCCAAATTTCATGTAGTATAGAAGGATGCTCGGATAAAAATACAGGAATATCTTTTGGCATAGGTGAGAAAGAACTCACTTTCTCATAAAATGGTGTCCAAAATACAAATGTAAAAATAGGGGCAAGAATACTTTGAATAATTCGTGCGAAAAAATAGGGTTTAAATCGGATATCTGTTTCAGCTAATATGCTAGCAACTTGTGCCTGAATAGAAAGACCGCTAAATGCTAAAATGAAGCTTGTTACCATAGCTTGTTGTAAGAGCGGTGTTTCATTTATTTGACTAATCATTTGGCTTCCGAGTGTCATTTCGAAAATACCTGATAATATAGGTATACTAAAATCTGTACTTAGTTGGAAGAATGATAAAATATGTTGCATAATAAAAGAAAGAGCTGCTGTAATGTGGAATACAGTAATCATTTTATTTAACACAGAGAATAAAATAATAAATCCGCCAATCATAAGTAATGTTTGAATAGAAGAAACAATGGCATCCCCAAGTAATTTACCAATTGGTCTTTTTTCTTGTAAGCGTGTCTCGTGAAGAATTAAAAAAGGGTTTTGAAAGCGACGTTTTTTTGTAGTGTGTGTATTATTTTTGTAAGCGGTATTATCGCCGTAAAAACGCATAATTAATCCGACAGCAAAGTTACTGAAATAATGGGCAGCGGCTAATATAATTCCTAATTTCGGATTATTAAAAAAACCGATAGACACAGCACCGAAAATAAAAAGTGGATTAGAAGAATTTGTGAAAGAAACGAGGCGCTCTGCTTCAATCTGAGTTAAAAGATTGCTTTTTCGTAGTCTAGCGCTTAATTTGGCGCCTGCAGGGAAACCAGAAGCCATTCCCATCGCCCAAACAAATCCGCCTATCCCTGGAACGCGAAAAAGTGGGCGCATGAGTGGTTCTAATATAACGCCAATAAATTTTACAACACCGATACTAATTAGAAGTTCCGCAATGATGAAAAACGGTAGTAGTGAAGGGAATACAACTTCCCACCATATATTTAACCCGCGAATAGAAGCTTGCAAAGCGGCTTGGGGGTGGAGTACAAGAGAAAAGGTTAAAAATAGCGTTGATATGGTAAGGAAAGCGGTTTTCCATTTTTCATACATGTAAGTAAATCCCCCTTTGTCCCAAAAAACGTTCATTTCAGTATACGTGGATACGTAGTGAATTTAGACCATAAGTATGAAAAAGGAATGAAAAAAATTAAAGGGTGAGAAAAATGAAAGAACCAAAGATTGGTTTAGCACTTGGGTCTGGAGGAGCCAAAGGGTTTGCTCATATTGGTGTAATAAAGGTTTTAAGGGAAGCTGGTATCCCTATTCACATGATTGCAGGAAGTAGTATGGGGGCGCTAATAGGTACGTTTTATGCGGCAAGTAGTAACGTTGAAAGATTGTATAAATTGGCATCTGTTTTTAAGCGGAAGTATTATTTAGATTTCACGGTACCGAAAATGGGATTTATTGCTGGAAAACGTGTCAAAGATATGATTAAAATGTTTACATATAATAAAAATTTAGAAGAGTTAGATATCCCGACGGCTGTTGTGGCTACTGACATATTGAAGGGGGAAAAAGTGGTTTTTACAAGTGGGCCAGTTGCAGATGCGGTGAGGGCTAGCATATCTGTTCCTGGAGTGTTTGTACCAGAAAAAATAGATGGAAGATTATTAGTGGATGGTGGAGTCATTGATCGCATCCCAGTATCGGTTGTGAAAGAGTTAGGGGCCGATATTGTTATCGCTGTTGATGTATCTCCAATTAAGGTGAATGGCGATGTTACGTCCATTTATGACGTAATCATGCAAAGTATTGAAATTATGCAGCATGAGCTTGTAATGAATCGGCAAATTGCATCGGATTTAATGATGCGACCAGCTGTAGAGCAATTTAGTTCACGTGCTTTTACAAACATTGAAGACATTATTCGAGTTGGAGAAGTAGAAGCAGAAAAACATGTTTCAAATATTTATTTATTAATTGAGCAGTGGAAGGAGAAACATAATGTTTAAGCGTTTTCGGTTTATATATGCAATCTTAATAGGGGTTATATTGGCGATGTTACTTGTTTACGTACGTTTACCGTATTATATAACAAAACCAGGAATGGCTGCCAAATTAGAGCCTTATGTTCAAGTTGAGGGTGGAACGAAAGAATCTGGTGATTTTATGCTTGTTACGGTTTCAATGGGACCAGCAAATGTGGTGAATTTAATAGCGGCACAGTTTAATAAATATACACATATTTCGAAAGCGGAAGAAATATTGCAAAAAGGTGAGAGTGATGAAGAATATCAATTTCGCCAAAATTATGCGATGAAAGATTCGCAAAATGCAGCAATTTATAATGCATATAAACGTGCAAATCGCTCAGTATCTTTTGAAAATAAAGGTGTATTAGTTGCTGGTGTGGCAAAAGGAATGCCGTCAGAAGGAAAGCTTAAGCTTGGTGATGTTATTATAGCTGTTGACGGAAAAACATTTGAAAAGACGGAGCAATTTATTGAATATATGACAGGGAAAAAAGAAAACGATGCTGTAAGTATTGAGTACATGAGAAATGGAAAACAATTGAAAGAGAATTTAAATGTAAAGACGATTCCTAATGGGAATGGGCGTGTCGGCATAGGTGTTTCTATCGTTACGGAAAGAGAATTAGTGGTCGATCCGAAAGTGAAAATTAATTCTCATGAAATTGGTGGACCATCCGCAGGTTTAATGTTCACATTAGAAATATATAATCAACTTGTGGAAGAAGACTTAACGAAAGGACATGAAATAGCTGGAACAGGTACAATTAATGAAAAAGGAGAAGTGGGCCCAATTGGTGGTATAAATCAAAAAGTGGTGGCTGCTAGCGATGCCGGGGCTGAAGTGTTCTTTGCGCCAAATGAAAAAGGTGCGGAGAAATCGAACTATAAAGATGCACTTGAGACTGCAAAGGATATTAAAACAAAAATGAAAATTGTACCAGTAGATACGCTGGATGATGCGTTAACATATTTAGAAAAGATGGATAAGGAAAAAACCTCTCTGAAATAGAGAGGTTTTTTTATAGGAATTTTGTAGTTGTTTCATCATAGCGAACAGGATGGTGTGTTATATCCTGTTTTAATAGTTGTGTGCGTAACGGTTCGTGCATGATGGAGAAATATACAGAGTTTGCTTTTTTCTCTATATCTAAAGCGGCATGGTCGAATGTTTTTGTATGAGTAAGGATTGGAAGTTCGATTTTTTTCTTGTTTTTTGAAAGGTAAGTTTGTCCTTTTTGTGACATACCTAGCAGGCGAATATATGGTGCGTGTTGTTCTATATTTGCGCTACGTATTTCCTCTTTTGTTGTGTTTGTTAAAATGTGTGTACAAGCTCTTTGTAATCTAGTCCATGTATAACGTTTTGTTTTTAATGCTTCCATGAATGAATAGAAGGAGGAACTGTTTTGTATTTTTGATAAAATACGATGCTCTAAACCTTCTTCTATTTCATATATATGTCGTAAGTCCCCTGGAGACATCGTCATGAGTCTATATTTAAAAAATGAAAAGTATTGTTCCCAATTATGTAATATCCCGTAATTTTGTTTGTAATTTGCTAAAAGCGAAGTGGTTGCCTGTGGGAGAAAAGGTTCAATTGTTGTAAATGATCCTTCTTCGCTAAAGAGTTGTTTTCGGATGCTTGTCGCGCTTGCAATATGTTGGTCATTAAATGTTTCATCATGATAATGAGAGGCAAATCTTTTTATAGTTTGAGCTTGTATAGAGCTATTTTGTGACAGAATTGCTTTCATATATTGGAAGCCTAAAATATTATTTGGTTGTGACATATCTATGTTTTTTTCAGATGTTAAAATGTGTGAGAAAGCATCCGATGTTGCTTTTGCATAACTATTACCAGCGTCCATGAATTGTTTTACAAGGTAGTTAAAAGTCTCTTCTTCGTTTTTTTGTACGGAGATGGTATTATAAAAATTTTCGATTTGTCCATCCTCACTACCGAAACAAATTTCAGAAACACGTAGGGCATTTAAAATGGAAATAGCACCATTTGCGAAGGTTTCAGCCTTTTGTGTTGCAAAGATGTATGGAAGCTCTACAACAAGGTCTACGCCGTTTGCTAAGGCCATTTTAGTGCGATACCATTTGGAAATGAGTGCGGGCTCACCACGCTGTAAAAAAGGACCACTCATAACGGCAATTATTATATCAGATTGTGTTAACTTTTTTGTCTGTTGCACATGATAAAGATGACCGTTATGAAAAGGGTTATATTCAACAACAATACCACCAGCTTTTATGGTAATCTCTCCTTTCGATGTAGCATCTTTTTGAAAAACGTGATACTCTATATATTATTTACTATGATGACTTCATTATAGTGTAAAGAAAAAACATTGACAAATATAAAATGGCTAGCTATAATTTTGTTTGTTGCCTTGAGGTGATATGATATGAAATGGTCCATCCATCAATTGAATAAATTGAGAAATAAAGGATTGACATTGGATGAGATGGTAGATGTAAGTGAGCTAAAAGAGGTCGAGAAAGATATTCGTGAAATTAATCCTGTTCATGTAACGGGAAGAGTTGATTTTGGCTCCGGTAAGTTTACGTTTCATCTACATATAACTGGAAGCATGGTTTTACCATGTTCTCGCTCTTTAGTAGATGTGACATTACCATTTGACATTAAAACAACTGAGGTGTTCCAAACTTCACAAGAAGAATTTGAAACTGAAGCTGAAATTCATTCTTTAGAAGGAGAAGTACTTGACTTACTGCCCGTAATCAAGGAAAATATACTTTTGGAGATTCCAATGCAAATTTTCAGTGATGATGTTTCTGGTGGAGCACCGACGCAAGGTCAAGACTGGCAAGTGATTTCGGAAGAAGACAAAGAAAAGACTGTTGATCCAAGATTGGCAGGACTTGCAAAGTTTTTTGACAAATAATCGGAAGACTGGTTCAGGCCTTCATATGAAAATAACTATTTCTTTTAAGGAGGTGGGAAGAATGGCTGTACCTTTTAGAAGAACTTCTAAAACAGTAAAAAGAAAGCGTCGTACGCATTTCAAATTATCAGTACCTGGTATGGTAGAGTGCCCAAGCTGTGGTGAAGCGAAATTAGCTCACCGTGTATGTAAAGCATGCGGTACTTACAAAGGTAAAGAAGTAATCAGCAAGTAATTGCGGGAAAATAAACGCAGAAGATATCTTCTGCGTTTATTTTTTTTGTCTTAATCTTTAGTTGTTGTATTCTATCTTTTCTAGTAACTGCATATGCTTAATAAAAAATGCATAGGGAGGACTAGAGAGATGGCGACAACAAGACAAGATGCTTGGACTGATGATGAAGATTTGCTTCTGGCAGAAGTAGTACTCCGGCATATTCGAGAAGGTGGAACACAACTTTCTGCCTTTAAGGAAGTGGGGAAAAATTTATCTCGTACACCAGCAGCATGTGGGTTTAGATGGAATTCTTACGTAAGAAAGCAATATAAAGAACGTATTGAGGAAGCAAAGCAACTTCGTAAAGTAGAAAATTATGAAGTGAAAGAGACAAAGGTGTTAGAACCTACGTCAATTACGTTGAATGATGTTATTGATTTCTTGCAAAATTATAAAGATGAAAACTCTTTAACGGTGTTGCAACAACAAGTTGAATCATTACAAACAGAAAGAGAGCGTCTTCTGGAGCGATTATCAGTATATGAAGAAGAGTATAGAACACTACTTGATTATATCGATCAAAAAAGAAGTGTAATGGTAGCGGAAAGAAACAATGCTCGCTCGAATGAGAAGTTAGAGAAGCTTAAGAAATAAAAAAACAGCTGTTATACAGCTGTTTTTTTATTTCTTAAGCCGATTCTTCGTTTGTAACCGCATTCAAATTTGCTTCTGGATGCCAAATATAAAAATCTCCATCAGTTACTGATACGGGGTTGAAATTTAATTTATCCCAAAAACCAGCTGAATGAATACGTGCTATCGTTTTAATAGGAAATTGCATTTGTTTCGCATGATTTACAAGCATTTGTCCGAATCCTTGTTTTTGAAAAGTTGGTAATACTTCAAGTTTATAAAGTTCTAGGTAGGGACCTGTAATTTCGAATGGTTCTCCGCCGTTTCTTTTCATATATAGACTCATACGTGCGATTAGTGATCCGCCATAATAAATACCGTAAAATGGAGATTCACTGTCGTTTTCAATAATGTTTGCTTGTAATTCTTCCAGCATAGATAGTTCCTGGGCTCCGCACCCTTTAAATTTTTTGAATTCATCTAACGTTTTATAATTGATGAGCAAGCGCTCAACTTTTGGGAATCCCATTACATCACATCCTTTTCTTGTCTCGTTGAATGCAGAAAAGTAAAAATATTTATAATAATAGTATAACTCATTTTTTTATTTTTATGAAGAAGATAGTATATTTCTTTTTTTATTTTTTTGAGGATTTGCTAAACTAAGAGTAGAAGCGTATTAATAGGTGGTACATACATAGTGAAAAATGAGAGTATATTTGTTGGGCAGAGGACAGCGGAATTATAGGGCGTGCTCAGGTGCTTTAAAAAGATATAAAGGGGGGAAGGCAAGGGCACTTAGTGTGAATTCCTTGTGTGAAAATGAAAATTGGAATTGTCGGACCAGGTGCTATTGGTCTATTGTATACATTTTATTTACAAAAAAATAACCAAGATGTTACGTTGTTTACAAGAACAGCTAAGCAAGCTGAAGAATTAAATGAAACAGGTGTAACTTGTATTAGAGATGGAAGATGTGAAACAGTATATCCATCTGTTTTACCGATAGAAAGTATGGTAGCGCAAAATTTAGATTATATATTTATTGCTGTGAAGCAATATCATATAGATGACGTACTACCGTTTGTGGAAGGGGCATCATCATTAATCTTTTTGCAAAACGGAATGTCGCATCTTCAAAAGATGCTGAACATAGGGAGTAAAAATATAGCTGTTGGTATTGTAGAACATGGTGCGAAAAAAGAGGGAGGGCATATCGTTCATCATACTGGGATAGGGGTAACAAAATTTGGAGTGGTTTGTGGTCAATCTATACATTTTAAAAAAATATTCAATTATTTTCCTGTTGCTTATTTTCCAGTTCAAATAGAAACGGATTGGGAAGAGATTATGCATAAAAAATTAGTAGTAAATGTATGTATCAATCCGTTGACAGCACTATTGGGAGTTAAGAATGGTGAATTAATCACGAATCGTTTTTTTTATCAAATGATGGAGCAAGTGTTTCAGGAGGCAGCATTTCTTATTAGAGGAGAAAAAGAAATGGTATGGCAAATGGTACGAAATGTGTGTGAAGGAACGTCTCGTAATACATCTTCTATGCTAGCGGATGTAAGAGCGAGTAGAAAGACGGAAATTAATGCGATTGTTGGATATGTATTAGAAGAAGCTAAGAAACAGCAACGACCAGTTCCGACACTTCAATTTTTGTTCGATGCAATAAAAGGTTTAGAAACAAGAGTATAAGTGTTATTCTTTGCTTTTACGTGAAACATTGACTACAATGTGGATTGGTGAGAGAACTGGATACGAAAGGAAGAATTATATGGAGATAAAAGAAATCTCTGTTCCGCAACAAGGTATTGTAGCGGACTATATGAACGGTAAAAAAGAGATACAGTCATGTTTTGATTATATGTTAACAGAAGATGCTTTTAAACAACGTTTACATGATTTGCGTGAAAGGGAGTTTTTCCGCCAAGATTTAGTAGCGCATTTATTAGAATATAATACAAAATTACAAGCGGGAGAATCTACACTTCAAAATGTAAAAGCGCTTGGAGATGAAAATACATATGTTGTTATAGCTGGACAACAAGCGGGGTTATTAACTGGACCGCTTTATACAATTCATAAAGTTATTTCAATTTTACAGCTTGCAAAGGAAAAGGAAGAAAGTTTAGGAGTTAAAGTTGTCCCTGTCTTCTGGATTGCGGGTGAAGACCATGATATGGATGAGATTAATCATACTTTTGTAGCGAAAAATAAAAAGATGAAAAAAACTATTTTTTATGACCGTAATCCGAAAAAGGCAAGTGCTTCTGAGTCTGAACTTTCTGTTGAAGATTGTAGAAATTGGATTGAAGAGATTTTTAAAACATACCCAGAAACAAATTTTACAAAAGATGTATTAAAATTTGTTGATGATGCTTTGAAAAAATCGAATACGTATGTAGATTTCTTTGCTCATCTTATTACGAAAATCTTTGCTAATTCTGGTTTAATCCTTGTTGATTCACATCATCCTGAATTAAGAAAGTTAGAAATTCCATTTTTCAAGCGAATTATAAGTAAGTATAAAGAGGTACAAGAGGGCCTTCGTAATCAGCAGGAAGTAATTAAAGAACTAGGATACAAACCGATTATTGAAACGAAGTCTCATGCAGTGCATATATTCATGGAAATAGATAATGAACGAGTATTGCTTGAAGAGCATCAAGGTAAGTTTGTTGGAAAGGATGGGGCGCATTCCTTTTCATACGAAGAGTTGATTGAAGAGATGGAGAGAAATCCGGCACGTTTTAGTAATAATGTTGTAACACGTCCTCTTATGCAAGAGTATGTATTTCCTACGCTCGCATTTATTGGAGGTCCAGGGGAATTAGCTTATTGGAGTGAATTACAACAAGTATTCCATACTGTCGGTTTTCAAATGCCACCTGTCGTTCCTCGTCTTACAATTACTTATGTGGAGAGAGATATAGCGACAGATTTATTCGATCTGCAATTGAGAGAAATTGATCCGTTTTTAAATGATGTCGATAAACTGCGTGAAAACTGGTTGTCTAATCAAATAGAGGAACCGATTGATGATCATTTTGAAAAGGCGAAAAAAGAAATTGCCGATATTCATACATCTTTACAGCAATTTGTAAAGAAAATAGAGCCAGGGTTAGGTGCGTTTGCAGGGAAAAACGAATTGAAAATTAATGAACAAATTGAACTGTTGGAAAGAATGTTGAAAAGAAATGTTGAGAAAAAGTATGAGGTTCAGCTAAATAAATTCCGCCGTATACAATTCGCACTTCGTCCATTAGGTGCGCCGCAAGAACGTGTGTGGAATGTATGTTATTATTTAAATCAGTTTGGTTTGGATTTCGTTGATCGTGTAATGGAAAACCCTTTTTCTTGGGACGGAAAACATCATGTTATAAAACTATAAAATCTTGCTCTTTGGAGCAGGATTTTATTTTTATTCCGTTGAATTTACTGTGAAGTGATTTTTTTCTGAATTATCAATCAAAAAATGTTAGATATGGCAATTGTGTTGGATACTTAAATATATGACAAAATAGCACAAAATGTAAACGTATTATTCGCTTTTTCGACAGTTTTTTATTTAAATTCCCGCAAAAGATGATAAAATTTAGTATATAATAAAAGAAAATAGCGATTTGTATAGTATGTTGCCTTTGTTGGTAAGTTAAATGAGTCGTTCTTTCGTATTATTTCATTCTCTAAGCGTGAAATATGTGTTTAGAGGAAGGGATACATTCAACATAATTAATTGGAAAAAGAGTAGGTGCAACAATGTTTAAACACGTAACAGTGCTTTTAAAGGAAACAGTAGACGGCTTAGATATAAAGCCAGATGGTACATATGTAGATTGTACACTGGGGGGAGGAGGACATAGTTCTTATTTATTATCCCAATTAACTGAAGGTGGAAAATTAATAGCGTTTGATCAAGATGAGATAGCGATTCAAAACGCGAAAGAAAAGTTCTCTTCATACGGTGAACAGTTTATAACAGTAAAGAGTAACTTCCGTTATTTAGCTGAAAAACTGCAGGAAATAGGTATAACAGAAGTAGATGGTATTTTATTTGATTTAGGTGTTTCATCCCCACAATTAGATACACCAGAACGAGGCTTTAGTTATCATCATGATGCACCGCTAGATATGCGGATGGATCAAGATGCCCCATTAACAGCGTATGATGTTGTAAATAGCTGGTCATATGAACAACTTGTAAGGATTTTCTTCCAATACGGTGAAGAGAAATTTTCAAAACAAATTGCAAGAAAAATTGAAGCTTATCGTGAGAATAAAGCTATTGAAACGACAGGAGAATTAGTAGAGCTAATTAAAGAAGGTATTCCGGCTCCAGCTCGTAGAACGGGTGGGCATCCTGCTAAGCGAGTGTTTCAGGCAATTCGTATAGCTGTAAATGATGAATTAAAAGTATTTGAAGAAGCATTGGAATCTGCTATTGAGATGGTTAAGCCAGGTGGAAGAGTTAGTGTTATAACATTCCATTCATTAGAAGATCGTATTTGTAAAACAACGTTTAAGCGAAATAGTACAACGCCACAATTGCCGCCAGGATTACCGATTATTCCTGATGAATTTAAGCCGAAATTAAAGCTTATTACAAGAAAACCGATTTTACCTTCTGATATAGAGCTAGAAGAAAATAATCGTGCGCGTTCTGCGAAGTTGAGAATCGCTGAAAAACGATAAAAGGGAGAGAGAGGTATGACTAATTTAGCTGTAAAGTACAAACAACAAGCGCAAGAAGAGGTGCAAATTCAAACGCCCCCACAGCAGATGGCTAAGCCGAAGGTTAAAGCGAAAATTACAAGAATCGAAAAACTGTTGTATGTAGCGTTTATTGGCTTTTTATTGTATGCCTGTGTCGCGTTTATTGGAAATAAAGCAGGCCTTTATCAAGTTAATGTAGAAGCAGCGACGATAGAAGAAAAAATTGTACAGCAGCAAAAAGAAAATCAAGAATTACAAGCTGAAGTAGAGAAGTTAAGTCGCTATGAACGAATCGCTGAAGTTGCAAAAAAACACGGGCTAGAAATTAATGCGAATAATGTGAAAGGCCTCAAATAAGGCAATAGGTGTGAAGGAACGATGAAGAAGAATATGACTAAATTTCATACCAATAAGGGAGCAGGTTATTTTATGATATTTTTCCTCCTGCTCTTTTTGCTGTTATTAGCCCGATTTTTTTACATACAATCAACAGGAACAGTTCATAATCAGGATTTAGATGCACTTGCTAAACAAAAGCATAGTAAAAAAGGAGTTCTTGAAGCGAACCGAGGAACCATTTATGATCAAAACGGTCATGTGTTAGCGCAAGACGCAAACTCTTACAAAATGGTAGCTGCACTAAAAGGTGCTAACTCAGTTGAGAATAAAGAAGATACTGCAAAGAAAATTGCAGGAGTACTTGGAAAAGGCGAAGAGGATATTTTAGCGACGTTAAATAAAGATAAAAGTCAAGTGGAATTTGGGAAGATAGGTAAGGGCTTGACGAAAGAAAAGAAAGAACAAATAGAAGCATTGAAATTGCCAGGGGTTTCTTTTATTACGGAAAATGCGAGAGTTTATCCAAATGGTGATTTCGCATCTTATGTTATAGGGCATGCGAAACCGAATGAAGATGGAATTGCAGTAGGTCAATTTGGATTAGAAAAAAGTTTGGATAAATATTTAGGAGCTTCAAATGGAGAGGTAGCTTATACAGGTGATCGTAGGGGGGTATCTCTTGACGGTGGGAAAGTGAATGTGAAGGCACCTAAAAATGGAGATAATGTATATTTGACAATGGATCAACGTATTCAAAGTTATTTAGAAGACGCGATGAAATCGGCGAGTCAACATTATGAGCCGGAAAGTTTAATTGGAATTGTGGCGGATCCGAAAACGGGGAAAATATTAGCAATGTCTAGTAAACCTAGTTATGATCCGAACATAGAGAATAATAAATACTTTTATAATGACGCAATTGCCAATGCATTTGAACCTGGATCAACAATGAAAATTTTCACGTTAGCGGCAGCTATTAATGAAGGTGTGTACAAAGGCCAAGATTATTATCAGTCCGGGACATATCAAGTCGGAAATAGGAAAATAAAAGATCATAACGGTGGTGCTGGTTGGGGCTCTATCACGTTTGATGAAGGGGTAGAGCGTTCTTCAAACGTAGCGTTTGCAATTTTAGGAGATCAAAAACTTGGTCCAGAACGTTTCCGAAAATATATTCATAGTTTTGGATTAGATGAAAAAACGAACATTGATTTATCAGGTGAAGGATCGAATACAATTTTATTTGATCAGCAAATACAACAAGTGACAACAGCTTTTGGACAAGGTTCCACTGTAACACCAATTCAGCTTGTACAAGCTGCAACGGCCATTGCAAATGATGGGAAAATGATGAAACCTTATGCAATTGATAAAATTGTAGATCCGATAACAGACAAAGTAAAATTAGAACATAAGCCAGAAGAAGTAGGAAAACCTGTTACAAAGGAAACAGCAGCGCAAGTAAGACAATTATTAGAACGTGTTGTTACATCTCCGAAAGGTACAGGGACAGCTTATAAAATTGATGGATATTCAGTTGGTGGTAAAACAGGTACAGCGCAAATTCCGGATGGAAAAGGCGGCTATATGACAGGGAGACAGAATTATATATTCTCATTCTTAGGTATGGCACCAATGGACGATCCACAACTTGTTGTGTATGTAGCTGTTAAACAGCCTAAATTAAAAGATGATGAGAACGGTGCACAACCGTTAGCTGATATTTTTAAATATGTAACAAAAAATAGTTTAGAGTATTTAAAGATTAAGCCAAATGAAGTTAAAGATCCGAAAAAACATCTGAAAGAACAACAAACTACTGTTCCGGATGTAAATGGTAAAACGATGGCTGAAGCGGGGAAAGCGATTGATAAAGCAAAACTTCGTCCAATCGTGCTAGGTGAAGGGAAAGTACAGCAACAAGTACCAAAAGCGACTGAACAAACATTAAAAGGCGACCGAGTCTTCTTGGTAGGAGATAAGCCTACAATGCCAAATATACAAGGATGGGCACTGCGTGATGTTATGAATTTAGCGAAGACATTACAGCTTAACTTGAAACCTTCTGGTACAGGATACGTAACAGAACAAAGTGTGGCGGAAGGAACATTATTACAACCTGGTACAGAATTAGGTGTCACACTCGTACCGCCACTCGAACCACAGCAAGAAGCAGAAAAGCCGTAATGGTAAAAGAGAATAAGTTCTAATTAAATAAGTACAAGCATATATTGGAACAAGCTAGGCGTAAGGGAGGCTTGTTCCAATATGCGTGTATCAAATGTAACAGTTAGAAAACGACTTATTTTTATACTTATATCAGGTATACTTATTTTCACGATTATCGATATTCGTCTTGGATATGTGCAATTTTTTCTTGGGAATATGTTAACGGATCGTGCGAAAGATTCATGGAGTCGTAATATTACTTTCGAACCCGAACGTGGGAAAATTTTAGACCGAAATGGTGTGGAACTTGCCACGAATAAAAGTGCTCCAACTGTCTTTGTTGTACCGAGGCAAATTGAAAAACCAGCGGAGACTGCAGAGAAGTTAGCTGCAGTATTAGGTGTGGAAAAAGATGAGATTTATAAAAGGATTACAAAAAAAGAATCGATTGTAAGGTTAGATAAAGGCGGAAGGAAAATATCACATGACAAAGCGAAAGAAGTACGAGGATTAAGTCTGAAGGGCGTGTATATCGCAGAGGATTCTATCCGGTACTATCCATTTGGAAACTTTTTATCACATGTATTAGGTTTTGCAGGTAGCGATAACCAAGGTCTTATGGGACTAGAAAAATATTATGATAAAGAGCTAAATGGGGACAAAGGTCATGTGCGTTTTTTTGCAGATGCGAAAGGACAAAGGATGCCTAATGTTGGTGATGATTTCAAAAAGCCAGAAGCCGGTTTAAATTTAGGATTAACAATCGATGCGCGTATTACAAGGATTATGGAAAGAGAAATGAATATTGCGGAGTCAACTTATAATCCTGACGGTATGATTGCGATTGCAATGAACCCTAAAAATGGTGAAGTTTTAGGGATGTCTAGTCGACCGAGTTTTGACCCAGCGGATTTTCAAAGTGTCTCTCCAGAAGTGTATAACAGAAATCTACCTGTATGGAGTACGTATGAGCCTGGTTCAACATTTAAGATCATTACATTAGCTGCAGCATTGAATGAAAATTTAGTAGACTTAGAGAAGGATACGTTTTATGATGATGGAGCAGCTGAAGTAGGTGGAGCTAGATTGAAATGCTGGAAAGCAGGAGGTCATGGCAGTCAAACGTTTTTAGAAGTCGTTCAAAACTCATGTAACCCGGGATTTATTGAACTTGGTGATCGCCTTGGTAAAGACCGATTATTTAAATACATTCGTAATTTTGGTTTTGGGCAGAAGACTGGAATTGACTTGCAAGGTGAAGGCAGTGGGATTTTATTTAATTTAGATAAAGTTGGTCCAGTAGAGCAAGCAACAACTTCATTCGGCCAAGGAGTTTCTGTTACGCCGATTCAACAAGTAGCAGCTGTAGCGGCGGCTGTAAATGGTGGAACATTGTATCAGCCGTATATAGCTAAGGAGTTTATTGATCCGAAAAATAATCAAGTTGTTAGTAAAAAGACACCTGTTGAGAAAAGAAAAGTTATTTCCAAGGAAACTTCAGAAAAAGTTCGTTATGCATTAGAGAATGTTGTAGCGAAAGGTTCTGGTAAAGGTGCTTATATTGATGGATATCGCGTAGGTGGAAAAACGGGTACTGCTCAAAAGGTGAAGGATGGTAAATATTTAGAGAATAATTATATAGTATCTTTTATCGGATTTGCTCCAGCGGATGATCCAGAGATTGTTGTGTATGTAGCTGTTGATAATCCAAAAGGGGTTACACAGTTTGGTGGAGTGGTAGCAGCTCCGATTGTCGGGAATATCCTTCGAGATGCGCTTCCTGTTATGGGAGTGAAACCGAGAAAAGAACAAGTTGAGAAAGAATATAAATGGGGCGATACACCAACTGTGGAAGTTCCGAATTTAATTGGAATGAAAAAGAAAGACTTACAAACACAACTCGTCGATTTGAAGCTTGATATAAGTGGAGATGGAGAGAAAGTAATTAAACAATCACCAGAAGCGGGAGCTAAAGTAAAAGAAGGCTCAAAAATTAGAATTTACTTCGGGAATTAAAGGTAACATAGTACGTTTTATGGTACAATTGGTGGAAGTGAGTTCTTTATAGAACAGTTACTTAATTTGAGACAGTAAGTGTCTCATTCATAAATAGGTCAGTAGCACTTACCTCCTTATATAGGAGGTAATGTGTTGCTTACTGAAAAAAGATAAATAAACAATGTAGAGAGGGTTTAGTGAAATGAAGTTGCATACACTTGTATCATGTTTGCATGATTTTCCAGTTGTTCCAAAAGAAAATCCAGAAATCACATCTATAGAAGCTGATTCACGTAAAGTGAAAGAGGGAAGCTTATTTGTATGTATGAAAGGATATACGGTTGATAGCCATGATTTTGCTAAGCAAGCAGCGGCACAAGGAGCGGCTGCTATTGTTGCGGAAAGACCAATTGATGTTGACGTTCCAGTTGTACTTGTGAAAAATACTTTTCGTTCGTTAGCGGTTTTAGCTGATTATTTTTATGGTCAACCGACACACAAGTTACATTTAATCGGAATTACAGGTACAAATGGAAAGACAACAACATCGCATATTATGGATGAGATTATGCGAGCACATGGTCATAAAACAGGGCTAATTGGAACGATTAATATGAAAATCGGTGATGAAACATTTGAGGTGAAAAATACAACACCAGATGCACTAACACTTCAACAGACGTTTTCAAAAATGGTTGAACAAGGTGTGGACAGCACGGTAATGGAAGTTTCGTCACATGCGTTAGATCTTGGTCGTGTACACGGATGTGATTACGATGTAGCGGTGTTTACGAATTTAACACAAGATCATTTAGACTATCATAAAACGATGGAAGAATATAAACATGCAAAAGGGTTACTATTTGCACAGCTTGGCAATAGTTATAATCATAATCGTGAAAAGTACGCTGTGCTGAATAGCGATGATAATGTAACAGAAGAGTATATGAGAAGTACTGCAGCAACAGTTGTAACATATGGTATTGATACAACAAGTGACATTATGGCAAAAAATATCGTTATGACGAGTGGCGGGACTACATTTACGCTTGTCACACCATATGAAAGTGTAAATGTTACGATGAAATTAATAGGTAAATTTAATGTATATAACGTACTTGCAGCAACAGCAGCAGGACTTGTTTCGGGTGTGAAATTAGAAACAATCATTGCTGTTATAAAAGAACTAGCTGGGGTTCCAGGGCGTTTTGAAGTTGTTGATGGAGGACAAAATTATACAGTTATTGTTGATTACGCACATACGCCGGATAGTTTAGAAAATGTATTAAAAACTGCAAAACAATTTGCAAAAGGTGATGTGTATTGTATCGTTGGTTGTGGCGGCGATAGGGACCGAACGAAGAGACCGATAATGGCAAGTGTTGCAACAAAATATGCAACTCATGCAATTTACACATCAGATAATCCAAGAAGTGAAGATCCAGCGGCTATTTTAGATGATATGGTACATGGTGCAAGTGGGAAAAATTATGAAGTGATTATTGATAGAAAAGAAGCGATACACCATGCAATCACTAAAGCGAAAGCAGATGATATCATTATTATTGCTGGTAAGGGTCATGAAACGTATCAAATTATTGGTAAAGAAGTTCATCATTTTGATGATCGTGAAGTTGCTAAAGAAGCAATTAAAGGGCGTTTAAGCAACGAAGAGTAACAACGTGAGAGGAGGACTACATGTGCTTGAGCAAGGTTTATTAGTAACGGCTGGGGTAGCATTCTTAATTTCTGTTGCCCTTTCGCCATTGTTTATTCCATTTTTAAGAAAATTAAAGTTCGGACAGAGTATTCGTGATGAGGGACCAAAGTCACATCAAAAAAAATCAGGGACACCGACAATGGGTGGTATCGTCATATACGTATCTATGATGGTAACTTCACTTATTATGGCGATTAAGTTTAATTATTTAGGTGCAGAGGTTTCGTTATTACTATTAGTGACGTTTGGTTACGGCTTGATTGGATTTTTAGATGACTACATAAAGGTAGTTAAGAAGAGAAATCTTGGTTTAACATCAAAACAAAAATTAGTAGGTCAGCTTGTTATTGCTATTGCATTCTTTTTAATTGGAAAAGGGCAAGCGTTCCACACATACATCATGATTCCGGGAACGGATGTTAAGTTTGAATTAGGTTGGGCGTATTTCGTACTTGTACTATTTATGCTTATTGGTGGATCAAATGCAGTTAACTTAACTGACGGTTTAGATGGTTTATTATCAGGAACAGCTGCTATTGCATTTGGAGCATTTAGTATTATTGCTGTGGCACAAGAGCAATTTGGAGTGGCGATATTCTGTATGGCAGTTGTAGGAGCTGTACTTGGATTTTTAGTATTCAATGCGAATCCAGCAAAAGTGTTTATGGGAGATACAGGTTCATTAGCTTTAGGTGGAGCCATTGCAGCTGTAGCGATTTTATTAAAACAAGAATTGCTACTTGTAATTATCGGCGGAGTATTCGTAATGGAAACTTTATCGGTTATCATTCAGGTCATTTCATTTAAAACAACAGGAAAACGTGTCTTTAAAATGAGTCCATTACACCATCATTATGAATTATGTGGTTGGTCAGAGTGGCGTGTTGTTGTGACGTTTTGGTCTGCAGGATTTTTATTAGCTGTGTTAGGAATTTATATCGGGGTGTGGATGTAATTGAAAACTGTAACTGAATTTCAAAATAAGAATATTCTTGTATTAGGCATTGCAAAAAGTGGTTATGCAGCAGCTACATTGTTACAAAAGTTAGGGGCAAATGTTATTGTAAATGACGGAAAGCCTTTAGCAGAGAATGTACTTGCTGCAGAATTACAAGCAAAAGGAATGGACGTTGTATGCGGTGGTCATCCTTTAGAATTATTAGAGAGAAATATTTCTCTTGTAGTAAAAAATCCAGGAATCCCGTATTCTAATCCAATATTAGTTGCTGCGAAAGAAAAGCAAATTCCGATTGTTACGGAAGTTGAATTAGCATATCGTATTTCAGAAGCACCATTTGTTGGGATTACGGGGTCTAACGGTAAAACGACGACGACAATGCTGACATTTGAAATGCTAAAAGAAGGACAAAAGCATCCTGTAATTGCAGGGAACATTGGAACTGTAGCGTGTGAAGTAGCACAGGATGCAAAAGAAAATGAAGTTGTAGTTACAGAACTTTCATCGTTTCAATTGATGGGAGTAGAATTGTTCCAACCTAAAATTGCTGCGTTTTTAAATTTATTTGAGGCCCACTTAGATTATCATGGGACGAAGAAAGAATATGGTTTAGCGAAAGCAAATATTTTTAAAAACCAAACAGAAAATGATTATAGTGTAATAAATGCGGATGATGCAGATGTGATGGCTTTGTCTGCGTATTCTAAAGGTCAAAAAATCCTGTTTTCGACAACGAAAGAAATTGAAGATGGCGCGTGTATAAAAGATAACGCTCTTTATTTCAAAGGTGAAAAAGTTGTTGAAGTAAGCGATATCGTTTTACCTGGTCAACATAATCTAGAAAATATTTTAGCTGCGATGAGTATTGCGAAATTATTAGGTACTTCTAATGAAGCAATTACGGTCGTGTTAAAACGTTTTACGGGTGTAAAACATCGTTTAGAATATGTAACAACGATTAACAACCGTAAGTTTTATAACGATTCAAAAGCAACGAATATGTTAGCGACTGAGAAAGCACTATCTGCGTTTACACAACCGATTGTGTTACTAGCAGGTGGGCTTGATCGCGGAAATGAATTCGATGATTTAATTCCGTATTTCAAAAATGTAAAAGCGATTGTAACATTTGGACAAACAGCTCCCAAACTAGTAAGAGCGGCAGAAAAAGCGGGATTAGATATAATTGAAAGTGTCGATACTTTAGATGAAGCAGTGGTGAAGGCTTATGCTCATTCTAAAGATGGCGATGTCGTTCTTCTTTCTCCAGCGTGTGCAAGCTGGGATCAATTTAAAACATTTGAAGAAAGAGGAGACATTTTTATACAAGCTGTGCATAAACTTATATAAAGTAAATCAAAACATCAGTAGGCTAACACCTACTGATGTTTTGTTACATAGGGCAAAAGGTTCTGCCTAAAGAGGTGGTGTTTGTGGGTAATGAAGAAAACGCCTGATTTTATTCTCATCATCGTAACACTTTCATTGTTGACAATCGGAATGATTATGGTTTATAGTGCGAGTGCAGTTTGGGCCTCTTATAAAATGGGGGACTCATTCTTTTTTGCAAAAAGACAATTACTGTTTGCGGGTCTTGGTGTAGTAGCTATGTTTTTTATTATGAAAATTGATTATTGGGTGTGGCGTACGTATTCAAAAGTGATTTTGCTAGTTTGCTTCATTCTTCTTATTCTCGTTCTTATTCCTGGAGTAGGTCTTGTTCGAGGAGGAGCACGAAGTTGGATTGGAATCGGAGCATTTTCGATTCAACCGTCAGAATTTATGAAGTTTGCGATGATTATTTTCTTGGCAAAGTTTTTAGCAGAACGTCAAAAATTGATTACATCTTTTAAACGTGGTTTATTACCGGCTCTTAGTTTTGTTTTTCTTGCTTTTGGGATGATTATGTTACAGCCAGACCTTGGGACAGGAACGGTAATGGTTGGGACATGTATCATTATGATATTCATTTCGGGAGCGAGGGTCTTTCACTTTGCAATGTTTGGTTTGATTGGTGTAGCAGGATTTGTAGGGTTAATTGCATCAGCACCGTATCGAATGAAACGCATTACATCATATTTAGATCCGTGGTCAGATCCGCTCGGAAGTGGATTTCAAATTATCCAATCATTACTTGCAATTGGACCTGGTGGATTATTTGGGCTTGGACTTGGACAAAGTAGACAAAAATTTCTTTATTTACCTGAACCGCAAACTGACTTTATATTTGCGATCTTATCCGAGGAATTAGGTTTTATTGGTGGTTCATTTGTGTTATTATTATTTAGTCTATTATTATGGCGCGGGATTCGTATCGCATTAGGAGCGCCAGATTTATATGGTACGTTTTTAGCAGTAGGTATTGTGGCGATGATTGCGATTCAAGTAATGATTAATGTTGGTGTTGTAACAGGACTGATGCCTGTTACGGGTATTACCTTGCCGTTTTTAAGTTATGGTGGATCAAGTTTGACATTAATGTTAATGGCAGTAGGTGTATTATTAAATATAAGTCGCCATTCTCGCTACTAAACCCTGTTTATAAGACAGGGTTTTTCGTATGTGTGTAAAAATGCAATATGTATATAGAAATAAATATAATGGAAATAAGAAAAGAGAAGCGGAGGAGTTAGTAGTGCGTGTATTAGTGAGTGGTGGGGGTACTGGTGGTCATATTTATCCAGCTCTTGCTTTAATTAGAGAAATAAAAAAGTTAAATCCAGAAGCAAGATTTTTATATATTGGTACGGAAAATGGACTAGAGAGTACAATCGTTCCAAAAGCAGGTATACCATTTCAATCTATTGTTATAAGTGGATTTAAACGAAAAATATCATTAGATAATGTGAAAACAGTAATGCGTTTTCTAAAAGGTGTACAGGATAGTAAACGATATATTCGTCGTTTTAATCCGGATATTGTAATTGGAACGGGTGGATATGTATGTGGACCAGTTGTATACGCTGCAGCCAAATTAGGTATTCCAACTATTGTACATGAACAAAATAGTGTACCAGGTGTAACGAACAAGTTTTTAAGCCGTTATGTTGATAAAGTTGCTGTTTGTTTTGAAGCAGCTATAGAGCATTTTCCAGAGTCAAAAGTGGTAATGACAGGTAATCCACGAGCATCAGAGGTAATGGATCAAAATGGAATGAAGGGGAAACGTTCAGTTGGGCTTTCTCTTCCTAAAAAGTCTGTACTTATATTTGGTGGAAGTCGTGGGGCTAGACCGATTAACGATGCCTTCGTTGAAGCAATTGAACAGTTTGGGAACAAAAGCTACGAAATACTATATGTAACGGGTGAAGTACATTATGATAAAGTGATGGAAGCCGTGAAGCAAAAAGGGAACCCAAGCAATGTTATTATTAAGCCGTTCATTCATAATATGCCAGAGGTACTAACTGGTGTAGACCTTGTTGTTTCAAGGGCTGGGGCAACAACACTTGCAGAATTAACAGCGTTAGGAAAACCAAGTGTGTTAATACCGAGTCCATATGTAACAAATAATCATCAGGAAAAGAATGCACGTTCAGTTGTTGATAAAGGAGCGGCAAAAATGTTACTTGAAAAAGATTTAACAGCTGAAACGCTTATTCGTGATATTGATGAGATTTTATTGAATGCACAAACATTACAAAATATGAAGCTAGCGGCTAAGCAACTAGGTATTCCAGATGCAGCAAATAAGCTGTATGAAGTAATGAATAAGCTTGTAAAAAAATAAAGTGAGGCTCTAATCAGTGGGGAGTGATTCTCTCTCGTTGATTATTATCTTTCACTAATCGGATGTTTACTGACATCCTGATTCCGCCTAATTTCTTTGTTATCGCCGAATTTTGATTTAAGAGCTGTACTGCCCGTAAATAGCGGGATAACGTTAGATGAACGCCCTGCATATTATTGTCATAAGGAGACTTAATATGGGGGAGATTGTCTATGGAACAATTAGTAAATGAGCTTATAGAAGCAGACGTTGGTCGTGTTTTAGTTAACGAGCCGTTAGCACGTTATACAACTATGAAAATAGGTGGACCAGCGGACATTTTAATTGTGCCAAAGCATGTAGCCGGTATTGAAAAAACATTACAGTTAGTAAAGCAATACAAAACGAAGTGGACTGTAATTGGTCGCGGTTCAAACCTTCTTGTATCTGATCAAGGCATAGAAGGTGTTGTTATTCGTTTAGGAGAAGGATTAGATCACTTAGAGGTCGAAAAACATAAGGTAAGAGTTGGTAGTGGATATCCTCTTATTAAATTGTCAACTTTACTTAGTCGTCAAGGGTTAGCTGGATTGGAGTTTGCGAGCGGTATTCCAGGAAGTGTCGGTGGTGCAGTATATATGAATGCAGGTGCACATAAATCGGATATATCGAGTGTATTATCGAAGGCTCTCATTCTGTTTGAAGACGGTACAATTGCCTGGTTAACGAATAAAGAACTGGAGTTTTCTTATCGGTCATCTGTATTGCAAACGAAACGTCCTGGTATTGTTTTAGAAGCGGAGTTTCAATTACAGGCGGGAAAACGTGAAGAAATTGTACGTAGCATGCAAAATAATAAAGACTACCGCCGTGAAACGCAACCATGGAATCATCCGTGTGCAGGAAGTATATTTCGGAATCCAATCCCACATTTTGCAGGAGATTTAGTAGAAAAAGCAGGGCTTCGTGGTTATAGGATTGGTGGAGCTCAAATTTCTGAAATGCATGGCAATTTTATTGTTAATACCGGGGGAGCTTCAGCGCAAGATGTATTGTCTTTAATTGAATTAATAAAACATACAATTAAGGATAAATTTGATGTAGATATGCACACAGAAGTAGAAATCATTGGAAGATAACGGTTATTCGTTCCGCTCATTATCATTTATGTTATAATAAGAAGATAAGAACGGCATGAGGAACATGCCGTTCTTTATGTTACATAGGGGGATCGTACATGAATAATAGTAAAGTGATTAAACTACAAGATCGTGTACCAAAATTGAAAAATCAAAAGAAAAAAAACAAAAAAAATGTTAATCATCGATTGATTTTATACATATCAATTTTATTTTTATTAGTGCTCTTTTTAATTTATTTTCGGTCTCCGCTTAGTAATATAAAAAAGATTAGTGTGTTTGGAAATCACTATATGACGGATGAGCAAGTGATGAAGGATTCAGGCGTGACATATGATACAAGTTATTTCCGAGTGACAGCACATAAAGCTGAAGAAAACTTAACGAAGCGAAAAGAAATTAAAGCAGTAAATGTAAAAAAACGTTTTCCAAACAAGATTGATATTCATATCGAAGAATATTTAACGATTGGTTATATAAATAAAGAGGGAAAACTACAACCGTTATTAGAAAATGGAAAAACGCTTGATGTACTACCTAATGGAAAACTTCCTGTTGCAGCACCGATTTTCGAACCTTTTAAAGAAGAGAAAATGAAGGAGTTAATCGCTGAACTAGAAAAATTAACACCAGCTATTTTAAAATCTATTTCGGAGATTCGCTATTCACCAACGAATGCGAATGAAGATCATCTTACTTTATATATGAATGAAGGTTATGAAGTGAGCACTACGATTCAAAATTTCGCAAAACGTATGGAAGCCTATCCACTTATTTTAAAAACAATTGAGCCAGGTAAGAAGGTATTAATTGACTTAGAAGTAGGTGCATATACGAAAGAATTAGGTGCGGAAGACAAAAAAGAATAGAATGGTAGTTTTCGTTGCTTATAGCAGAAAAAACGAAACGAATGTTCTATTATATGTATACGAATTTAGAAGAATGGTTCATTTGATGAAAAATATGTAAAAATTCTTAGATTCATACTAGTATTGGTACAAGTTTCACTTTTCTATGAGTACATCTTAGTGTAGACTTATACTTGGCGGTAAACTTTACACTGGAAATAGAATTATTTCAAGATAAGCAGTTATTCATAGTTTACTGCGATATTCTTAATTGAATGCTAAATAAAAATAAGAAAAATATAGGGTTAAAAAAGGGAAACGTATAAAGACGTTGAATATTTTTCTTATAAATAGTAAAGTTGCGATTGTTGTTCCATATATTGAGTTGTATGGTATAAATAAAGAAGGAGGTGCCAAAGAATGAACAGCAATGAAATATATGTTAGTCTTGACATCGGTACATCCAATGTTAAAGTCATCATTGGTGAAATGGTTAATGACAGCTTAAACATTATTGGTGTTGGAAATGTAAAATCAAATGGTTTAAAGAAGGGATCGATAGTTGATATAGACGAGACTGTTCGATCAATTAAAAAAGCAATTGAACAAGCTGAGCGCATGGTGGGAATCCACATTGAGCAAGTTGTAGTAGGTGTCAATGCAAACCAGGTACAGCTACTTCCTTGTCACGGAGTAGTCGCTGTTTCAAATGAAGATCGTGAAATCGGGAATGAAGATGTCTTACGCGTTCTAGATGCAGCACAAGTTGTGTCAATTGCTCCAGAGCGTGAGTTTATTGATGTGGTACCTCGACAGTTCATCGTAGACGGTCTTGACGAGATTAACGATCCACGCGGGATGATCGGTGTAAGATTAGAAATGGAAGGTACACTTATTACAGGCTCGAGAACTTTACTACATAACCTACTTCGTTGTGTAGAAAAAGCAGGTCTTGAAATTGTTGATATTTGTCTTCAACCTTTAGCGGCTGCAACAGTTGCTATATCTTCAGATGAAAAAAATAGAGGAGTAGCCCTTGTTGATATGGGGGGAGGATCTACAACTTTATCTATTTTTAAAGATGGAGAGTTACAAGCGACGAGCGTATTACCATTAGGTGGAGACCATATAACGAAAGATATTGCGATTGGGTTGAAAACTTCAACAGAAAATGCAGATCAAATTAAGTTGAAATATGGACATGCTTTTTATGATACAGCATCTGAAGAAGAGATGTTTACGGTTCCTATTATGGGAAGTGATCAAACAGAACAATATTCTCAGTTGGAATTATCGGATATAATAGAGGCTCGTGTAGAGGAAATTTTAATGTTTGTTCAAGATGAAGTGCGTAAGTTAGGAGTAAAGCAAGTGGCTTCTGGTTATGTACTAACTGGCGGAATTGCTTCTATGCCAGGTGTTCTTGATCTTGCATATGATATTTTACATGAAAATGTTCGTGTAGCAACTCCTGATTATATTGGTGTGCGTGAGCCCCAATATACAAGTGGAGTTGGATTAATTAAACATTCTTATCAAAAAGCTAAATTACGTGGGAAAAATGTGCAGGAAAAGCAAGAGCATTTTGAACCAGTACCAGCACCAGCACCAACGCCGGTACAACAGCAACCCGCGAAACAAAAAACTCGTAATCAAAACAATAATAATCAAAATGATGACCGCATGATGTCAAAAGTAAAACGTGTATTCCGTTATTTATGGGATTAAAATTGGACACGAAAAATGAGGTTCTAGGGGGATTTCGACATGTTAGAGTTTGATACTACTCAAGATCAATTAGCGAATATAAAAGTTATCGGTGTCGGCGGTGGCGGAAACAATGCTGTAAACCGTATGATTGAACACGGTGTACAAGGTGTAGACTTTATCGCTGTGAACACTGATGCACAAGCATTAAATCTATCAAAAGCTGAAACAAAAATGCAAATTGGTGGAAAATTAACGCGTGGACTTGGTGCAGGCGCAAACCCTGAAGTAGGGAAAAAAGCTGCAGAAGAAAGTAAAGAACAGATCCAAGAAGCACTTCGTGGTGCGGATATGGTCTTCGTAACTGCCGGTATGGGCGGTGGAACTGGAACTGGTGCAGCTCCAGTTGTTGCTCAAGTTGCAAAAGAATTAGGTGCTTTAACAGTTGGTGTTGTAACACGTCCATTTACTTTTGAAGGACGTAAGCGTGCGACGCAAGCAGCATCTGGTATTGCAGCATTTAAAGAAAATGTAGATACTCTTATTGTAATTCCAAACGATCGCTTATTAGAGATTGTTGATAAAAATACGCCAATGTTAGAAGCATTCCGTGAAGCTGATAACGTATTACGTCAAGGTGTTCAAGGTATTTCGGATTTAATTGCAACGCCAGGTTTAATTAACTTAGACTTTGCAGACGTAAAGACAATTATGTCTAATAGAGGTTCTGCTTTAATGGGTATTGGTTCTGGTAACGGGGAAAATCGTGCTGCAGAAGCTGCGAAAAAAGCGATTTCTAGTCCATTACTAGAAACATCTATTGATGGAGCTCAAGGTGTTATCATGAACATTACGGGTGGCGCTAACTTAAGCTTATATGAAGTACAAGAAGCGGCAGATATCGTAGCTTCAGCTTCAGATCCAGAAGTAAATATGATCTTCGGTTCTGTTATTAACGAAGGATTAAAAGATGATATCGTTGTAACTGTAATTGCAACTGGTTTTGATGATAGCATTGCAACTCAACCACCAAAACCAATTATTCGTCCGAATGCGAACCACACGCAACAACAGCAACAACCAGTAGCTCAACCTTCAAAACAACGTGAAGTAAAACGTGAAATGAAGCGTGAAGAGCCAGTTGTACATGAGCGTCATTCAGATTCAGATGATATCGATATTCCAGCATTTTTACGTAACCGTCGTAGACGATAAAAAAAGGAGCTTTCATGCTCCTTTTTTGTTTTTTAAATGGAAAAGACCTGCTAAGCAGGTCTTTTTTTTTATTTGGTATATTTTGTTGGTGAAAATAAGAGTATATCATTCTATGAATTTGTACTTTTATTTTTTACCGACAGATTATGTCTAGAAATCACAAAATAACAAAAAAACACCTCCGCAAATTGACACACTTTCCTATTGGATATGCATTATACTAGTCTCAACTTGAAAAAAGAGGTGAATTGTTTGGTTGTTTACGCCGACGTTGTTTGGTTGTTAAACGCCTGCATTGATTTTCTTTTGCTTTTATTAACAGCTACCGTGTTAAAAAAGAAAATCAAAAAATGGAGGCTTGTGTTAGGGGCATTTATAGGTTCAACTATTGTTATTTTTGCCTTTACTCCTTTTGCTTCTATGATGACACATCCAATTATGAAACTACTGTACTCGTTACTTATTGTGTATACAGCATTTGGGTTTACAACATTTAGAAATTATGCACAAACTGTTTTTACTTTTTACTTTGTAACCTTTATGGTTGGCGGAGGATTAATTGGAACTCATTTCTTTTTGCAAACGAATGAAATGGTAAATGGATTGGTTCAATCTCAGTCAATTTCTTACGGTGATCCAATTAGTTGGTTATTTGTTATTTTTGGTTTTCCAGTAATTTATTATTTTTCTAAAAAGCGTATTGAAAGCGTAGAGGTCACGAAAATACACTATGATCAAATTGTGAAAGTAAAAATTCAATTAGCAGAAGAAGAACTAGAACTGGCAGGTCTTATTGACAGTGGGAACCAACTTTATGACCCATTAACAAAAACACCCGTTATGATTATGCATGTTTCATCATTAGAACATTGCTTACCATCTTGGTTAACAGAACAAATTTATTCCAAAACAGAAATTCCTCAAATACCAGAAAATGATTCTGGTTGGGCGACAAAATTACGCTTAATTCCTTTCCGTGCAGTAGGAGTAGAGAGTCAATTTTTGTGGGCAATTAAGCCTGACAGTGTGCAAGTTGACCATGAAGGTAGTTCTATTGTTGTAAACAAAGTATTAATTGGATTAAATACACAACAGCTTTCTACTAATGGGGAGTATCAATGTATTGTGCATCCAAAAATGTTGATTTCGCAAAAAATGGTAATCGCTTAATAATGAGAGGCGGGATAATATGATGAAATTAAAATTTTATTTAGTATACCTTTGGTATAAAGTATTGCTGAAATTAGGAATTAAGACCGATGAAATTTATTATATTGGTGGAAGTGAAGCGTTGCCACCACCGTTAACAAAAGAAGAAGAGGAAGTTCTTTTGAATAAATTGCCAAAAGGAGATCAGGCAGCAAGGTCATTACTTATTGAACGTAACTTAAGGCTCGTTGTATATATAGCAAGAAAGTTTGAAAATACAGGGATAAATATTGAAGATTTGATTAGTATAGGAACAATCGGCCTTATTAAAGCGGTAAATACATTTAATCCAGAAAAGAAAATAAAATTAGCAACATATGCATCGCGTTGTATAGAAAATGAAATTTTAATGCATTTACGTCGAAATAACAAAAATCGTTCGGAAGTTTCTTTTGATGAACCACTAAACATTGATTGGGATGGGAATGAACTGTTATTGTCTGACGTGTTAGGTACAGATGATGATATTATTACAAAAGATTTAGAAGCTACTGTAGATCGTCACCTTTTAATGAAAGCATTACACCAATTAAATGATCGTGAAAAACAAATTATGGAACTTCGGTTTGGGCTTGCTGGAGGAGAGGAAAAGACGCAAAAAGATGTGGCTGATATGCTTGGGATTTCACAGTCATACATTTCGCGTTTAGAAAAAAGAATTATAAAAAGATTACGAAAAGAATTTAATAAAATGGTGTAAAGAATAAGACCAGCCGTTATGTAGGCTGGTCTTATTCTATTTAGTTGTATTAGGAAAGATAATTTAAATAACAAATCGTGAAAAAACCACATGCATAAAATCCCCTTCAAAGGAAATACTTTACACTGTACAGCAACTCCCGATAGGAGGGAACACTTTGACGAGAAACAAAGTAGAAATTTGCGGTGTTGATACAGCTAAACTTCCAGTATTAAAAAATGAAGAGATGCGTAAATTATTTCGTGAAATGCAAAGTGGAGAGATAAGCGCAAGAGAAAAATTAGTGAATGGAAACTTACGTCTTGTACTGAGCGTCATCCAAAGATTTAATAACAGAGGAGAATATGTTGACGATTTATTTCAAGTTGGTTGCATCGGACTTATGAAATCAATTGATAATTTTGATTTAGGCCAAAATGTAAAATTTTCAACGTATGCTGTGCCGATGATTATTGGGGAAATACGCAGATATTTGCGTGATAATAATCCGATTCGCGTATCGCGCTCATTGCGAGATATTGCGTATAAAGCTTTGCAAGTAAGAGAAAAGTTGATTGCAGAAAATTCAAAAGAACCAACAGCAATGGATATTGCAAAAGTGCTAGAAGTAACTCATGAAGAGATAGTATTTGCTTTAGATGCAATTCAAGATCCAGTTTCATTATTTGAACCGATTTATAATGATGGGGGAGATCCTATCTTTGTTATGGATCAGTTAAGTGATGAAAAACAAAAGGACGAGCAGTGGGTTGAAGAATTAGCATTGAAAGAAGGAATGAAGCGTTTAAATGATAGAGAGAAAATGATTATTAGAAAACGTTTCTTCCAAGGAAAGACACAGATGGAAGTTGCAGAAGAAATTGGGATTTCCCAAGCGCAAGTATCACGTTTAGAGAAGTCAGCCATTAAACAAATGAATAAAACGATTCAAGGATAAGGTCTCACCAATTATGGTGAGACCTTTTTATATGTAATATGGTTTGTGCTCATAGTAGGGGATTAGTGTTCATATAATTTCGTATAGGTGGCTTCCTGTAAATATGAGAAACAGTTTCCAATTTGTCATATAAGGGAGAGGATGAAAATGGTGATACGAATTTCAGAGTTACAGATGAAGGATGTTATAAATATTTCAGATGGAAAAAGGATTGGGAATATTGGAGATATTGAAATTGATATGAACACAGGGAAAATTTGTTCTGTTATTATTTCCAAACAGACACGTATGCTAGGTATTTTTGGAAAAGATGTTGAGATTGTAATTCCTTGGAAGGAAATTGTGAAAATTGGGGAAGATGTCATACTTGTAAGAGTAAATCCTGTTAATTCTGTAACAGAATCAATACAAACACCGACAATTTCATAAAGAATATTACAAATTCCTCTTTTTTTTCTGTTAGGATTATGAAAAAATAAAAGTATGGTAAAATAGACAGGAAGTACCATGCTTTTTTCTGTTATTTTAATTAAAAGGAGCCGCTTTATTATGAGAGAACCATTTAAATATGTGGACGGTATACTGTATTTACAAGCGTGGAAAGAACTTGGAAACATTACTGCTGGATTTACGACAAAAGATGGTGGGATAAGTACGGGCTCCTTTCATGCGATGAATTTAGGATTACATGTGAATGATATCGTGGAGAACGTTCATGAAAACAGACGCATTTTAGCAAATAAGTTACAAAAACCATTAGAAAATTGGATTTGCTCTGAACAAGTTCATGCTCATCATGTTGAAAAAGTAGGGCAACAGGAAAAGGGAAGTGGTGTCTATTCATATGAGGACGGCATTTCAAAAACAGATGGCATTTATACGAGTAATGAAGATGTTCTGTTAACGTCTTGTTACGCGGATTGTGTTCCGCTCTATTTTTATGCACCATCACATGGTATGATAGGACTTGCGCATGCTGGATGGAAAGGCACTGTGCAAGAGATTGCAAAGGAAATGATTCAAAAGTGGAATGCAGAAGGTATTTCAAGTGATGAAATTCATGTTGCAATTGGGCCGTCGATCGGATCTTGTTGTTATGTTGTGGATGATCGTGTATTAACAGCAGCACAGGAAGTAGTTAGGGGTGCTGTTCCTCATCAAAAAATTTCTGACGGGCAGTACGCAATTAATTTAAAAGAAATTAATCGTATATTATGTGTACAAGCAGGCATAAAAGAAGAGCATATTGTAATGTCATCTCTTTGTACAAGCTGTGAAGAGCAACTATTTTTCTCTCATCGTCGTGATCAAGGTAAGACAGGAAGAATGTTGAGTTTCATAGGTTTTAAGGAGGAAGAAAGCAAGTGACAGTACAAGAAAATTTAGTAATTGTAAACGAAGCTATTAAAGAATCTTGCGCTCGAGCTGGACGTTCGTTGCAAGATATTAAACTTGTTGCAGTTACAAAAACTGTAGGGATTGAAAAAACAAACGAAGTAATTGAAGCTGGAGTTATCGATTTAGGTGAAAATAGAAATGAAGGTTTCTTACAGAAATACGAGCATTTCGGTTCAAAAGTTAATTGGCACTTTATTGGCTCATTACAAACGAGAAAAGTAAAAGAAATCATTAATGAAATTGATTATTTACATTCGTTAGATCGTCTTTCACTGGCGAAAGAAATTCAGAAACGTGCTGATAAGAAAGTGAAATGCTTTATTCAAGTGAAAACCTCATCTGAAGAATCGAAGCAAGGATTGGCAATAGAAGAGGTTGTTTCTTTTATTCAAAGTTTGCAAGAATTCGATAAAATTGAAGTGGTTGGACTAATGACGATGGCTCCATTTACAGAAGAAGAGGAAGAAATCAGACGCTGTTTTAAGGAATTACGTATGCTGCAAACAGAGGTGCAGGAGCTAGAGTTATTACATGCGCCATGTAAAGAATTATCAATGGGAATGTCCAACGATTACAAGATTGCAATTGAAGAAGGGGCTACATATATTCGTTTGGGAACGATTTTAGTAGGAAAAGCGTAAAAGGAAGGAGAATCTTATTATGAGTTGGTCAAAAGTAAAATACTTCTTTTTTGATACACCGGAAGAAAAAGAAGCAGCTCAATATGGTTATGAAAAGGAGCAAACAGACATGAAAAAGCAGCAAGATCCACCAGAACAACAAGACGTTACGTTTCCGAAAGCGCAACCGAAGCAAAATGTTGTGAGTATTGAAACAGCAAAACAATCTTCAAAAGTTGTTTTATTAGAACCACGCACATATTCGGAAGCACAAGGGATTGCGGACCACTTAAAAGGTAGACGAGCTGTTGTAATTAATTTGCAGAGAATGTCTACTGATCAAGCGGTACGTATCGTTGACTTTTTAAGTGGTACTGTATACGCTATAGGCGGGGACATTCAAAAAATAGGGCCGAAAACATTTATGTGTACACCTGAAAATGTAGATATTGTTGGTGCGATTTCAGAGTTATTCGGTGAAGAAGAAGAAACAAATATAAAGAGGTGGTAATACGCCATGACAACAGTTTTTATAGTGTTAAGTTATGCTATCGAGATTTACTCGTGGGCACTTATTATTTACATTCTCCTATCATGGTTTCCTGGTGCAAAGGAATCATCTTTTGGAGAGTTCCTGGCACGTATTTGTGAACCGTATTTAGAACCATTCCGCCGCTTTATTCCGCCGCTTGGAATGATTGATATTTCTCCAATCGTTGCGATCTTTGCGTTGAAACTTGCTAAAACTGGTTTGTTCAGTTTATTAAGCTATTTCTTATAGTAAGAAGGTAAATACATGAGCATCTACGAACATTTTAGGCCTGATGAGGAGGTCTTTGTGGATAAAGTGCTAGAGTGGAAGCGAGCGGCGGAGTACCATCAAGTGAAGTTAACGGATTTTCTCGATCCTAGGCAACAACAAATTGTTTCTATGGTAATAGGACAAGGTGATGTTGCTGTGCAATTTGGTGGTGCAACGCCTAATGCAGAGCGTAAAAGAGCACTTATTTATCCAGACTATCTAGAATTAAATGAAGAAGAATTTCAAGTAGAAGTATTAGAAATTGACTATCCTTCCAAGTTTTATACGCTAGAACATAGGCAAATATTAGGTACATTTATGTCTCTTGGTTTAACAAGAGAAAAATGTGGTGATATTTTGCTGCAAGAAAATCGTGCCCAAATTGTAGTTGCGAAAGAAATTGTATCGTATATTGAGATGAACTTACAATCAATAGGGAAAGTAAAAGTCTCTTTAGCGTCAGTGCAAGGAGAACAAATTCTACAGATACATGAAACGTGGGGAGAGAAATCTGGAACGGTTTCTTCACTTCGTTTAGATGTTATGTTAGCTGAAATGTTACATTTATCTAGACAGAAAGTACAACCTTTCATAAAAAATGGTTTAGTAAAAGTCAATTGGAAAACAGTGGAGCAAACTTCTTATGAATGTTATCCAGGAGATGTTTTTTCTGTTAGAGGATATGGCCGAAGTAAATTATTTTCTGTAGAAGGTAGAACAAAACGCGACAAATGGAGAATTTTGTATGGTATACTAAAATGATTGGTTTTTTAGAAGGAAATCCTCCTATTTTGTCGAAGAAAAGATATAATTAAAAGAGGAAATTTAGATAACTACTTGGAGGTGGCGTTGTGCCGTTAACACCATTAGATATTCATAACAAAGAATTTGGTCGCGGATTCCGTGGCTATGATGAAGATCAAGTAAATGAGTTTCTTGATCAAATTATCAAAGATTATGAATTGGTCATTCGTGAGAAAAAAGCTTTAGAAGAAAAAGTTGCGCAGTTAGAAGGGAAGTTAGATCATTTCTCTAATATTGAAGATACGTTAAACAAATCTATCGTTGTTGCACAAGAAGCAGCGGAAGAAGTAAAACGTAATGCGCAAAAAGAAGCGAAATTAATTGTGCGTGAAGCTGAAAAGAATGCTGATCGTATTATTAACGAAGCATTAGTAAAATCAAGAAAAGTTGCTTTTGATATTGAAGAGCTAAAGAAACAAGCGAAAGTATTCCGAACTCGTTTCCGTATGTTATTAGAAACACAGCTTGAGATGTTAAACAACGATGATTGGGATAAACTAATTGAATTAGAAGACGAAGTAGATGAACTGTTGAAAAAAGAAGAAACAGTGTAAGCTTGACGTTTTTCTCATTATTACATATAATTTTAAACAACATATTTATTAAGAAAAACGAAGATAGGGATAAGTACCTTTTCAAACCTTATATAGCGAACTGAGGATGGTGTAAGCTCAGGATAAGGAGATAGTGGGAATATCACCCTGGAGTTCCGCGCTGAACAAATAGAGTAAGCGTAGGCGTGTATTCGCGTTAAGAATATAAAGAGGATTCTATACATATGTATATAATCTACTAGGGTGGTACCGCGGGAGACTTTCTCGTCCCTTTTGGGGATGAGAAGGTCTCTTTTTTATTCCGTTTTTTAAGTATTTCTTTTATACATGTAAGGAGGAATTGAGCATGGAGTACAAAAATACATTACTGATGCCAAAAACAGAGTTCCCAATGCGTGGGAATTTACCAAAACGTGAGCCTGCAATGCAAGAAAAATGGGCTGAAATGAATATTTACGAAAAAGTACAAGAACATACAAAAGGTCGTCCTTTATTTGTATTGCATGATGGACCTCCATATGCGAATGGTGACATTCATATGGGACATGCATTAAATAAAGTATTAAAAGACTTTATTGTTCGTTATAAATCAATGACTGGTTTTAGTGCGCCATATGTTCCGGGATGGGATACGCACGGTTTACCAATTGAACAAGCTTTAACAAATAAAGGTGTAAAACGTAAAGAAATGACAGTTGCTGAGTTCCGTAAGTTATGTGCAGAGTATGCATATGAACAAGTAGAACGTCAACGTGAACAATTTAAGCGTCTAGGTGTACGTGCAGATTGGGATAATCCATATATTACTTTAGAGCCAGCTTATGAAGCACAACAAATTAAAGTGTTTGGTGACATGGCGAAAAAAGGTTATATCTATAAAGGTCAAAAACCAGTTTACTGGTCTCCAACGAGTGAATCTGCTTTAGCGGAAGCTGAAATTGAATATCAAGATAAAAAATCAGCATCTATTTACGTAGCATTCCCTGTAAAAGATGGAAAGAACGTATTAGAAGGTGATGAAAAGTACATCATTTGGACAACAACACCTTGGACATTACCTGCAAACTTAGGTATTTCTGTTCATCCAGAGCTTGAATATAGCATTGTAAAAGTAAATGATGAGAAATATATCATTGCTTCTGAGCTGTTTGAGACAGTTGCAAAAACGTTAGAGTGGGAAAATGCTGAAGTTGTGAAAACAGTAAAAGGTAGCGAACTTGAGTATACAGTTGCAAAACATCCATTCTACGATCGTGATTCATTAGTTATGCTAGGAGATCACGTAACAACAGATGCAGGTACAGGTTGTGTTCATACAGCACCAGGACACGGGGAAGATGACTTCGTTGTTGGTAAAAAGTATGGATTAGAAGTACTTTGCCCAGTCGATGATAAAGGTGTATTAACAAATGAGGCACCTGGATTTGAAGGCTTATTCTATGATAAAGCTAACAAACCAATTACAGAAAAATTAGAAGAAGTAGGCGCGTTACTGAAACTAACATTCATTACACATTCATACCCACATGATTGGAGAACGAAAAAACCAATTATTTTCCGTGCGACAGCACAGTGGTTTGCATCTATTGAAGCATTCCGTAAAGAATTAATAGAAGCTGTAGCAGAAACAAAATGGGTACCAGCATGGGGAGAAACTCGTCTTCATAATATGGTTCGTGACCGTGGTGACTGGTGTATTTCTCGTCAGCGTGCATGGGGTGTGCCAATTCCGGTATTCTATGCTGAGAATGGTGATCCAATTATTACGGATGAAACAATTAACCATGTAGCAGATTTATTCCGTGAACACGGTTCTAACGTATGGTTCGAGCGTGAAGCGAAAGATCTATTACCAGAAGGATTTACACATCCAGGTAGCCCAAATGGTGAATTCCGTAAAGAAACAGACATCATGGATGTATGGTTCGATTCAGGTTCTTCTCACCAAGCGGTATTAGAAGAGCGCGAAGATTTACAGCGTCCAGCTGATTTATATTTAGAAGGATCTGACCAGTATCGTGGTTGGTTTAACTCTTCATTATCAACAGCAGTTGCTGTAACAGGTAAAGCTCCATATAAAGGCGTACTAAGCCACGGTTTCGTACTAGATGGTGAAGGACGTAAAATGAGTAAGTCGATTGGAAACATCGTCGTACCGAAGAAAATCATGGATCAATTAGGCGGAGACATTTTACGCTTATGGGTATCTTCTGTTGACTATCAATCTGACGTACGTATTTCAGATGATATTTTAAAACAAGTAGCAGAAGTGTATCGTAAAATCCGTAACACATTCCGTTTCTTATTAGGAAACTTAGACGACTTTAAGCCAAGTGAAAATGCAGTAGCTGTAGCTGAACTTCGTGAAGTAGATCGTTACATGTTAGTAAAATTAAATGACTTAATTACAAAAGTTAAAGAAGCATATGAGACATACGATTTCGCTGCTGTGTATCATGCAATTCATAACTTCTGTACAATTGATTTAAGTTCATTCTACTTAGACTTTGCAAAAGACATCTTATACATTGAAGGTGCAAACCACGAAGATCGTCGTGCAATTCAAACTGTATTATATGATGTTCTTGTTGCGTTAACGAAACTTGTAACACCAATCTTACCGCACACAGCTGATGAAGTATGGCCATATATTCCAGGCGTAACAGAAGAAAGTGTACAATTAACTGATATGCCAGAAGCTGTACAATTAGATGACGCGGAAGCGTTAAAAACAAAATGGGATGCATTTATGACATTACGTGATGACGTGTTAAAAGCACTAGAAGTAGCTCGTAATGAAAAAGTAATCGGTAAGTCATTAAATGCAAGCATTACGCTATATCCAACTGCAGAAATGAAAGCTATGTTAGAGTCTATTAGCGAAGACTTAAAGCAATTATTCATCGTTTCTGAGTATAAACTTGGTGGTATGATGGATGAAGCGCCAGCAGATGCACCGAAGTATGAACATACAGCGGTTGTTGTTGTTCAAGCAACTGGTGAAACATGTGAACGTTGTTGGGTAGTTTCAGAAACAATTGGTAAAGATGCTGAACATGAAACATTATGTGAGCGTTGTGCAACAGTTGTTAAAGAAAACTATGTAAAATAATAAAAAACTGACTGCTATTGATGCGGTCAGTTTTTTTGTTGATGGTATATCAAGATCACTTTCAGACTCTTTCCTGTGAAGGAAAAATGTGTGTGAGGTAAGCAAATAAATTTCGGACACACTAACTGTACATTACAGCTAGGAGGAATGTACACGTGAATGAAATTTACATGGAAATAAAAGAAGAATTGCAATTGATGAGAAAAGAGTTGCAAGAGAGACTAGCTAAAGAAGTAATGCACAAATATGATGTCGAGTTCAGCCAAGAGCTTGGATATGAAATTAAGGAAGAGATAAAGAAAAAATTGCTATTACATGATATAAAAGAGGATTTAAAGGATGTAGAACGCGCATTATTTAAAATGGAAATAGACATGTATGGTATTTGTGAAGAGACGGGGAGATTAATTTCGACAAAGCAAATGAAGACAATGCCGACTGCCCGTACGATTCATGAATTCTTCTACGAAAAGGTAAATGTATGAATACGCACAACGATATTATATTACCTTTTTTTAATTTATTTTATTCTTCTATAAAGGTTCATTGTGAAAAGGTAGCAGCTATGCTAAAATTTTGAGGTACACTGTCTTTGTGGGGGAAATGAAAATGATATATTATGTAATAGCGTTATTCGTCATTGCTATCGATCAAATATCGAAGTGGTTAATTGTAAAGAACATGGAATTGGGTACGAGTATTCCGATTATCGACAATGTATTATACATAACATCACATCGAAATAGAGGCGCTGCTTGGGGTATTTTAGAAAATAAAATGTGGTTCTTCTACATTATTACAGTTGTTTTTGTAGTGTTTATTGTATTTTATATGAAAAAGTATGCGAAAACAGACAAGCTTCTAGGTATTTCGTTAAGCCTAATTTTGGGCGGGGCAATTGGTAACTTTATTGATCGTGTATTTAGACAAGAAGTAGTGGATTTCATTCACGTGTATATTTTCTCGTACAACTATCCAGTATTCAATATAGCTGATTCAGCATTATGTATTGGTGTTGTATTAATTATTATTCAAACATTATTAGAAGGCAAGAAAGCGAAGGAGTAATTGAATGAGTGAAGTAGTACAAGTAACAGTTGCAGCAGAGCAAAAAAACGAGCGAATTGATAAATTCGTTGCAGGGATAAATAACGAATGGTCACGTACGCAAGTGCAGCAATGGATTAAAGATGACGTTGTGACAGTAAACGGAAAAGCGGTAAAAGGGAATTATAAAGTAAAAGAAGAAGATGAAATTACAGTAACAATTCCTGAACCAGAAGAGTTAGATATTCAACCAGAGGATTTAAATTTAGAAATTTATTATGAAGATGCAGATGTGCTTGTTGTAAATAAGCCACGTGGTATGGTTGTACATCCAGCACCAGGGCATACAAGTGGTACACTTGTAAACGGCCTTATGCACCATTGTACAGACTTATCAGGCATTAACGGTGTAATGCGTCCAGGTATCGTGCATCGTATTGATAAAGATACATCTGGACTATTAATGGTTGCTAAAAATGATATGGCACATGAATCGCTTGTAAATCAGCTTGTAGCAAAAACAGTAACGAGACGTTACAAAGCGATTGTACACGGTGTGATTCCGCATGATAAGGGAACGATTGATGCTCCGATTGCTCGTGATAAGAAAGAGCGTCAAAGTATGACAGTTGATGAAAATGGTAAGAACGCTGTTACGCACTTCCAAGTGTTAGAACGCTTTAAAGACTTTACGCTTGTAGAATGTCGCTTAGAAACGGGACGTACGCACCAAATTCGTGTTCATATGAAATATATTGGCTATCCACTTGCAGGAGATCCGAAGTATGGTCCGAAGAAAACGTTAGATATGAATGGACAAGCACTTCATGCGGGTATTTTAGGCTTTGATCATCCTCGTACTGGTGAATATATTCAGTTTGAGGCACCGATTCCAGAAGTGTTTGAAGACGTATTAAATATTTTACGAAAATAGTATTGACAAATCATAAGAAAACTGAGATACTGACAACAGTTAAATAATGATCCTTTAACACAGCCCCGTGAGGTTGAGAAGGTAACGGTTTGAAATACTTAGGGTATGTTGTACCCTTTTTTCAAAAGTCCTCTCGCACACGCTGAGAGGACTTTTTTTATACCATTACTCTCACGCAAGAAAAAAGCTTGGAGGTGTAGAGCATGCAAGAGAAAGCTGTCGTTTTAGATGACCAAATGATTCGCCGCGCTTTAACACGAATTAGTCATGAAATCGTGGAACGAAATAAAGGTGTCGATAATTGTGTTCTTGTCGGAATTAAAACTCGTGGAATTTTTATTGCACAACGTTTGGCAGAACGAATTGGTCAAATTGAAGGAAAAGAAATGGAAGTTGGAGAGTTAGACATTACGTTATATCGTGATGATTTAACACTACAATCGAAAAATAAAGAACCACTTGTAAAAGGTTCTGATATCCCTGTAGATATTACGAAGAAGAAAGTTATCCTTGTGGATGACGTATTATATACAGGAAGAACAGTTCGAGCAGCAATGGATGCTCTTATGGATTTAGGTAGACCATCTCAAATCCAATTGGCGGTTCTTGTTGATAGAGGTCATCGCGAATTACCAATTCGCGCTGATTATGTAGGGAAGAACATTCCAACATCAAGTGAAGAGCGTATCGAAGTTGATTTGCAAGAGACAGATCAACAAGATCGAGTAAGCATATACGATAAGTAAAGCCCTTTTAAATGTAGTCCTGTGAGGCTGCCAAAGGGTCTTGGCTTTCATATGTCAAATTTGGCATACGAAAGTGTAGGACTCTTTGTGCACAGGCACAAAGAGTTTTTTTATTGCAAAGATTTAAACTGAAGGAGGATGTAACAATGGAACAAAAGCCAGTGTTAGACGTTAATGAAGTACCGAAACCGGGAAAATGGTTATTTTTAAGTATACAACATTTGTTCGCGATGTTTGGATCAACAGTGCTTGTTCCGTTTTTAACAGGATTGAATCCATCAGTAGCATTAATATCAAGTGGATTAGGAACGTTAGCGTTCCTTCTTATAACGAAAGGTCAAGTACCTGCCTATCTAGGATCATCATTCGCCTTTATCGCACCGATTATAACAGCGAAAACGGCAGGTGGACCGGGAGCAGCAATGCTTGGTGGTTTGCTAGCAGGACTTGTGTACATCTTAATCTCACTCGGAATTAAGAAATCAGGATCAGAGTGGATTATGAAATTACTACCACCAATCGTAGTTGGTCCAGTAGTAATGGTAATCGGTCTAGCTTTAGCACATACAGCAGTTAACATGGCGATGAACGGTGCGGATGGCAAATATAGCTTTACACACTTTTCAGTAGCATTAGTAACATTAGCAATTACAATTATATGCTCGATATTTGGAAGAGGATTTTTCAGTATAATACCAGTGTTACTTGGCATTATCGGCGGATATATCTTCGCTTACTTCCAAGGGCTAGTAGACTTAAAGCCGGTAGCTGAGGCAAAATGGTTTGTTGTACCAGATTTCACAGTACCATTTGTAACATATACACCAGAGTTTTCATGGAAGATTGTACTCTTGATGGTACCAGTTGCACTAGTAACAATATCAGAACATATCGGACATCAAATTGTTCTTGGAAATGTTATTAAAAGAGATTTAATTGAAAAACCAGGTTTACACCGTTCAATCTTCGGTGACGGAGTAGCAACATTAATTGCGTCACTAATCGGTGGGCCACCGAATACAACGTATGGTGAAAACATCGGTGTGCTAGCAATTACGAGAGCATACAGTGTATACTTATTCATCGGTTCAGCAGTATTCGCAATCATGTTCGGGTTTATCGGTAAGATTTCTGCACTGATTCATTCGATCCCAACACCAGTTATGGGTGGTGTATCAATCTTACTATTCGGTGTAATCGCATCAAGCGGATTACGCATGATGGTAGATGATAAAACAGATTTAAGTGACAAACGAAACTTAATGATTGCATCAGTAATATTAGTAATCGGTATTGGTGGAGCGGTACTTCACGTAGGAGAATCATTCCAAGTAGAAGGAATGGCACTAGCAGCAATTATAGGTGTACTGTTAAATCTACTACTACCGGAAACGAAACAAATAAAACAATCTAAGCAGATTGCTTCATAATAATAACCTTTTAATTCAGTCCTGTGAGACCGGAAAGGGTGGCTTCTTTCTTGCACCCTAGTCTCACATGACTAGGGTATTTTTATGCAAAGGTTGTTATAAAAATTCAAAAGTGGTAACATAAAAATCAGAAAGATGAGGGATGACGATGAGCCATTTGTTAACGATGAGTGAATTATCGGAAGTAGAAATTTCAGAAATCCTAAAAGATGCAGAAGATTTTGCGAATGGAAAAGAGAGCAAAACGACAGAGCAAACTTTTGTTGCGAACTTGTTCTTTGAGAATAGTACGAGAACGAGATTTAGCTTTGAAGTTGCTGAGAAGAGATTAGGACTTGATGTTTTAAACTTTTCAGCTGATGCATCTAGCGTACAAAAAGGAGAAACTTTATACGATACGATAAGAACACTAGAATCAATCGGAACAAAAGCAGTGGTCATCCGCCACGAGCAAGATCGCTACTTCGATGAACTAAAAGATCAGGTGAATATTCCAATCTTAAACGCTGGAGATGGATGCGGAAACCACCCAACGCAGTGCCTACTCGATCTTCTTACAATTAAACAAGAGTTTGGAAGATTTGAAGGTTTGAAGATTGCAATAGTAGGAGATGTTCGTCATAGCCGAGTAGCACGTTCTAATGCAGAAGCATTAACGAAGCTTGGTGCAACAATTTACTTTGCAAGTCCAGAAGAGTGGAAAGATGAAGACAACACATTTGGAACATACAAACCATTAGATGAACTTGTTCCAGAAGTTGATGTAATGATGTTACTCCGTGTACAACATGAGCGTCATGATCATTATGAAACAGACATTATGAAAGAATATCATGAGAAACACGGATTAACAGTAGAAAGAGAAAAGCGTATGAAAGAAGGAAGCATTATTATGCATCCAGCTCCTGTAAACCGTGATGTTGAAATTGCAAGTGAACTTGTTGAGTGTGAGCGTTCACGCATATTTAAACAAATGGAAAATGGAGTTTACGTAAGAATGGCTGTACTAAAACGCGCCTTACCAAATGTATTAGGAGGAATGAAACATGAATTATTTGTTTAAAAATGGTCGTTATATGAATGAAGAAGGAAAAATCGTAGCAACGGATCTTCTCGTACAAGACGGTAAAATCGCTAAGGTAGCAGAAAATATTACGGCAGATAATGCTGAAGTAATCGATGTGAACGGAAAGTTAATCGCACCTGGATTAGTAGATGTACACGTACATCTTCGTGAACCAGGTGGTGAACATAAAGAAACAATTGAAACAGGTACACTAGCAGCGGCAAAAGGTGGATTCACTACAATTTGCGCAATGCCAAATACACGCCCGGTACCAGATTGCAGAGAACATATGGAAGACTTGCAAAAACGTATTGAAGAAAAAGCTCATGTTAACGTACTACCATACGGAGCAATTACAGTACGTCAAGCTGGTTCTGAAATGACAGATTTCGAAACATTAAAAGAACTTGGAGCATTTGCTTTCACAGATGACGGCGTAGGCGTACAAGATGCGAGCATGATGTTAGCGGCTATGAAACGTGCAGCAAAATTAGATATGGCAGTAGTTGCGCACTGTGAAGAGAATACGCTTATTAATAAAGGTTGTGTACATGAAGGGAAGTTTTCTGAGAAACACGGATTAAACGGTATCCCATCAGTATGTGAATCTGTACATATTGCAAGGGATATACTGCTTGCTGAAGCAGCAGATTGCCACTATCACGTATGTCATGTAAGTACGAAAGGTTCGGTACGTGTAATCCGTGATGCGAAACGCGCTGGAATTAAAGTAACAGCAGAAGTAACACCGCATCACCTAGTGTTATGTGAAGATGATATCCCATCAGCTGATCCTAACTTTAAAATGAACCCACCGCTTCGTGGAAAAGAAGACCATGCAGCATTAATTGAAGGTGTATTAGATGGAACGATCGATATGATTGCAACTGACCATGCACCGCATACAGCGGAAGAGAAAGCACAAGGAATTGAAAGAGCACCGTTTGGAATTACTGGTTTTGAAACAGCATTCCCGCTTCTATACACAAACCTTGTGAAAAAGGGAGTTATTACGCTAGAACAGTTAATTCAATTCTTAACAGAAAAGCCAGCTGATACATTCGGCTTAGAAGCAGGTCGCCTAAAAGAAGGTAGAGCAGCTGATATTACAATCATTGATTTAGAACAAGAAGAAGAGATTGACCCAACAACATTCTTATCAAAAGGAAAAAATACACCATTCGCAGGTTGGAAATGCCAAGGATGGCCGGTAATGACAATCGTTGGTGGTAAGATCGCATGGCAAAAGGAGAGTGCATTAGTATGAAAAGACAACTTATCTTAGAAGATGGAACAGTATTAATTGGAACAGGTTTCGGAGGCGAAATCGAAAAGTCAGGTGAGGTTGTATTTACAACAGGAATGACTGGATATCAAGAAACATTATCTGATCCATCATATTGCGGTCAAATCGTAACATTCACGTACCCATTAATCGGAAACTACGGCATTAACCGTGACGATTTTGAATCCATTCACCCATCTGTAAATGGTTTAATCGTAAACGAAATTTGTGATCATCCATCAAACTTCCGTAATGAAATTTCGTTAAATGATTACTTGAAAGAAAGAAATATCCCAGGATTAGCAGGGATTGATACGAGAAAATTAACGAGAAAAATTCGTCAATACGGTACATTACGCGGACGCCTTTGTAATATGGATGCAGATGTAGAGTACATTGTAAGTCAATTAAAAGCGACAGTATTTACAGATCATGTAAAACGCGTATCAACGAAAGATCCATACCCAAGCCCAGGTCGTGGTCACCGAGTTGTACTAGTAGACTTCGGTATGAAACATGGTATTTTACGAGAATTAAATAAGCGTGACTGTGATGTAATTGTAGTTCCTTACAACACAACAGCAGAAGAAATTTTACGCCTTAGCCCAGATGGAATTATGTTAAGTAATGGACCTGGAGATCCGAAAGATGTATCAGAAGCAATTGAAATGTTAAAAGACATTATCGGTAAAGTTCCTTTATTCGGAATTTGCCTAGGACATCAATTGTTCGCTCTAGCATCAGGTGCAAATACAAGTAAGTTGAAATTTGGTCACCGTGGTTTAAACCATCCAGTAAAAAATCTTGCAACTGGAAAAGTAGCAATTACATCTCAAAACCACGGATACGCAGTAGAAGAAGAATCAGTTGAAAATACAGATCTTGAAATTACACATGTTGCTTTAAACGATGGAACGGTAGAAGGTCTTCGTCATAAGAAGTTCCCAGCATTTACAGTACAATACCATCCAGAAGCTTCAGCGGGACCAGAAGATGCAAATGATTTATTCGAAGATTTCTTAACAATGATTGAAAACTTCAAGAAAGAAGGGGAAGAGTTATGCCAAAACGCCTAGACATTAACACAATTTTAGTAATCGGATCAGGACCAATTGTAATTGGGCAAGCAGCGGAGTTTGACTACTCTGGTACACAAGCTTGTCAATCTCTTAAAGAGGAAGGTTACAAAGTAATCCTTGTTAACTCTAACCCAGCAACAATTATGACGGATACTGCAACAGCAGATAAAGTATACATCGAGCCATTAACATTAGAATTCGTAAGCCGTATTATTCGTAAAGAACGTCCTGATGCAATCCTACCAACATTAGGTGGTCAAACAGGTTTAAACATGGCTGTTGAACTTGCAAAATCAGGCGTACTTGACGAGTGCGGAGTTGAAATTTTAGGAACAAAATTATCAGCAATCGAGCAAGCGGAAGATCGTGATTTATTCCGTACATTAATGCAAGATTTAAATGAACCAACACCACCAAGTGAAATTATTCATAACCTTGATGAAGCATATGGATTTGTAAATGAAATTGGTTATCCAGTAATCGTTCGACCAGCGTTCACATTAGGAGGAACGGGCGGCGGAATTTGCCATAACGAAGAAGAGCTAATTGAAATCGTAACAAGTGGTTTAAAACATAGTCCAGTAACACAATGTTTATTAGAGAAAAGTATTGCTGGCTGTAAGGAAATTGAATATGAAGTAATGCGTGATTCAAATGATAACGCGATTGTAGTATGTAACATGGAAAACATCGATCCAGTTGGTGTTCACACAGGTGATTCGATTGTAGTAGCACCGAGCCAAACGCTAAGCGACCGTGAATATCAAATGTTACGTAACACTTCATTACGAATTATTCGTGCACTAGGAATTGAAGGTGGATGTAACGTTCAGCTTGCGCTTGATCCATATAGCTTCCAATACTATGTAATCGAAGTAAATCCACGTGTAAGTCGTTCATCTGCACTAGCATCTAAAGCAACTGGATATCCAATTGCGAAATTAGCAGCAAAAATTGCAGTCGGCTTAACGTTAGATGAAATTGTAAACCCAGTAACACAAAAAACTTACGCTTGCTTCGAGCCAGCGTTAGACTATGTTGTTTCAAAAATTCCACGTTGGCCGTTTGATAAGTTTGAATCAGCGAACAGAACGCTTGGAACACAAATGAAAGCAACTGGTGAAGTTATGTCAATCGGACGTAACTTAGAAGAATCATTACTAAAAGCAGTTCGTTCTTTAGAGCTTGGCATTTATCACTTAGAATTAGACCACTTAAAAGAACTTGATAAAGAAACGATGAAAAAACGTATCATTAAAGCGGATGATGAACGACTGTTTATTGTAGCAGAAGCAATTCGCCAAGGTGTAACGAAAGAAGAAATCAATGAATGGTGTGAAATGGACTTCTTCTTCTTACAAAAAGTTGAAAACATCGTAAATATGGAACGTGAAGTAAAAGCGAATGTAGGAAATATAGAAGTACTACAAACTGCAAAAGAAATGGGCTTCAGCGATCACTACATTGCAGCAGCTTGGAACAAAACGGAGCGCGAAATTTACGATATGCGTAAAGAAAATAATATGATGCCAGTATTCAAAATGGTAGATACTTGTGCGGCAGAGTTTGAATCTGCAACGCCATATTACTACAGCACATATGCGGACGAAAATGAATCGATTGTAACAGATCGTAAGAGTGTAGTAGTTCTAGGATCTGGTCCGATCCGAATTGGTCAAGGTGTTGAGTTTGATTACGCAACAGTTCACTCAGTATGGGCAATTAAAGAAGCTGGATATGAAGCAATTATCATTAACAACAACCCAGAAACAGTTTCAACAGACTTCAGTATTTCTGACAAATTATACTTTGAACCATTAACGATTGAAGATGTAATGCACATTATCGATTTAGAAAAACCAGAAGGTGTTATCGTTCAGTTCGGTGGACAAACGGCAATTAACTTAGCAGCGAAACTAGAAGAACACGGTGTGAAAATTTTAGGAACATCACTTGAAGACTTAGACCGTGCAGAAGATCGTGATAAATTCGAAGCTGCTTTAACAAAACTTGGCATCCCGCAACCAGTTGGTAAAACAGCAACGACTGTAGAACAAGCGGTAGCAATCGCAGAAGAAATTGGTTACCCAGTATTAGTAAGACCATCTTACGTACTAGGTGGACGTGCAATGGAAATCGTATATCGTCAAGAAGAACTGCTGCACTACATGAAAAATGCAGTTAAAGTTCATGCAGATCACCCAGTATTAATCGACCGTTACATGGTTGGTAAAGAAATTGAAGTAGATGCAATTTCGGATGGTGAGAATGTATTCATTCCAGGTATTATGGAACATATTGAACGCGCTGGAGTTCACTCTGGTGACTCAATTGGAGTATATCCACCACAAAGTTTATCTGAAAAACTAAAAGGACAAATCATTGAACATACAATTGCACTTGGAAAAGGATTAAACATTGTTGGATTACTAAATATCCAGTTTGTAGTATTCAAAGATCAAGTGTACGTAATTGAAGTAAATCCACGTGCAAGCCGTACAGTACCGTTCTTAAGTAAAATTACAGGCGTACCGATGGCGAATGTTGCAACGAAAGTTATTTTAGGGCAAGACCTAGTAGAGCAAGGATACGGAACTGGCTATCACCCAGAAGAGAAAGAAGTATATGTAAAAGCTCCGGTATTCTCATTCGCGAAACTACGCTCAGTTGATACAACATTAGGACCTGAAATGAAATCAACAGGGGAAGTAATGGGTAAAGACTTAACGCTTGAAAAAGCATTATATAAAGGATTAGTTGCTTCTGGAATTAACATCCCAACGCACGGCTCAGTAATCATTACTGTAGCTGATAAAGATAAAGAAGAAGCGATGGAAATTGCAAAACGTTTCCACGAAATCGGCTATAACTTATTAGCAACAGCTGGAACAGCACAATCATTAGAAGAGCAAAATATCCCAGTACAAGTTGTAAACAAAATTGATTCTGAAGACTACAACTTACTAGATATTATCCGTCAAGGAAAAGCACAGTTTGTAATTAACACATTAACAAAAGGTAAACAACCAGCGCGTGATGGTTTCCGCATTCGCCGTGAATCAGTAGAAAATGGTGTGGCTTGCTTAACATCACTTGATACAACGAGAGCAATCTTACGAGTATTAGAATCTATGACATTCTCAGCTCATTCAATGAAAGAAATTACGCAAACAAAGCGTCACGAGGTGGTACATGCATGATGCAAAAGCAAAATATGATCGTCGTTAATCAAAAAGAAATCGCAAAAAATATTTACGAATTAGTGCTTCAAGGAACGTTAGTACAGCAAATGAACGAACCAGGGCAGTTTGTACACATTAAGGTAGCAGAGGGCATTGCGCCCCTTCTGCGCCGCCCAATTAGTATTTGTAATGTAGATCAAGAGAAGAACGAATTTACAATGCTATATCGTGCCGAAGGACAAGGGACAAAAACATTAGCAACTAGAAAACAAGGTGAAATGGTAGATGTACTAGGACCATTAGGACACGGTTTTCCTGTAGAAGAAGCAGAAGCTGGTCAAACAGCTTTACTAGTAGGCGGGGGAATTGGTGTACCACCACTTTATGAATTATCACAGCGCCTCGTTGCAAAAGGTGTACGTGTTATTCACATCTTAGGCTTTCAAACGAAAGATGTAGTTTTCTATGAAGAAAAATTTGCAGAACTTGGTGATACGTACGTTGCAACAGTAGACGGTACACACGGTACAAAAGGATTTGTCACAGATGTAATTGATAATTACGGAATTGACTTTGATATTCTTTATTCATGTGGTCCGTTAGCGATGCTTCGTGCATTAGAAGGACGTTACAAAGAGAAAAAAGCCTATATTTCATTAGAAGAACGTATGGGCTGTGGTATTGGAGCTTGTTTCGCATGTGTATGCCACTTACAAGAAGATCCAAGTGGACATTCTTACAAGAAGGTGTGTAGCGACGGACCAGTATTTCCAATCGGGGAGGTTGTACTATGAACAGATTGCAAGTTGAATTACCAGGATTATCATTAAAAAATCCAATTATACCGGCATCTGGATGCTTTGGGTTTGGTCGTGAATATGCACAGTTTTACGATTTAAGTGTATTAGGATCAATCATGATTAAAGCGACGACAGAACAACCACGTTATGGAAATCCGACGCCTCGTGTTGCTGAAACACCAGGCGGCATGCTAAATGCAATCGGACTTCAAAACCCGGGATTAGACAAAGTAATGAATTCGGAATTACCATGGTTAGAACAATTTGACATTCCAATTATTGCGAACGTTGCAGGCTCACAAGCTGAGGATTACGTAGCGGTTGCGAAGGAAATTTCTAAAGCGCCTAATGTCCATGCACTAGAATTAAATATTTCTTGTCCGAACGTAAAAACAGGTGGTATCGCCTTTGGTACAAATCCTGAAATTGCTGCTGATTTAACGAAGCGAGTAAAAGAGGTTTCTGAAGTACCTGTATACGTGAAGTTGTCACCGAACGTGGCAAACATTGTGGAAATTGCAAAAGCGATTGAAAATGCAGGTGCAGATGGTTTAACGATGATTAATACATTGCTTGGTATGCGTCTAGATTTAAAAACAGCTAAACCAATTTTAGCAAACCGTACAGGTGGATTATCAGGTCCTGCGATTAAGCCAGTAGCAATTCGTATGGTACATGAAGTAAGCCAAGCGGTAAACATTCCGATTATCGGAATGGGTGGTATTGAGACAGCGGAAGATGTAATTGAATTCTTCTATGCTGGCGCAAGCGCAGTTGCAGTAGGTACAGCGAACTTTATTGATCCGTTCGTATGTCCGACAATTATTGAAGAGTTACCAGCATTACTAGATGAATTAGGATTTGATCACATTTCGGAATGTCAAGGAAGGAGCTGGAAGCAAACATGTCACAGTCGTTAATCGTTGCATTAGATTTTCCAGGGAAACAAGATGTAGAACAATTCTTGCGCCACTTTGAAGGGGAAGAGTTATTTGTCAAAGTTGGTATGGAGTTATTTTACAAAGAAGGCCCTGCGATTATTACGTACTTAAAAGAAAAAGGACATAAGATTTTTCTAGATTTAAAACTTCATGATATTCCGAATACAGTAAAAAGCGCTATGCGTAGCCTAGCTAGTCTAGATGTTGATATGGTAAATGTTCATGCTGCAGGGGGAAGCAGTATGATGAAAGCTGCGATTGAGGGATTAGAGGAAGGTAAGCAAGAAGGAAAAGAGAGACCGATTTGTATTGCAGTTACACAACTAACAAGCACTTCAGAAGCTATGATGAAAAAAGAGATCGGCATTGAGAAAACGTTAGAAGAAGCGGTTGCTCATTATGCAAAACTAACGAAAGAAAGTGGACTTGATGGCGTTGTTTGTTCAACACTTGAAGTTCCAAAATTACGTGAAGTATGCGGAAATGAATTTGTAACAGTAACACCGGGGATTCGTCTTGCAAGCGATGATGTAAATGACCAGGTGCGCGTAGCAACACCAAAACGTGCGAGGGAACTTGGCTCAAGCTACATCGTAGTTGGACGTAGTATTACAAAAGCAGAAAATCCGCTTGAAGCGTATAAAACAGTAAAACAACAGTGGGAAGGTGTAACAGTATGAAAAAAGAAATCGCATCGCATTTATTAGAAATTGGAGCAGTATTTTTACAACCGAACGATCCATTCACATGGTCTTCAGGTATGAAATCACCAATTTATTGTGATAACCGTTTAACTTTATCTTATCCAAAAGTACGTCAAGCGATTGCAGCTGGATTAGAAGAGTTGATTAAAGAGCACTTCCCAACTGTAGAAGTTATTGCAGGAACAGCAACTGCTGGTATTGCGCACGCTGCATGGGTAAGCGATCGTATGGATTTACCAATGTGCTACGTACGTAGTAAAGCAAAAGGTCACGGTAAAGGGAACCAAATCGAAGGAAAAGCTGAAAAAGGTCAAAAAGTAGTAGTAGTAGAGGACCTAATTTCAACTGGCGGTAGTGCAATTACATGTGTAGAAGCACTTCGCGAAGCTGGCTGTGAAGTATTAGGGATCGTATCAATCTTCACATACGAGCTAGAAGCAGGAAAAGAAAAGTTAGAAGCAGCGAACGTAGCATCATATTCTTTAAGTGATTACAGTGCATTAACTGAAGTTGCAGCAGAAAAAGGTATGATTGGACAAGCTGAAACGAAGAAATTACAAGAGTGGCGTAAAAATCCAGCTAACGAAGCTTGGATCACAGCGTAACACGAAAAAAGACGACCGCGGGGGAACGCGGTCGTTTTTTATATCATTGTTATAATTTCATGTAACGAACAGATAGTAGGAATATCGTACTTGATTTGTGAGTTATCCCGATTCAACCATATCCCTTGCATCCCAGCTGCTGTACTACTAATCGCATCAGTCTCTAATCGATCGCCAATATAATAGCAATCTTTCATTTCAAGATTCGATTGTAATACACTTCTGTGAAAAATTTCAGGATCTGGTTTCGATATCCCAAATTCACTAGAAGTAAATATATATTTGAAATATTGTAGAATGTTTAGAGTAGTTAACTTTTCGACTTGTTGCTCATATTCACCATTACTAATGATACCTAATGAGTACCCTTTTTCCTGCAAGGTCTGTAATGTATAGTTTACATCTTCAAATGCGGTCCAGTTGTTCTTATATAGTTCTATATATTGATTGAATTTATGCTGAGATTCCTCGGGGGATAAGTTTACTCCATATGCTTTAAATAAATGATACATTCGCATCCTTTGTTGTTCCTGAAAAGATAATTCTTTGGACAAAAATTTGTTGAAATATTCTTCTGATAATTCATGCCAGACTTTCGTTGCCTCTAATTCATTGCCTGAAAAAATAGTATTATATATTTGAAAAAAATCTATAATACCATTTCTTTCTGCAGCCTCATAATCAAGTAAAGTTCCATCAATATCAAAGAAAATCATATTACAATCTCCTTAACTACTTAGCGCTTTCTGCAAGCTCATATCCTCTTACAAACAATAAAGTCATATAAGAAACAATAAATGAGAAGATGCTGTACATGCCAACCCAAAAGAAAAATTTTGGAGTAAAGGCGATAACACCTATTATTAAAAAACTAGCAAACGTTACAATCGGCATTACGTAATACGTTTTCGTCTTGCGCGTTCCAATAACAGAAACGATAAAGATAAGTAATGGACAAATTAATAAGACGAAAATCAATTCATTCATAGGTATGTCCCCTTTTCTAATTGCAGTAATCTGTTTCTCGTAAACGTTTTGAAATAATTACTCTCCTAATATAATTTCGCTAAGTAATAACGAATCCCTCTTGAAAACTGATAATTCATGATGAATTTTACAAGCAAAAAACGTAAGCAAGAGAACACTTGCTTACGTTATAGAATAAACATCGCAACGATCGTGGTGACAATTAAACCGATAACAACCGGTAAAAAGTTTCGGCGTGCAAGTTCAAATGGATCGACTTTACAAATCGCAGCAGCAGGAATAAGTGCCCAAGGAATTAACGTCCCGCCCCCGGTCCATATAGCTGCAATTTGCCCGAGTGCTGTTAATGTAGCTGTTCCATGGCCAAGTGCTGTTCCAAAAAGATTGGCAATGGAACCAGCAAGTGATATACCTGAAAAACCTGATCCATCTAAGCCGGTAATGACACCAACGATGGTTAATGTCCCTGCCGATACATATTGATTTAAAGGAACAGTTTGAGATAAAGCGATGCCTAAGTCGTTAATGATTCCGTGTGAACCTTTCGGTAAATAGTCCCCGATAATTTTTACAAATCCACTATCTCCTAAATAAAAGAGTGCAGCGATAGGAATAACTGGTCCGAAAATTTTAAAGCCAAATTGGAGCCCTTCTATGAAATAATCGGTCGTTTTATTCAGTCCATTTCCTTTGTAGGCGATGAGGGAAATGATGATAATCATAATAACAGTCGTTCCGCCGATAAGTGCAGTTGCGTCGCTTCCTTGTAATTTAAATTGAATCATGCAAAGGATATCAATGATATATATGATAGGGATACAAATAGCGAGCCATTTTTTTATGCGAGAAGATAATGAAGTGAGCGTTTTAGAAGACTCAGTTGATGGAATAGCTTCTTGTATAGATAAGCCTGTATGAAACTCTTTTCGTAAGAAGAAAAAAGCGACAGAAGTTGTAACAATGCCCATAACGATAACGAGTGGAACACTTGCAGATACGATGCTGGAAACAGGGAGACCAGCCGCGTCTGCAGTTAATTTCGGTGCACCTTGAATAACGAAGTCTCCAGATAAGGCGATGCCGTGTCCAAATAAGTTCATAGCAATTGCAACCCCAATTGGAGGAAGGCCGACACGTACAGCAACCGGTAATAAAATAGCTCCCATTAAGGCGACAGCTGGAGAAGGCCAAAAGAAGAAAGAAATGGTCATCATTAAAAGGCCGATAATCCAGTAGGCGAGTGTAGGTGTACGAATCATTTTTGTAAATGGTGAAATCATCGTATCATTTATGCCAGTATGAACGAGTAAATTGCTCATTGATACGATAATGGAGATGATTAATATAGTTGGTAATAGCTCAGTAATGGCGTAAATGAAACTTTGAAAAATTCCGCTAATGGCAAGAGGGATAGAACTTGTTGCAGTTAATGCTAATAAAAAGATAAAAACGATACAAATGATAGTCGTATCTTTTCGGAGAATAAAAAAGGTAATAATAGTGAGTAAACAAATAATGTAGAGAGCGTGTAATAGCGTTAATTCAACTCCCATAACATTCACATCCTTTAGGCATTCGTGTAGTGTATTGTATGAAAGCAGTGAAAGTATGTGAGTATAGGAAAAAGAAAAAAATTTCATGTACTGTAATGGTGAGAACGATAAATGGATGTTACAATACAGTTAATCCTAAAAAATGAATAAAAGAAAGTGCCACCTTATATGGTGGCACTTTCTTATTTTACTGCATGAGCTTTTTGCATCTTTTTAATTAAACGAATTTGTCCACGATGATTGATTTCATCTTCAAAAACGTGAAACCACTTAAAATAGTTATTTGCTGGTTTGTCATACCAAAAGTCTGTCGTTTTAAATAACCATTCATCAGGTAACGATTGAAAAGTCTCGATTGTTTTGGAACGTACTTCTTGTAATGTATTTATGTAAAATTCTATAGCGTTTCCTTTTATTTTCTCACGTCCAAGATCGCCTAATTCAATGCCAGGTAACCAGCGTTCTAATTCAGCCTCCGTTGGTTCACGGTCTTCAAAAGTATGAATCTGGTAGTAAAATTCAATAGCGGCCATATGGTACAATAACATGCCAATTGAATTTGTGTCCTTATCATATAAATAATCAAGTTCCTCAATTGTTAAACCTTCCACCCCTTGCATTGTTGTATAGCGAGCGTAATTCATCATGGAAACAAGATTTGAAAATTCAGGCTGTAACCCATCTATCTTATCAATTACAAAATTCAATTTAAATTCCCCCTCTTAAACGATGACTCCAGAGAAAGAATTCTATGTGCAACGAAAAACTCCTTTAAAAAAGGTCGTGATTTCAACAAGGAATAACAATTAGTTCTCGATTTGATTTTGTAATAACTTCATATCCATCTTTTGTAATGACGATATCATCTTCAATTCTACAACCGCCCCAGTTCGGAATGTAAATACCAGGTTCAACTGTAACAACCATACCTTCTTCTAAAGTAGCCGTACTTTCTTGAGATAAGCGAAGAGGTTCATGTATTTCTAACCCAAGACCGTGCCCAGTAGAGTGGCCAAAGTATTGACCGTATCCATGTTCTGTAATGTAATCCCTCGTTATATCATCGATACTTTTCGCAGTTTCTCCAGGCTTAATCGCTTCAGTCCCACGTTTTAACGCTTCTCGTACAACATTGTATATTTTTTTGAATTCTTCCGATGGTTCCCCTATTGCTACAGTACGTGTTATATCGGAACAATATCCGTCGTAAAGTGCACCGAAGTCTAATGTAACGATATCCCCTCGTTCGATTATTTTATTTGATGCAACTCCATGGGGAAGTGAAGAACGAACGCCTGAGGCTACAATGATTTGGAATGAAGAAGATGTAGCCCCTTTTTTTCGCATGAAAAATTCTAATTCATCTCGTACAGCATTTTCACTTATTCCTGGTTTTAGAAACGTAAGAATGTGGTGAAATGCTTCGTCCGCGATATTAGCTGCAATTTTCATTGTTTCTATTTCAGGCGTGTCTTTAATGATACGAATATTTTCGATAATTTCGCACACTTGAATCATTTCCGCCTGTACGTATTTTTGCAAGTTTTTATATTGTTGCAATGTCATGTTGTTTTCTTCAATTCCAAGTTTTTGAATGTTTAATTTCGATACTTGATGTGCAATTTCTTTTTCTAAATTTCCTTTATGCATAATAATTTCAGCATCTTTTATTTGTGATTTCGCTTGATCTACATAGCGGAAATCAGTGATAAAAACAGCTTGATCGGCAGAGATTAAGACGACGCCAGCACTACCTGTAAAGCCTGTTGCGTATTGACGGTTTTCTTTCTTTGTAATAAGTAACCCGTCGATTCCGTAATTATGTAGTTGTTTTTGGATGTTAGTTATTCTTATATTCATTTTAATTCCTCCTTTTTACATTAATAAAGCAAGAATTGTGCCAATATATTTATTTAGAATAAAAGAGAAGAGGGTAGCTGTGTGTCAAAAAAACTAGACGGATGTAAAATAAATATATATAAAATTTTTACAGTAAGTTTTTATGTGAATGAACAATAATGTAAACTTGCAAACAAAATCTTTTTAATTTAAATATTATATTTTTTGTATAAATAAATTAAAAAATTGGTATAATAAGGGATTGTTACGTTTTTTTGTAGGTAAAGAGATGTAACGAAAAAATTGGGTTAAGGAATGTGAATGTATGAAGAAATTAAGTAAAGTAATGTCATTTTGTTTGGCCGCTAGTATGCTTGTTATAACGGGGTGTGAAACAAGTGAAAACAAAGTTCAAGTGAATAAAATGATTGACCAGCTTGATGAAGCGCCAGAAGTGACAGAAAAAGAAGCAAAAAAGATTGTAAGAAAGAGTGTAGATGGAATAGCAAACGCGTTTAGTGAGATGGAAAAAGAAAATGGATGGAGCCGAAATAATCCTGGGGATTTAGAGACAGTTAAAAAAGGAGTTAAGGGATTAGTGTCAAAAAAGTTTGTAGAGAATCAGCTTCCTGAATTGCTTAATAACTTTAATAGATCGAGAGAGACTGATATGTTACCATTCCCAAATTATTTTCAATCTGAAATAAGATTTTCTTCTTCACAAGATAAAGAAAATTTAACGGTACATACATTAAGTTTAGAAGATGAAATAGGTCATGCGGCCCAAGAATGGGAATTTCATTTGGTGTATAAAGAAGGGGAATGGTTAATGGATAAATGGTCATTCGTTTTTCCTGAAGATTTAAAACTTACAAAAGAAGAAGCAAATAGAATTTTACAAATGCCAGACGATAAGAATGTGTCATTTGTAAGTGAAGAAAATAGTGGCGATAAGAAATATATATTCAAAGATAGTAACGGATTAATTACTGTAAATGCGAAAACATCTCTTATTTCATACAATGTAGATGAAAATAGGTATGAAAAAGTAACGAAAGAAAGAAATATTCAAGAAACAGAACAAGTACAGAGAAAGGATTCCAGTGCGTATACAGGCTCAAAAGACGAGAAACAATCGCAAAAAGAATCTTCTTCAAAGATAGATAGAGCAAATGTTTTAAGCGAATTAGCTGCTATAGATAAACAAGAAAAACATACGAATGCTATGTCAACCAATGATATAGTAAATGAAATAGAAGGAAATTATGAACTGTGGGATAATAAACTAAATGAAATTTACAGTACATTAAAAAGTACGATGTCAGCTGATGCGTTCCAGTCGTTAAAAACGAAACAAATTGCGTGGGTTAAAGAAAAAGAAAGTAAAGTTAAAGCAATTGGTACTGATACAAATAACGGAACGATGAGGCGTATCGAAGCCTCAGAAGAGAAATATAAGATGACAAAAGCAAGGTGTTATGAATTAGTAAATGGGTATATGAATTAGTGTGAACGAATATAAAAAAATGCGTTGCTTATAAGCAACGCATTTTTTATTTACGCTTTTAATTTCATTACAATATCAGCATCTGGTGTTACATATACGGTTTGCTGATTGTCGTACGTAACAAAACCAAGTTTTGCACCACTCGGTTTTTTGACATGGCGTATTTTGGTGAAATCAACAGGTACAGAGCTAGACTCTTTCGCTTTACTGTAATAGGCAGCAATTTTGGCAGCTTCTAGTAAAGTTTCTTCAGCAGGCTCTAAAGAACGAATGACAACGTGAGAGCCAGGTATGTCTTTCGTATGTAACCAAATTTCATCACGGCGGGCAAACTTCGTTGTTAAATAATCATTTTGTTTATTGTTTTTACCAACGAAAATCTCTGTGCCATCACTTGCTACATATTTATCTAATACTGGTTTAGTAGGCTTTTTCTTTGCGTTTTTCGTTTTGCGATTGCGCACATAACCTTCTTCAGCTAATTCCTCACGAATTTCTTCAATATCTTTTGAAGAAGCAGCTTCCATTTGTTGAAGTAAGCTATCAAAATAAAGAATTTCTTCATTTGTTTTTTCGATTTGTTCTTCTACAACAACAACTGAATTTTTTGCTTTTTGATACTTTTGGAAATAGCGTTGTGCATTTTCAGATGGTGTTTTTAAAGGATCTAATGTAATTTTTACAGTTCCACCATTCTCATCGTAATAATTAACGACCTCAATATCTTTATCGCCCTTTTTTAAAGCGTACATATTGGCTGTAAGTAGCTCTCCAAATAGTTGATATTTATCTGCTTTTCCAGCATCTTGCAGTGTTTTTTCGAGTTTAATGAGTTTTTTCTCGTTTTTGTTTTTTTCGTTTTGCATAAAGCGTTCTAAATCATGAGCTTGTTGTTTTACACGATCACGTTCTGCTTTGCCAAAGAAGAAACGATCTAACAATTCGCTCACTGATGAGAATGTTTTTTCTTCTCCTTGCAAGTGTGTAAGAGGGAAAAGATAAAAGAATTCTTTTCCATTTGCAGTAATCATTGTAGGTGTATATGCATGAGATAGTAATGGTGTTTGTATAGAGAAAAATGCTTCTGATAATGCTTTCTCGTTTGCCATACCGGCTTTCTTTACTACTTCTTTTGCAAATAATGGGGATATTCCCATGAAAGCACCGACGAGTTGTTTATCCATATTTCCAGATAGAAAGTCTAGCGGTCTAATAAAATCATCTGCGGTTTCAATTTGCAGAGGATTGATTTTATGTTGGGCTGGTGGCGCGACGTACTCAGCACCAGCATATACAGTTCGGTGACGGTTTACGGCTAATGAAACGTGTTTTAAGCTATCTAAAATTACGTTTGTTTTCGTATCTAATAAGATAATGTTACTATGTCGTCCCATTATTTCAATTACTAATGTTTTTAATGATTCGTCTCCGATTTCATTACGACTGCGAACTGTAATTTGAATAATGCGTTCTAAGTCGATTTGTTCAATTTTTTCAATAAATCCACCTTCTAAATGTTTGCGAAGAAGCATACAGAACATCGGCGGTATTGCTGGCGAATCGTAGTTTTGATTCGTTAAGTGCATACGCGCATATGTAGGATGAGATGAAAGAATTAGTTTTTGGTTCTTTCCATTCGCTCGAATATGTAATAAAATCTCGTATTTTGAAGGTTGATATATTTTGGAAATTCTTCCTGTGTAAAGAGAATTTTCAATTTCATGTGTAGTTGCTCTTGTAAATAATCCATCGAATGCCATAAATGAACACTCCTTTCTAACTAAATGTTAATTATAGCATTTTTTTGGACGAGGCTGAATAAGCTTTCAATAGAGTATGTCTGGAATCAGGAGGTCGATAGCAGGATGAACTGGTATGGAATGCGAGCACATGAAGTGGAAGAAAGAACGAATACGAATGTAAAGGTTGGACTTACAGAGAAAGAAGCAGAAGGGCGAGTAAAGAAATTTGGTACTAATGAATTAGAAGAAGCAAAAAGGCCTTCTGCACTAATGGTATTTTTAGCACAGTTTAAAGATTTCATGGTACTCGTTTTGTTTGGAGCAACAATTGTTTCTGCGTTTTTAGGTGAATACATTGATTCTATTGCTATTGTTGCCATTGTTATTATCAATGGTATTCTCGGCTTTTTTCAAGAAAGAAAAGCTGAAAAATCATTGGAAGCTTTAAAGGAACTAGCCGCTCCGCAAGTTACTGTAATGCGGAATGGAAAGTGGGTAAAAGCACCATCTAAAGCACTTGTTTTAGGGGATATTATTAAGTTTTCCAGTGGTGATCGTATTGGGGCTGATGTGCGTCTTGTTGAGGCATCAAGTTTATATATTGAAGAGTCTGCTTTGACAGGGGAGTCCGTACCTGTACAAAAGAAGGTAGAAGCATTGCAAGGGCAAGATGTTGCAATTGGGGATCAAAAAAATATGGCTTTTATGGGGACAATGATTACGCGAGGATCTGGTACAGGAGTTGTTGTAGCAACTGGTATGAATACAGCGATGGGGCAAATTGCAAATATGTTGCAAAATGCAGAGCAAATGGAAACGCCACTGCAAAGAAGGTTAGAACAGCTCGGAAAAATATTAATTATTGTAGCTCTTATTTTGACAGCGCTCGTTGTATTGGCTGGTGTGTATCAAGGGAATGAAGTATATCATATGTTTTTAGCTGGCGTATCGCTAGCTGTTGCGGCTATTCCAGAAGGATTGCCAGCAATTGTTACAGTAGCTTTATCACTTGGTGTACAGCGTATGATAAAAAAGAGAGCAATTGTAAGGAAGTTACCGGCCGTAGAAACGTTAGGCTGCGCTTCTGTTATATGCTCTGATAAAACGGGAACAATGACGCAAAACAAAATGATGGTAACACATATGTGGTCAGGCGGAGAATTGTGGAAAGTGACAGGGCAAGGATATGAACCTAATGGCTCTTTTATGAAAGGTGAAAAAGAAGTGAATCCAGCTAAGACAAAATCACTTTATCAGCTACTTACATTTGGTTCACTATGTAACAATGCAAATATTATTCAAAAGAAAAAGGCGTACGTATTAGATGGAGATCCAACAGAGGGAGCGCTTGTAGCTGCAGCAATGAAAGCTGGGATAACACGTGAGGCATTGAAAGGGAAATTTGAAATTATTCGTGAATTCCCCTTTGATTCAACTCGAAAAATGATGAGTGTTATTGTACGAGATCGAGAGGGGAAAAAGTTTATTGTTACGAAAGGAGCACCGGATGTTCTTTTGCAACTGAGTCAAACAATCTTATGGGGGGATAAGCAGCAGCCGTTAAGTGAGCTATATAGAAAAGAAGTACAGGCGGCTATTCATAGCTTAGGTAGTCAAGCGCTTCGAACAATTGCAGTTGCGTTTAAACCTTTAAAAGTCACGGATTCTATTGAACATGAAAGAGACGTTGAAAAAGATTTTATGTTGGTTGGAATACAAGGTATGATTGACCCACCAAGGCCAGAAGTGGCGCAGGCGGTAAAAGAGTGTAAAGAAGCTGGTATTCGAACAGTAATGATTACAGGTGATCATAAAGTGACAGCAATGGCGATTGCTGAACAATTAGGAGTTTTACCACCAGATGGACGCGTTGTTGAAGGAGTAGAACTCGCGAATATGGATGTGGAGGAATTAGAAAATGTTGTAGAAGATACGTATGTATTCGCTCGTGTATCACCTGAGCATAAATTGAAAATTGTTAAGGCACTGCAAAATCAAGGACATATAGTAGCGATGACAGGTGATGGAGTGAACGATGCTCCAGCGATAAAAACAGCGGATATTGGGATAGCGATGGGAATTACAGGGACAGATGTTGCGAAAGAAGCCTCTTCACTTGTTTTACTAGACGATAATTTTGCTACAATTAAATCGGCAATTAAAGAAGGAAGAAATATATATGAGAACATACGTAAGTTCATTCGCTACTTATTGGCGTCAAATGTTGGAGAAATTTTAGTTATGTTATTTGCGATGTTACTTGCATTACCACTGCCGATGGTTCCTATTCAAATTTTATGGGTGAACTTAGTTACTGATGGTTTACCAGCGATGGCATTAGGTTTGGATAAGGCTGAAGGAGATGTGATGAAGAGAACACCGCGTCACCCGAAAGAAGGGGTATTCGCTAGAGGGCTTGCGTGGAAAATAATAAGTCGAGGGTTTTTAATTGGAGCAGTGACGTTAGTGGCGTTTATTATTGCGTATAACCAACATCCAAATGAACTGAAATATGCACAAACTGTAGCGTTCGCGACGTTGGTACTTGCTCAGCTTATTCATGTATTTGATTGTCGTAGTGAGCATTCTGTCTTTCACCGTAATCCATTTGGGAACGTGTATTTAGTAGGGGCGGTTATTATTTCGTTACTACTCATGCTAGTGGTTATATATTATCCACCGTTACAACCAATCTTTAGCACAATGCCGATACAAGCAAGAGATTGGTTATTAATTGGAGGTTTGTCATCAATTCCGACTTTCTTACTAGTAGGTTCTTTATTAACAGGGAAAAAGACTAAGAAGAAAAAGCCGATATTATATAAGAAGGGATTAAACTTGAAATAGTCAATGTTATGAAAATGTGATATAATTTACAGAAGGTAGTAGAGCCTTGTCTCTATTACCTTTTTCATTGAGTTATTTTATGGCTTGGATGTGATAAAAATGATTTCTAGTATGACAGGGTTTGGAAGATCGAAAGTAGAAAGTGATACTTTTCAAATTACAGTAGAAATGAAATCGGTGAACCACCGTTTTTTAGAGATGAGTATTCGACTTCCTAAGCAAATGATGGTATTTGAGGACAAAATTCGTAAAATAATTGCACAGCAAGTTCGACGTGGACGCATTGAAGTGTCTATTAGTATAGTGGGTGAAGGACTTGTTGAAAGAAAATTAAGTGTGAATTGGTCACTTCTTGAGCAGTACCAATCGATGATGGAAGATATAAAAGGGAAATTTCAATTACAAGATTCTATTACACTTCAGCAATTAATGGCAATGCCAGAAGTAACAGCAATTGAAGAAATAGAAAATGTAAATGAACATTTTGAGAACAGTTTATATGAGGCTGTTCGTCAAGCTGCTCATATGTTGAAAACGATGAGAGATGGCGAAGGAGAACGATTACATAAAGATATAGCGTATCGTTTACAAGAGATTAGCAATTGTGTAAATGCAATTATTCCACATGCACCAATTGTTACACAAAAATATCGTGAACGATTAGAAAATCGCTTAAAAGAATTACATAATCAAGATCTAGATGAACAAAGATTGCTAACAGAAGTCGCAATCTTTGCAGAGCGTTGTGATATTCATGAAGAGTTAGTTCGTTTGCAAAGTCATTTAGAGCAATTTCGTGAAACATTGCAGATTGAAGAGCCTGTTGGAAGGAAAATGGATTTCATCGTGCAAGAGATGCATAGAGAAATTAATACGATTGGTTCTAAGGCAAATGACTTAACAATTTCAAAATATGTTGTAGAAATGAAAAATAACCTTGAAAAAATTCGTGAACAAGTACAAAATATTGAGTAGCTTTCAAAAAATATATAAAGTTATACGTGGTGGAGAAATCGGATAGACTTACTAGGAGGCGCAAACTATGGCCATGCGGTTTTTAAATATTGGATACGGAAATATTGTATCTGCTCATCGAATTATTGCTATTGTAAGTCCGGAGTCAGCTCCTATTAAACGAACAGTACAGGAAGCACGCGAACATAATGCTTTGCTTGATGCTACGTATGGGAGAAAAACAAGGGCGGTTATTGTTATGGATGATGGGCATGTTGTATTAAGTCCAATTCAACCAGAGACGATTGCACATCGTTTGAATAATAAAGAAGATTTAAGTGAGGAAGGGTAGGTTTTACATATTTATGAGAAGTAGAAGAGGATTGCTCATCGTTCTTTCAGGGCCTTCTGGGGTTGGAAAAGGGACGGTTCGTAAAGAGCTGTTTAGCCATGAGGATACACGTTTTCAGTACTCTATTTCAGTAACGACACGTAAGCCGCGTGAAGGTGAAGTAGATGGTGTGGATTATTTCTTTAAAGAAAGAGAAGAATTTGAGGAAATGATTCGTAATGAAAAATTACTTGAGTGGGCTGAGTTCGTAGGTAATTATTACGGAACACCGATTGACTATGTTGAAAAAACATTACAAGAAGGAAAAGATGTATTCTTAGAAATTGAAGTGCAAGGAGCAATTCAAGTTAAGAAAGCTTTCCCAGAAGGTGTATTTATTTTCTTAGCACCTCCAAGTTTATCTGAACTAAAGAGCCGTATTGTCGGACGTGGTACAGAGACTGAAGATGTTATTGAAAATCGTTTAACTGTAGCGAAAGAAGAAATCGAGATGATGGACGCTTACGACTATGTAGTAGAAAACGATCAAGTTGAATTAGCTTGTGATAGAATTAAAGCAATTGTGGTTGGCGAACATTGCCGCCGCGAAAGGGTAGCAAAATATTATAAAGAAATGACGGAGGGTCTATAATTATGTTAAATCCATCAATTGACTCATTACTACAAAAAATCGATTCTAAGTACACATTAGTAACAGTAGCTGCAAAACGCGCGCGTGAAATGCAACTTGCTAATAACTGTGTTGTAGAAAAACCTGTTTCTCATAAATGTGTAGGTAAAGCATTAGAAGAAATCGATGCAGAAGCATTAAGCTACGTACCAAGTGAAGATAAAGTAGCTGAATAAGCCTTTGCCTTCGACAAAATAAAACATAGACTTTATAATTTTCTATGTAACGGTAACAACCTATTTACAAGTAGGTTGTTATTTTTTTACGAAAGGAATGAAATATTGGTACTGACGAGCTGAGAATTCTATTTCAGTATTATAAGTTTGAAAAAGAAAGAGGACGAGTCATATGCTAAAAGGGAAAAAGATACTTCTATGTGTAACAGGAGGCATTGCGGTTTTTAAAGCAGCTGCGTTAACGAGTAAATTGACACAATCTGGCGCGATTGTAAAAGTAATGATGAGTGAGTCGGCAATGAAGTTTGTTACGCCTCTTACATTCCAAGCGCTTTCTCGCCATGATGTATATACGGATACATTTGATGAGAAAGACTCAGCTGTTATTGCTCATATTGATTTAGCAGATTGGGCGGATGTTGTACTTGTCGCACCTGCTACTGCCAATTGTATTGGAAAGTTAGCTGGTGGTATTGCAGATGATATGATTACAACTACTTTGTTAGCTACTACAGCTCCGGTATGGATTGCGCCTGCTATGAATGTGCATATGTATGAAAATAAAATAGTTCAAAAAAATATGATGACATTGAAAACGCTAGGATATACATTTATTGAGCCTGGGGAAGGCTTTTTAGCATGTGGATATGTGGCGAAGGGACGACTAGAAGAACCTGAAGCAATTATTGCACGGTTAGAGGAAGCTTTCTCAGAACACAAACCATTGCAGGGAAAAAGAATATTAATAACTGCTGGCCCAACACGTGAAAAGGTTGATCCAGTTCGTTTTATGACAAATTTTTCTTCTGGAAAAATGGGGTATGCGATTGCGGAAGTGGCAGCGAATTTAGGCGCTGATGTTATACTCGTTTCAGGACCGACAGCATTAAATCCACCGTTACATGTAACGACAGTGCAAGTGGAATCTGCACAAGATATGTTAGAAGCGGTTCTTCAACATTATCAAAACGTAGACGTTGTCATTAAAACAGCAGCAGTTGCAGATTATCGTCCGAAATATGTTCATGAGAATAAAATGAAAAAGCAAAATGGTGATGCTGTCATTGAACTTGAAAGAACGGTGGATATTTTAAAAACGTTAGGTCAGAAAAAGGATAAACAGTTACTTATCGGTTTTGCTGCTGAAACGACAAATGTAGAGGAATATGCAACGAAAAAACTACGTGAGAAAAATGCAGATATGATTGTCGCGAATGATGTAAAAGCGCAAGGAGCTGGATTTGGCACGGATACGAATATTGTAACAATGTATAGAAAAGATGGAAAAGTTATTGAGTTGCCAATTTTAATGAAAAAAGAGGTAGCTCGTGAAATATTGAAGCAAATTGAAATGATGTTAGAAGATGATCGTTTATGAAATTTGCAAGTGTAATTGTTGATGTACCTGCCCGTCAGACAGATCGACCATTTGATTACATTATCCCTAAAAAATGGGAAGATATTGTACAGACAGGAATGCGTGTAGTAGTTCCGTTTGGCCCAAGAAAATTGCAAGGTTTTATTATTGGGATTAAAGATTCGGTGGATGTAGAAAGTAAGAAGTTAAAGACAATCCATGAAATATTAGATGTAACACCGGTTTTAAATGATGAATTATTAAAGCTTGGATATTGGCTTACAAGTGAAACGTTATGCTACATGATTTCAGCTTTTCAAGTGATGCTTCCAACTGCGATAAAAGCAACGTATAAAAAACGTCTACAACTTTGTAAACAGGAAGAAATAGCACCTGAAATACTATATTTATTTCAGGATAAAGAAGCAATTGATTTTGAAGTAATCGAGCAACAGCCACATTTATACCGAACTATTCAACAAGAAATTAAAAATGGTACGGTTGAAGTCGTTTATCAAGTGAAAGATAAAGTACAAAAGAAGAAGCAAAGAGTGGTTCAGCCGGAGTTGCCAGAAGATAAATTGGAATTAGCGGCATTTGAACTGAAAAGTAAAAAACAACAAGATGTACTTTATTATTTTGTGGAAAATTATAAAAGTGCACCGTTGAAAGTAATTACAGAAGAGTTACAAATAACAGATGCTCCAATAAAAGCACTTGTTAAAAAGGGATTCATTTCAGAAAAGTATGTGGAAGTATACCGAAATCCGTATGACGATGATGATTTTGAACAAACAAAACCATTTCCACTTACGGAGGAACAAAAACAAGTTATTACACCGATTTTATCATCAATTACAAATGAAACTTATAATCCATTTTTACTATATGGTGTTACAGGAAGTGGAAAGACAGAAGTATATTTACAATCTATAGCAGCAGTGCTCAAGAAAGGAAAAGAAGCTATCGTTCTTGTTCCTGAAATTGCACTAACGCCCCAAATGGTGGATCGTTTTAAAGGTAGGTTTGGCTCACAAGTTGCAGTTCTTCATAGTGCGTTGTCTGTTGGAGAAAAGTATGACGAGTGGCGTAAGATTTTAAGAAAAGAAGTGAAAGTTGTAGTTGGTGCGCGTTCAGCTGTTTTTGCGCCTTTTGAGAATTTAGGGATTATTATTATTGATGAAGAGCATGAATCAAGTTACAAACAAGAAGATAATCCGAGGTATCATGCAAGAGATGTAGCTGTCTGGAGAGGACAATATCATAAATGTCCTATCGTTCTTGGTAGTGCGACACCAACACTTGAATCGTTTGCAAGGGCGAAAAAAGGTGTTTATGAACTATTAACAATGGAAAAACGTATGAATGAACAAGCTTTACCAACGGTAGAGATTGTTGACATGCGAGAAGAACTTCGTGACGGGAATCGATCAATGTTTTCTAAGGCGCTGCATGAAAAAATAGCAGATCGATTAGAAAAGAAAGAACAAATGGTACTCTTTTTAAATAGAAGAGGTCATTCTACATTTGTTATGTGCCGTGATTGTGGGTATGTTGTTCAATGTCCGCATTGTGATATTTCATTGACATATCATAAAATGAATCATCGTTTAAAATGTCATTATTGTAGTTACGAAGAGAATATGCCAACTGAGTGTCCAGCTTGTCAAAGTACATACATTCGTTTCTTTGGTACAGGTACACAAAAGGTAGAAGAAGAAATTACAAAACTATTTCCAGAGGCACGAGTCATTCGAATGGATGTAGATACGACAAGTCGAAAAGGAATGCATGAAAAATTATTAAAGGCGTTCGGGGAAGAAAAAGCAGATATATTACTCGGAACACAAATGATTGCTAAAGGATTAGATTTTCCGAAAGTAACGCTCGTTGGGGTGTTAACTGCAGATACGATGCTTCACTTACCTGATTTTCGGGCGAGTGAAAAGACATATCAGCTATTGACGCAAGTAAGTGGACGAGCGGGTAGACATGAATTGCCAGGGGAAGTTGTGATTCAAACGTATACGCCAGAACATTACAGTATAGAGTTAGCGAAGAACCAACAATATGATGTGTTTTTTGACCAAGAAATGCAAATGAGACGAACAAGACAATATCCCCCATATTACTATGTTGTACTCGTAACTGTATCTCATCCTGAATTATTAAAAGCGGTACAAGTGACGGAAAAAATTGCCTCGTATTTACGAACGCATTGCTCACAGCAAACAATGGTGCTAGGACCAGTTGCTTCAGCGATTCCAAGGATAAAAGATAGATATCGTTATCAATGCATGATAAAATACAAACGGGAACCAAACTTAAAGAACGTGCTCAAAATGGTAAATGAACATTATCAAGCAGAAATGCAAAAAGAGCTACAAATCTCAATTGATTTTAATCCAACAATGTTAATGTAGCGGAGGGAAATATGGCAGTTTTAGAAATAATAAAGCATCCAAATGAAGTGTTAGAAACACCATGCGAAAGAGTAATTAACTTTGATAAAAAGTTAGTGAAATTGTTGAAAGATATGCATGAAACAATGTTAATTGCGGACGGAGTCGGTTTAGCTGCGCCTCAAGTAGGTGTAAGCTTGCAAGTAGCGGTTGTTGATGTCGATGATGATACTGGGAAAATCGAGTTAATCAATCCATCAATATTAGAAAAACGTGGTGAACAAGTAGGTCCCGAAGGCTGTTTAAGCTTCCCGGGACTTTATGGTGAAGTAGAACGTGCCGATTATATTAAAGTAAGAGCGCAAAATCGCCGTGGGAAAGTATTCTTATTAGAAGCGGAAGGATTTTTAGCGCGTGCAATTCAACATGAAATTGATCATTTACACGGTGTTTTATTTACATCGAAAGTGACAAGATATTATGAAGAAAACGAACTAGAATAGGTGTTAAAAGGAGCGGTTTTTAAATGATAAAAGTAGTGTTTATGGGAACACCGGACTTTTCAGTGCCGGTGCTTCGTCGTCTTATTGAAGATGGCTATGAGGTAGTAGGTGTTGTGACGCAACCTGATCGTCCAGTAGGTAGAAAAAAAGTATTAACACCTACACCTGTTAAAGTTGAAGCGGAAAAACATGGTATCCCTGTGTTACAGCCGTTAAAAATTCGTGAAAAAGATGAATATGAAAAAGTATTGGCATTAGAGCCAGATTTAATTGTAACAGCTGCATTTGGGCAGATTGTACCAAATGAAATTTTAGAAGCACCGAAGTATGGATGTATTAATGTTCACGCTTCTTTACTTCCTGAACTTCGTGGTGGTGCACCAATTCATTATGCAATTATGGAAGGTAAAGAAAAAACAGGTATTACAATTATGTATATGGTAGAAAAATTGGATGCTGGTGATATCTTAACGCAAGTGGAAGTTGAAATTGAAGAGCGTGAAACGACAGGCTCATTATTTGATAAATTAAGTGAAGCAGGAGCACACCTTCTATCTAAAACAGTACCTTTATTAATCCAAGGTAAGTTAGAACCGATTAAACAAAACGAAGAAGAAGTAACGTTTGCGTACAATATAAAACGTGAGCAAGAGAAAATTGATTGGACAAAAACAGGTGAAGAAGTATACAATCACATTCGCGGATTGAATCCATGGCCAGTTGCTTATACAACTTTAGCGGGACAAGTTGTTAAAGTATGGTGGGGAGAAAAAGTGCCTATAACTGAACCGGCTGAAGCAGGTACGATTGTTGCAATCGAAGAAGATGGTTTTGTTGTAGCAACGAGTAATGAAACAGGTGTTAAAATTACTGAATTGCAACCTTCTGGTAAAAAGCGTATGAGTTGTTCACAATTTTTACGTGGAACAAAACCTGAAATTGGAACGAAGTTAGGAGAAAATGCATGAGACAAAATGTTCGTGAATTAGCTCTTGATGGTTTAATTCAAGTGGAAAAAAGTGGTGCATATAGCAACTTACTTTTAAATAATCTAATTGAAAAAAGTGCAATTGATAGAAAAGATATTGGTTTATTAACTGAAATTGTATATGGAACGATTCAACGTCGTGACACATTAGATTATTATTTACAGCCTTTTTTAAAAAAGAAGGTTGAGGCGTGGGTAAGAGTATTGCTTCGCTTATCTTTATATCAAATGATTTATTTAGACCGAGTGCCAGAAAGAGCGGCTATTCATGAAGCGGTTGAGATTGCAAAGCGTCGCGGGCATAAAGGAATTGCTGGTATGGTGAACGGTGTATTACGTTCGATTCAGAGAGAAGGTGTACCTTCTGTAGATGAAATCAAGGATCCAGTAGAACGTCTTGCAATTACAACAAGTCATCCAGTTTGGCTTGTCCAAGAGTGGACTTCAGAATACGGTTTAGAAACTGCAGAAAAAATGTGCGAAGTAAACATGTTACCCCCTGTACCAACAGCGCGTGTGAATGTTGATAAGGTAACGGTAGAAGAAGCGATTGAGTTGTTGGCAAGTGAAGGTATAGAAGCAAAAAGTGGTGACTTATCAGATGATGCAATTCAGATTGAAAGAGGAAATGTAGCGCATACAGAAGCGTTTAAAAAAGGATTTCTTTCTATTCAAGATGAAAGTTCTATGCTTGTAGCACGCGCTTTAGAACCGAATACGGGAGATGCAGTTCTTGATAGTTGTGCTGCTCCAGGCGGAAAAACAACGCATATCGCGGAACGATTAAAGGGAACTGGTAAGGTCATGTCCCTTGATTTACATGCACACAAAGTACGTTTAATTAAACAGCAAGCAGAGCGACTTGGTCTAGAAAATGTCGAAACTAAAGCGCTAGATGCTAGAAAAGTGCAAGAGCACTTTGCAAATGAAACGTTTGATAAAATATTGGTAGATGCACCGTGTTCTGGATTTGGTGTAATTAGACGTAAGCCTGATATTAAGTTAGGAAAAGATAAAGGCGATAGTGAAAGATTATCGACGATTCAAATTGCAATACTAGAAAAAATAGCACCATTATTAAAACAAGGCGGTCGTCTTGTTTATAGTACGTGCACAATTGAGAAAATAGAAAATGAACAAGTAATAGAGAAATTTTTACAAGAACATCCTGAATTTGAATGGGATACTACGCTTAAAGAGCGTATGCCAGAAAAATTAACTCCGTATATTGATGAAGGTCAAGTACAAATTTTACCGCATTATTTTGCGACGGATGGCTTTTATATTGCTTGTTTAAGGAAGAAGGTGTAGCATCATGGAAACGACTGTAAGAAAACAAAAGAAAAATTTAGAAACGAAGAAACCATCAATTTACTCTTTACAACTTCATGAAATGCAAGATTGGTTAAAGGAACAAGGAGAACCGAAGTTCCGTGCTGGACAAATTTTTGATTGGTTATATAAAAAACGTGTAAAAAATTATGAGGATATGTCAAACCTTTCTAAAGGATTGCGTGATAAATTGTCGAATTCCTTTGATATTACTACTTTAAACACGTTAGTAAAACAAACGTCTTCGGATGGAACAATTAAATTCTTATTCCAATTATATGACGGATATTCTATTGAAACGGTATTAATGCGACACGAATATGGAAATTCCATTTGTGTAACAACGCAAGTGGGTTGTCGTATTGGGTGTACGTTCTGTGCTTCGACACTTGGTGGATTAAAGCGAAACCTAGAAGCTGGAGAAATCGTAGCGCAAGTAGTAGAAGTTCAGCGTGCGCTTGATGAAACGGAAGAACGTGTAAGTTCTCTTGTTGTTATGGGGATTGGAGAACCATTTGATAACTATGATAATTTAATGGGATTCTTACGCATCATTAACCATGAAAAAGGACTTCATATTGGTGCGAGACATATGACTGTTTCGACGAGTGGAATTATCCCGAAAATTTATAAGTTTGCTGAAGAAGATCTACAAATTAATTTTGCGATTTCATTGCATGCTCCAAACTCAGAATTACGTTCAAAATTAATGCCGATTAACCGTGCTTATAAATTACCAGATTTAATGGAAGCTATTAAATACTATGTAAATAGAACAGGGCGTCGTATTACTTTTGAATATGGATTATTTGGAGGAGAAAATGACCAAGTAGAGCATGCTGAAGAGCTTGCTGCGCTCTTAAAAGGTGTAAAATGTCATGTGAACTTGATTCCGGTAAACTACGTACCTGAACGTGATTATGTACGTACGCCACGTGAACAAATTTTCTTGTTCGAGAAAACGTTAAAAGATCGTGGAGTGAATGTAACGATTCGCCGTGAACAAGGTCATGATATTGATGCAGCCTGCGGTCAGTTGCGTGCGAAGGAGCGCAAAGAAGAGACGAGGTGACGAGATGAAAGCCGTATTTCTATCGGATAAAGGAAAAGTTCGTCAACATAATGAAGATAGTGCAGGAGTTTTTCACAATTTAGATGGAAATGTATTAGCGGTAGTAGCAGATGGAATGGGAGGTCATCGAGCTGGTGATGTAGCTAGCTCGATGGCCATTCAATTATTCCATGATTATTGGAAGCAAACACATAATATGAATGAGCCGAAAAAAGTAGAACAATGGTTACATACTAGTGTTGGGATTATTAATGAGCGTATATATGAATACGCTCAGCAAAATGCAGAATGTAATGGTATGGGAACAACGCTTATAATAGCTGTTTGTACACCAAGCTTTGTGACAATAGGGCATATAGGAGATAGTCGTTGCTATATGGTATCAGAAGGAGAAATGACGCTAGTAACGGAAGATCATTCACTTGTAAATGAGCTTGTGAAACATGGTGAAATTTCAAAGGAAGACGCAGAGTATCATCCGAAAAAGAATGTGTTATTAAGAGCATTAGGAACAGAAGAAAAAGTTGGGTTAGATGTTAAAACGTTGGTGATTGAGGAAGATGATCAATTACTTCTTTGCTCTGATGGGTTATCAAACAAAGTTTCTATTGATGATATGCGACAAATTTTACAGTTAAATGAACAGCTTGAAGGTAAAGGGCAGTGTCTCATTCAATTGGCAAATGATCGCGGTGGAGAAGATAATATCACACTTGTTCTTATTGATTATGCGGGTTCGACAAACGAAAGTAGGTGAAGTGCAACGTGCTGATTGGAAAACGCTTAAATGACCGTTATAAGCTGCTGAAAATGATTGGTGGTGGCGGAATGGCCAATGTATATTTAGCTCATGATGATATACTTGGCCGAGATGTAGCGGTAAAAATATTAAGACTCGACTACTCAAATAACGAAGAGTTTATTAAACGTTTCCATCGAGAAGCGCAGTCTGTTACAACGTTGTCGCATCCAAATATTGTGAATATGTATGATGTCGGAGAAGAAGATGGTATATACTATCTTGTCATGGAATATGTACCAGGGCAAACATTGAAGCAATACATAATTGAGCGAGGGATGTTACCTATAGGAGAAGCTCTTGATATTATGGAGCAGTTAACATCCGCTATGGCACATGCCCATCATTTTGAAATTGTGCATCGTGATATAAAGCCGCACAATATTTTAATTCGAGCTGATGGAATAATAAAAGTAACAGATTTTGGAATTGCGACAGCTACAAGTGCAACAACAATTACACATACAAATTCAGTGCTCGGTTCAGTCCATTATTTATCACCAGAACAGGCACGTGGCGGGATAGCAAATAAACAATCAGATATCTATTCTCTTGGAATAGTTATGTTTGAATTGTTAACAGGAAGACAACCGTTTTCTGGCGAATCTGCTGTTGCTATAGCTTTAAAACATTTACAAAGTGAAATCCCATCACCAAAAAGATGGAATGAAAATATTCCGCAAAGTGTTGAAAATATTATATTAAAGGCAACTGCAAAAGATCCGTTTCACCGATATCAATCTGCCAATGCGATGAAGCGAGATATTGAAACTGCGCTATATCCAGAGAGGATAAATGAGCAACCATTTTACATACCGGAAGATATGGAAGCGACGAAAGCGATTCCGATTATTCAACAAGAACAATTATTTGAAAATGTAAGTGATGAAACGATTGTTTTAAAAGGGAGTAAGGTGGAAGAACCGATAAGAGCAGAAGCAGCTGAGTTAGATAAGAAGAAAAAACGGAGTAACAAGTGGCTTAAAGTTTTAATTTCAACATTTTTATTTTTAGCAATAGGAATAACATTAGCACTTACGGTTATTCCAGGATTATTTATTCCGAAAGATGTGAAAGTTCCTGATGTGGCTGGTATGAAATACACGACAGCTGTAAATACATTAGTAGAAAAGGGCTTTGAGGTGACGGAGCCTAATATTGTATATACAGATGATGTTGAAGTTGGGGATGTAATAAAAACGGACCCTGTAGCAGGAAGAGTCGTAAAAGAAAACGCTAAAATTACTATCTATCAATCAGGTGGAAAAAAGAAAAGTAAGATGGCAAATTTCACAGGTCAAAACTTTGAGAGTGTAAAAGCTGAGTTAGAAGAAAAATATAAACAAGTTACGGTAAATTATATTGAAAATGATAAGCCGAAAGGTGAAATTGTAGAACAAATTCCGACGCCTGATCAGATGGTTATAGAAGCGGAGCAAGAACTGAAAATCTGGGTAAGTAAAGGGCCTTATCAAATTAGACCAGGTGACTTTTCGGGGTGGACTGAAAATAGTGTAACTGGTTATTTGAATGAGAGAAAACTAACGTCAGATATAAAACGAGAGTATTCAGATACAGTCGAAAAAGGACTTGTAATTTCGCAATTTCCAAAACCAGGTACACCATTAAAAGAGGGAGATAAAGTAACTATTATTATCTCTGATGGTCAAAAGCCTAAAGTGACTAAAACGGTAAAAGTGGACAATATCTCTATCCCATATGAGCCTGCTGTAACAGGTGAAAAAAAGCCGCAAACAATAGAAATTTATAAAGAAGACATGCAGCAAAAAATGGATAGACCGGTTGAAACAAGAACAATTACTGAATCAGCGACTATTTCTTTAGAATTTGTAATTCAAGAAGGTTCAAAGGGACACTATAAAATTGTACGGGATGGAGTAACGATTATTGATAAAGAAGTACCATATCCAACTCAATAATAGTGAAAGTCTACTTATTATTATTGCCTGTTATGCTGTCTACAAAGTGGACGGTATAGCAGGCAAAAATATATGATTCAAAAAGCTAGTAAAGTGATGCAGCTGTAAATATTTTTTTGCATTTAATGGGAAATTCAATGTATATTAGCGAAAGTATATATGGTAGGTTTTGAAATCGTTATTTGGAAAATTTAAATCCATTCATTTTTAAATTCAGCATCACCTTATACAAAAAAGGAGAATTCTATGCCAGAAGGAAAAATTATAAAAGCTTTAAGTGGGTTTTATTACGTGCAGCATGAAGAAGGGGTTACGCAATGTCGTGGGCGAGGTGTATTTAGAAAAAATAAAATTACACCACTTGTAGGAGACCAAGTTGTTTTTCAGGCAGATAATCCAACTGAAGGTTATGTGCTTGAAGTGTTTGATCGAAAAAATGAACTTGTTAGACCTCCTATTGCTAATGTCGATCAAGCGATCCTTGTGTTCTCTGCAGTAGAACCAGATTTTAATCCTGGACTGTTAGATCGATTTTTAGTGCTGATTGAATATCATAACATTAAGCCAATTATTTGTATTAGCAAGATGGATTTAGTAGATGAAAAGATGAAAGCAACTGTTGAAGCTTATGCGAATGATTATCGTGAGATGGGTTATGATGTTTTATTTACTTCTATTAATACGTCAGAAAGTATTGATATATTAAAACCATACTTAGAAAATTGTGTTTCTGTCGTTGCGGGCCAATCTGGTGTTGGGAAATCTTCAATGCTTAATGTGCTACGTCCAGAATTAGAGCTGAAAACAAATGATATTTCTTCCCATTTAGGACGCGGGAAGCATACGACAAGACACGTAGAATTAATTGCAATTGGGAGTGGACTAGTAGCAGATACACCGGGTTTTAGTTCACTAGATTTCATTGATATAGAAGTAGAAGATCTTACATATTGTTTTCCAGAGTTGAAAGAAGCGAGCCAATACTGTAAATTTAGAGGGTGTACACATCTTTCTGAACCGAAATGTGCGGTGAAAGCTGCGGTTGAAGAAGGGAAGATTACAGAATATCGCTATAAGAACTATAAACAATTCGTAGAAGAAATTAGAGAGAGAAAGCCGAGGTATTAGTTATGATTAAAATTGCACCATCGATTTTATCAGCAGATTTTTCAAAATTAGGGGAAGAGATTAAAGATGTAGAAAAGGGCGGAGCGGATTACATTCACGTTGACGTAATGGATGGACATTTCGTACCAAATATTACGATTGGACCGTTAATTGTAGAAGCAATCCGTCCGATTACATCATTACCATTAGATGTACATTTAATGATTGAAAATCCTGATAACTATATCCCGACTTTCGCACAAGCGGGAGCGGATATTATTACTGTTCACGTAGAGGCGTGTCCGCATCTACATCGTACAATTCAGTTAATTAAATCTCATGGTATTAAAGCGGGCGTTGTATTAAATCCACATACGCCAGTTTCAGTGATTGAGCATGTATTAGAAGATATAGATATGGTATTACTTATGACAGTAAACCCTGGATTTGGTGGACAGAAGTTTATCCATTCTGTATTACCGAAAATTAAACAAGTTGCAGACATGGTGAAAGAGCGCAATCTAGAAGTGGAAATTGAAGTTGATGGTGGTGTAAATGCTGAAACAGCAAGACTTTGTGTGGAAGCAGGAGCAAATGTACTTGTAGCTGGGTCAGCAGTATACAATCAAAAAGACCGCGGTGAAGCAATTCGCGTAATTCGTGGGTAGTGATGAACTTTTATCCTAGTAAGGCATTTATAGGATAGGATAAAAATATGTAAAAAGGCAATCTACCGAATGGCAGATTGCCTTTTTACAATGGGAGGAGAAGAAAAAATGATTATTCATATTTTGGCAGGAGGACCTTCGGAATATTGCGCAGATTTTGCTCGATACGAGAATGAGGAAGTAGTGTGGGCAGCGGTTGATAGGGGAGTATACCGTCTATTAAAGAAAGGGATTACCCCGGCTGTTGCGTTTGGAGATTACGATTCAGTTACTGAAGAAGAATTAGTATGGATGGGACAGCAAACGAACGAATTACATATTGTTCCGCGGGAAAAAGATCAAACGGATTTAGAAATTGCAATCAACTGGGCATTAGAACAGAAGCCGGCACTAATTCGTATTTTTGGTGCTACTGGTGGAAGGCTTGATCACGGTTTGGCAAATATACAGATGCTTTTAAAAGGGTTAGAAGTAGAGATAGAAATGTGTATTGTGGACAATAAAAATGAAATAACAGTTAAAAAAATGGGTACACATATAATTGAAGAAAATAAAAATTTTCCTTATGTATCTTTTGTACCAGTTACTGAAATAGTGGAAGGGATTACATTGTTTGGTTTTAAGTACCCTCTTACTAATAAAACAATAGAGTGGGGATCAACACTTTGTATTAGTAACGAACTCGTTGAGGAAAAAGGTACTTTTTCATTTACTTCTGGCATATTAATGTTGATAAGAAGCACTGATTGAAGAAACAATTTTGCTCCTTACATCATATAGTGACCAAGTGGAGTAATGGGGATTAGGAGGGAAACCATGAGATTTTATACAATTAAGTTACCTAAATTTCTTGGTGGAATAGTTCGTGCAATGTTAAATACCTTCAAAAAAGATTAAAAAAAGCACCTATCACCGGTGCTTTTTCCATTGTTATAGTAAAAAAAGAGCCTATCGGCTCTTTTTTTTATTATTAAACACGTTCGATTTTGCCAGATTTTAATGCTCTAGCAGAAACGTAAACACGTTGAACTTTTCCGTCGATGCGTACGCGAACTTTTTGAAGGTTAGCGCCCCATTTACGTTTTGTAGCGTTCATTGCGTGAGAACGAGAGTTACCAGAACGAGCTTTTCTTCCAGTAATAGCACAAACACGAGCCATTTATATTTCCCTCCCTTGATACCTTACCATACGTAATTTTTCAATGTTAGTCTTTTATGCGATGCTAAAAACACTACTATAATTTAACACAACTAAAAAGAGAATGCAACACCGTAGAAAAAAGAAATCAAGAAAATTTACTTGACACTATATGTCAATGAAGAAAAGTTGAAATCCATAAAAATTGCTTGACATATTATAGTGGTACATGTTGTATAATAACAATGGACTATTTTGCTCATCATAAAAAAGTGTAATTTAAAACATAAAATATGAGAGTGAAAAGAAAGAACGATGGAATTTTCTTTAAAAAGATTATATGATAGTAACTAAAGTAGTCTAGCTCACTTTCACCATTTATGAAGGGGGAAACGAGATGTCAATTGAAATTAAAACGAAGTACGGTCAAATTGATATTAGTACAGATGTAATTGCAACAATTGCTGGAGGTGCCGCGGTAGATTGCTACGGTATCGTAGGTATGGCATCAAAAAATCAGTTAAAAGATGGATTAACAGACATTTTACGAAAAGAAAACTTCACTAGAGGTGTTATTGTTCGTAAAGATGAAGATGAAGTACATATTGATATGTATATTATTGTGAGCTATGGTACGAAAATTTCAGAAGTGGCACATAATGTGCAGACGAAAGTGAAATATACATTAGATCAAACTGTAGGACTAGCAGTAGATTCTGTAAACATCTACGTACAAGGAGTTAAAGTAATAAACTTGTAATGTGCATTAAGGAGGAAAATCTGTGTCAATTCAAAAAATTGATGGAAAACGTTTATCACAAATGATCATGCAAGGAGCGAATAATTTAACAAACAATGTTCAGCTTGTTGATGCATTAAACGTATTTCCAGTTCCAGATGGCGATACCGGTACAAACATGAACTTATCTATGACTTCAGGTGCGCGTGAAGTGAAAGCAAACCCTTCACAGCATGCTGGTAAAGTCGGCGTAAGTTTAGCCAAAGGATTATTAATGGGAGCTCGTGGTAACTCTGGAGTTATTTTATCTCAGTTGTTCCGTGGTTTCTCTAAATCCATTGAACAAAAAGAAGAATTAACAACAGTTGATTTTGCTGCAGCACTAGAAGCTGGAGTAGAGGCGGCTTATAAAGCGGTTATGAAACCGATTGAAGGAACGATTTTAACGGTTGCAAGAGAAACGGGTAAATATGCAGTAACAGTTGCGAAAAAACAGCGCGACTTTGTTTTGTTTATGGAAGACGTTGTGAAAGAAGCAAACGCATCGTTAAATCGTACGCCAGATTTATTACCTGTATTAAAACAAGTTGGCGTTGTAGATAGCGGTGGTAAAGGTCTTGTAGTGGTATACGAAGGATTTTTAGCTGACTTAAAAGGAGAAACGATTTCTTCTGATGCACCGACGCAACCATCTATGAATGAAATGGTACGCGCAGAACATCACCGTAGTGTACAAAGCCAATTGAGTACAGAAGATATTAAGTATGGATATTGTACGGAATTCATGGTGAAATTAGAGGCTGAAAAGGTGAAAGAGCATAATTTCTCTGAACAAAAATTCCGTGAAGATATTAGTGTATATGGTGATTCTCTACTAGTTGTGTCTGATGATGAAATTGTAAAAGTTCATATCCATGCAGAACATCCTGGAGACGCTATGAACTACGGGCAAAAATACGGTAGTTTAATTAAGATTAAAGTAGAAAATATGCGTGAACAGCATACTGCTTTATTAGATGAACCTACTATGGTTCCTGAACAACCAGCTCAATCGAAAGAAAAACAACCATATGGTATCGTAACTGTAGCTATGGGGTCTGGTATTAAAACTTTATTTGAGAGCATCGGCGCAACGAAAGTTATCGAAGGTGGTCAAACGATGAATCCAAGTACGGAGGATATCGTGAAGGCAATTGAAGAAGCAAATGCTGAAAAAATCATTATTTTACCGAATAACGGAAATATTGTAATGGCAGCAGAACAAGCGGCATCAGTTGTAGATCAAGAAGTTATTGTTGTTCGTTCGAAAACAGTTCCTCAAGGTATGGCAGCAATGTTAGCATTTAACCCAGTTGGAACGTTAGAAGAGAATGAAGAAAACATGCAAGAAGCTTTATCTCATGTGAAAACAGGTCAAATTACGTATGCTGTACGTGATACGGAAATTGATGGTGTAGCAATTCAAAAAGATGATTTCATGTGTATTGCAGATGGGAAAATTGTATCTACAAATGCTGAAAAAGTAGGAGCTGCGAAGCAATTACTAGAAGCGCTTATTGATGAAGATTCTGAAATCGTAACGATTCTACAAGGTGAAGATGCAACTGACGAAGAAGTAGCGGAGTTAGTTGAATTTGTAGAAGAGAAATTTGAAGATGCAGAAGTAGAAGTGCATGCTGGAAACCAACCAGTGTATTCTTTCATCTTCTCTGTAGAATAAGATAAGATTCGTTTTGAAAATAAATGGATTACTTACTTGCTAATGGATAAGAAGTAGTAATATGAAGTTTATTACTAGTTTTTATTCAAAAGGCTAGCATATTGAAGAGAGAAAAGAGCCTTGCTGCTAATAGTGAGGCTCTTTTTTACTTGTTTTATATAAGGGATTTGAGTAGTTTCTCTTAGAATGCCTATGATAGAATATATAAGGTGAAAGAGAGCGATTACAGATGCTAATTGGTACTCAAATAAAATGCAATAAAGAAAATAATGTGACGGGGTGTGAGAATCTTGAATGATGTTGTACAAGTTCCTGTTACGGATGTAAAGGGGATTGGAGGAGAAACATCTGAGTTACTACATGAGATGGGTATTTATACAGTTTCTCATCTATTAGAACATTTTCCATACCGTTATGAAGATTATGCGATGAAAGATCTTGCTGAAGTAAAGCATGATGAACGTGTAACGGTTGAAGGGAAGATTCATAGTGCTCCTTTGCTGCAATATTATGGTAAGAAGAAATCGCGTTTAACAGTTCGTGTTCTCGTCGGTCGTTATTTAATTACGGCGGTATGTTTTAATAGGCCTTACTATAAGCAAAAATTAAAGTTAGATGAAACGGTAACGATTACTGGTAAATGGGATCAACATCGTCAAACAATTGCTGTATCAGAACTTCATTTTGGGCCGGTTGTACGTCAACAAGAAGTGGAACCTGTTTATTCAGTAAAGGGGAAACTTACAGTAAAACAGATGCGTCGTTTTATTGCTCAAGCGTTAAAGGAATATGGAGATTCTATAGTCGAAGTGTTACCGGATGGTTTGTTAGGGCGATATAAATTATTACCAAGATATGAAGCGCTTAGGGCATTGCATTTTCCGGTAGGACAGGAAGATTTGAAGCAAGCGCGTCGCCGTTTTGTATATGAAGAATTTTTCTTATTTCAGCTGAAAATGCAAACGCTCCGGAAAATGGAGAGGGAAAATTCAAAAGGGACGAAGAAAGAGATTCCGTCAGTAGAATTACAAGAATTTATCGATGCACTGCCGTTTCCATTAACGGGTGCGCAGCGCCGAGTTGTAGATGAAATTTTGAAAGATATGACATCTCCTTATCGGATGAACCGACTATTGCAAGGTGACGTTGGTTCTGGGAAAACAGTTGTTGCTGCGATTGGCCTTTATGCATCGAAATTAGCTCATTATCAAGGTGCTTTAATGGTTCCTACAGAAATTTTAGCTGAGCAACATTATCAGTCGCTTGCTGAAACGTTTTCGCATTTTGGTATGAAGGTGGAACTGTTAACAAGTTCTGTTAAAGGTGCGAGACGTCGAGAAATTTTAGCGAAGTTAGAACAAGGAGAAATAGATATTCTTGTTGGAACGCATGCCTTAATTCAAGATGAAGTTATATTTCATAGGTTGGGTCTCGTTATTACAGATGAACAGCATCGATTTGGTGTAGCGCAGCGCCGAGTTTTACGGGAGAAAGGTGAAAGTCCAGATGTATTATTTATGACAGCGACACCAATTCCGCGTACGCTTGCAATTACTGCATTTGGAGAGATGGATGTTTCGATAATCGATGAGATGCCAGCAGGTAGAAAGGTGATTGAAACATATTGGGCAAAACATGATATGTTAGATCGCGTTCTCGGTTTTGTTGAAAAGGAGATAAAAAAAGGAAGACAGGCATACGTTATTTGTCCTCTAATTGAAGAATCTGAGAAACTTGATGTGCAAAATGCTATCGACTTACATAGTATGCTGACGCATCATTACCAAGGGAAATGCCAAGTTGGATTGATGCATGGGAGATTATCGTCTCAGGAAAAAGAAGAGATAATGGGACAGTTTAGTGAAAATAAAGTGCAAATTCTTGTATCGACAACAGTTGTTGAAGTAGGTGTGAACGTACCGAATGCGACTGTAATGGTTATTTATGATGCAGAACGTTTCGGTTTATCGCAGCTTCATCAGCTTAGAGGGCGTGTCGGCCGTGGTAGTGAGCAATCATATTGTTTATTAATAGCAGACCCTAAATCAGAAACAGGGAAAGAAAGAATGCGCATAATGACTGAAACAAATGATGGATTTGTATTGTCAGAAAAAGATTTAGAATTACGAGGTCCTGGAGATTTCTTTGGGAGTAAGCAAAGTGGCTTACCAGAATTTAAGGTTGCTGACATGGTACATGATTATCGAGCGTTAGAAACAGCAAGGCAAGATGCGGCGATACTAGTAGATTCAGAAGCGTTTTGGCACAATGATCAGTACGCTGCCTTGCGTACGTATCTTGATGGGACAGGGGTGTTCCAAGGAGAGAAGCTCGATTAAAGGGAGTCAACAAAAGTTTTTGTTGCATTCTACTTTTAATGATTATATACTACTGTTAGTACCTAGTCATAAAAATGGATGGTGCGGTATGAAAAAAAGAAGAAGTAAAAAAGAAAGACAAGAGTTATTACAACAAACAATCGAATCAAATCCTTTTATTACGGATGAAGATTTAGCGGAAAAATTTCAAGTGAGTATACAAACAGTACGACTTGATCGTATGGAATTGTCTATTCCTGAATTAAGAGAGAGAATTAAACATGTAGCTACAAAGCAACATGAAGAAGATGTGAAATCTTTACCGTTAGAAGAGGTTGTTGGAGAAATTATTGATATTGAATTAGATAGACATGCAATCTCTATCTTTGAAGTAAAGGTAGAACATGTATTTAAAAGAAATCAAATTGCCCGTGGGCATCATCTGTTTGCGCAAGCAAACTCACTAGCTGTTGCAGTTATTGATGAAGAATTAGCTTTAACTGCAAAGTCTACCATTCGATACATTCGCCCTGTAAAATTAGGAGAGCGTGTTGTTGCAAAAGCGCGCGTTGAAGATGTAGAGAATGATAAGGGACGGACGGTTGTCAAAGTGCGTAGCTTCGTTGGAGAAGAACTTGTTTTTACAGGCACTTTTGAAATGTATCGATCTAGTAATTATAGTGAGGAAGGTAACAACTTATGAAAATCGCAATAGATGCAATGGGCGGAGATCACGCTCCAAAGGCTGTAGTATTAGGGGCAATGAAAGCTATTAAGGAATATTCTGATTTACATATTACGTTAGTAGGGAAAGAAGAGGAAATTCGTCAATACTTAACGAGTGATGAACGAATTACTATTCTTCATACAGACGAAAAAATAGAATCAACGGAGGAACCAGTAAGAGCGGTTCGTCGAAAAAAACAAGCTTCAATGGTGCTTGCGGCACAACAAGTAAAGGATGGAGAAGCAGACGCTTGTATATCCGCAGGTAGTACAGGAGCTTTAATGGCAGCTGGATTATTTGTTGTCGGTCGTATGGAAGGAATTGAGCGACCAGCTTTATCGCCTACAATGCCAACTGTAGATGGAAAAGGTTTTGTTATGTTAGATGTTGGAGCAAATGTTGATGCAAAACCAATTCATTTATATCAATATGCAGTAATGGGATCTGTTTATGCTGAGAAGGTAAGAGGAATTGAAAATCCTCGCGTTGGACTATTAAACGTTGGAACAGAGGATGGAAAAGGAAACGAGCTTTCAAAGCAAGTATTTGCAATGCTTAAAGATGCGCCAATTAATTTCGTTGGGAACATTGAATCAAGAGATTTATTGCAAGGTGTAGCAGATGTTGTTGTATGTGATGGTTTTACAGGGAATGTAGCGTTGAAATCATTAGAGGGAACAGCACTTGCGCTATTCTCTATGTTGAAAGAACAATTAATGAGTTCATTTACGAGTAAATTAGCAGCGGCGGTATTAAAGCCAAAACTTATGGTATTAAAAGATAAAATGGATTATTCGGAGTATGGAGGAGCTGCATTATTTGGATTGAAAGCACCTGTCATTAAGGCTCACGGTTCTTCTAATGACCAGTCGATATTTAGTGCGATTCGTCAAACGAGAGAAATGGTAGCGAAAGAAGTAATTCCTACGATTTCAAGCGTAATGGAGAAAGAGTCACTCCAATAAGAGGAGGATTTGAAATGGGAAAAATAGCATTTCTTTTTCCGGGCCAAGGTTCACAGGCAGTTGGAATGGGTAAACAATTAGCAGAGAATAATAAAGAGGTTGCAAAAGTGTTTGCAAAAGCAGATGAGGTGTTGCAAGATTCACTTTCAGAAGTGATTTTTGAAGGACCGCAGGAAAAGCTTACATTAACAACAAATGCGCAGCCTGCATTATTAACAACGAGTTTTGCTATTTTGACAGCTTTGAAAGAGTATGACATTACACCTGACTTTGTCGCTGGTCATAGTTTAGGTGAATATAGCGCTCTTGTAGCAGCTGGTGCATTAACTTTTGAAGATGCGGTATATGCTGTAAGGAAACGCGGGGAATATATGGAAGAAGCTGTTCCGGGCGGGGAAGGTGCAATGGCAGCTATATTAGGTGCTGACCCACATATGCTGAAACAAGTTACAGAAGAAGTAACAAGTGAAGGATATGCAGTGCAAATCGCTAATATGAATAGTACGAAGCAAATTGTAATTTCTGGAACGAAGCAAGGCGTAGAGGTTGCTTCTCAAAGAGCGAAAGAAAATGGTGCAAAGAGAGCAATTCCACTAAAAGTAAGTGGGCCATTCCATTCTTCACTTATGAAGCCGGCAGCTGAGAAGTTTCAAAGTGTTTTGAATGAAATTACAATTCATGATACGAACATTCCTGTTATTGCAAATGTTACGGCGGATGTTATTACACGTGGTGCCGACATTCAAGAAAAGTTAATCGAACAGCTTTATTCGCCTGTATTATGGTACCCGTCTATTGAATGTATGGTGAAGCAGGGAGTAGATACATTTATTGAAATTGGGCCTGGAAAAGTACTTGCTGGACTTATGAAGTCAATTGATTCATCAGTGAAAGCATATGCGATATATGATGAAGAGACATTAAAAGATACCATTTCAAATTTGAGAGGAGAAAACTGATGTTAAAAGGGAAGGTAGCATTAGTAACTGGCGCTTCACGTGGAATTGGTCGCGCGATTGCGATCGATTTAGCGAAACAAGGGGCAAATGTAGTAGTAAATTATGCAGGTAATGAACAAAAAGCAAATGAAGTAGTAGATGAAATTAAGAAATTAGGTTCTGATGCAATTGCGGTAAAAGCAGATGTTGCAAATGCTGATGATGTTACAAATATGGTGAAACAAACAGTAGATACATTTGGACAAGTTGATATTCTTGTAAATAATGCTGGTGTAACAAAAGATAATTTATTAATGCGTATGAAAGAAGAAGAATGGGATACAGTTATTAATACAAACTTAAAAGGTGTATTCTTATGTACAAAAGCAGTATCTCGTTATATGATGCGTCAACGTCACGGTAGAATTATAAATATCGCTTCTGTTGTGGGTGTTATAGGAAACCCAGGGCAAGCTAATTATGTTGCTGCTAAAGCGGGTGTTATTGGATTAACAAAAACATCTGCAAAAGAGTTAGCAAGTCGAAATATTACTGTGAATGCAATTGCGCCGGGCTTTATTGCGACTGATATGACGGATGTACTAGATGAGAATATTAAAGCTGAAATGTTAAAAGTTATTCCAGCTGCTCAATTTGGTGAAGCGAAAGATATCGCGAATGCTGTAACGTTTTTTGCTTCTGATCAAAGCAAATATGTTACAGGTCAAACGTTAAATGTTGATGGCGGTATGGTAATGTAATAAAAGAATCGATTTCACCTAGTTTTTTTGGTCAATATTTAATATAATATTTGAGGGGAGGTGAATGGAATGGCAGATGTTTTAGAGCGCGTAACAAAAATCATCGTTGATCGTTTAGGAGTAGAAGAGACTGAGGTAGTACCAGCTGCAAGCTTCAAGGAAGATTTAGGAGCAGACTCCCTAGATGTAGTAGAACTTGTAATGCAATTAGAAGATGAATTCGAAATGGAAATTTCTGATGAAGATGCTGAAAAGATTGCTACTGTTGGCGATGCTGTGACTTACATAGAGAGTCATCTATAATGCTTAAGTGAAGTCCCGTTTTTTAGCGGGGCTTTCTGGCTTATATCTGGAGGGACCTATGCCGTACCGAAAATATAGAGAAAAAAAATACGAAACAAAATATCGTGAAGCATTTAAAGTGTTTCAAGAAAAGATAGGTATTACGTTTACAGATGAAAAATTATTGATTCAAGCATTTACGCATTCATCGTATGTGAATGAGCATCGAAAAAAACCGCATGAAGATAATGAGCGTCTTGAATTTCTTGGAGATGCAGTATTGGAACTGACTGTATCACAGTATCTGTTTCAAAAATATCCGACAATGAGCGAAGGAGAGTTAACAAAACTACGTGCAGCTATTGTATGTGAGCCATCTCTTGTTCGTTTTGCGAACGAATTGTCATTTGGCAGCCTTGTTTTATTAGGAAAAGGTGAAGAAATGACAGGTGGACGTGAACGACCAGCTTTATTAGCGGATGTCTTTGAAGCGTTTATTGGTGCCCTTTATCTTGATCAAGGGCTAGAAACAGTTTGGGAATTCTTAAAAGAAATTGTATATCCGAAAATTAATGAGGGTGCTTTTTCTCATGTGATGGATTATAAGAGTCAGTTGCAAGAATTGATTCAGCGTGATGGCAGTGGCAATGTTGAGTATCAAATTTTGCAAGAAAAAGGACCAGCTCACAATCGAGAATTTGTGTCACGTGTTACGTTAAATAACGTAGCTTTAGGTCTTGGTAGTGGTAAGTCGAAAAAAGAAGCAGAGCAACAAGCTGCTGCAGAAGCATTGAAAAAATTAAAAGAACAACTATAAGGAATCCCCCTTTGAATGAGGGGGATTCCTTATGCATAGAATGAAACTTTCTTTTTGTTTATAAAGAAAAAGAAGGTAAATCCGTATAATACTTGTTTTTATATAGAGAACATTTATAACGACGGAGAATAGGAGGAAGGCCTTTCGTGTTTTTAAAAAGATTAGAAATAGCAGGGTTTAAGTCTTTTGCTGAGCGTGTATCTGTTGATTTTGTCCCAGGTGTAACTTCTGTAGTAGGACCTAATGGAAGCGGGAAAAGTAATATTACTGATGCAATTCGCTGGGTACTTGGTGAACAATCTGCAAAATCATTACGTGGTGCAAAGATGGAGGATATTATTTTTGCAGGCAGTGATACGAGGAGAGCGGTTAATGTTGCTGAAGTAACAATAACTTTAAATAATGAAGATCAACGTTTACCAATTGAATACAATGAGGTGTGTGTAACACGTCGTGTATCTCGTTCAGGTGATAGTGATTTTTATATTAATAAACAATCATGTAGATTGAAAGATATTATCGATTTATTTATGGACTCTGGTATGGGAAGAGAAGCTTTTTCAATTATTAGCCAGGGGAAAGTGGAAGAGATTTTAAGTAGTAAGTCAGAAGAGCGTCGAGGTGTATTTGAAGAAGCGGCAGGCGTACTAAAATACAAACTTCGCAAAAAGAAAGCTGAAGGGAAACTAGCAGAAACACAAGAAAACTTAAATCGTGTACAAGATATAATTCATGAATTAAGTAGTCAAGTAGAACCTTTAGAAAGACAAGCTTCTATTGCGAAAGATTATCTTGAGAATAAAGAAGAATTAGAGAAAGTAGAAGCTGCGCTTATTGTTCATGAAATTGAAGAATTGCATGAGAAATGGGAAGCGCTTCGAAATCAGTTTGGGCATAATAAAAACGAAGAAGCTAAAATGTCAACGAATTTACAAAAAAGTGAAGAAGAGCTTGAGGAATTACGAGGACAATTACAAGCGGTAGACGAGTCTGTAGACTCGTTGCAAGAAGTACTTCTTCTTTCTAGTAAAGAGCTAGAAAAACTAGAAGGGCAGCGTGAGTTGTTAAAAGAAAGAAAGCAAAATGCTACGACGCATTGTGCGCAACTTGAGCAGTTAATTGTTGAATTAACTGAGAAAGCTAAAAGTTACGATGGTGAGATTGAGTCAAGTACAGAATCTTTAATGCAATTTGTGAATGAAGTAAAAGAGTTGGAGCAAAAATTGCATGATAATGAGCAACTGCTTGCTACTTTTGCTGACAATTTAGAGGAACAGATTGAGAATTTAAAAGGTGACTATATTGAGCTTTTAAATCAACAAGCTAGTCATCGTAATGAATTATCTATGATTGAAGAACAATCGAAACAGCAAACGTCTAAAAACGAGCGTCTAGATGAAGAGAATGCGAAATATGTAGAAATGCGTATGGAAATTACAGCGAAAAAGACGAAACTTGTAGAAAGTTACGAACAAGCGAAAGAAAAAGTAGCTGGCATTCTCTCAAATATACAGAAGACAGAGGCGGCGCTTGGGAAATGTAAGACGCAGTATAGTGAAAATGAAACAAAACTGTATCAAGCATATCAATTTGTGCAACAGGCACGTTCTCGAAAAGAAATGCTTGAAGAGATGCAAGAAGATTATTCTGGATTCTATCAAGGTGTACGTGAAGTATTGAAAGCTAGAGAAAATAGGTTGCAAGGTATCGAGGGTGCTGTTGCGGAACTGTTAACGGTACCGAAAGAATACGAAGTTGCAATGGAAATCGCTCTAGGTGCAGCGATGCAGCATATTGTTGTACAAACAGAGGAACATGCTCGTAATGCGATTGCATTTCTAAAGCAAAATAAACATGGACGTGCAACGTTTTTACCGCAAGCTGTTATTAAAAGCAGATCGTTATCATTTGAGCAATTACGCATTGCAAATCAACACCCATCGTTTGTAGGTGTGGCGGCAGAACTTGTGCAGTACAACAATAAATATGAAAATGTAGTTTCAAATTTATTAGGTACTGTTATTGTTGCGAAAGATTTACGTGGAGCAAATGAGTTGGCGAAACAACTGCAATACCGTTATCGCATTGTAACAATCGAAGGTGACGTAGTGAATCCTGGCGGTTCTATGACTGGTGGGGCGGTAAAGCAAGCGAAATCTTCTTTATTAGGACGCCAACGTGAACTGGAAGAGTGGACTCGCAAGTTAACTGATATGGAAGAAAAAACAACGAAGTTAGAAAACTTTGTTAAAGCAGTAAAACAAGAGATTCAAGAAAAAGAAGTGAAAATACGCGAACTAAGGCAAACTGTAGAAGCAGATCGTGTAGATGAGCAGAAATTAAGAGAAGAGATTAATCGTTTAGAATTAGAAGAACATCGTATTAATGATCGGTTGTCTATTTATGATTTAGAGATTGAAGGGTTTTTACAAGATCGAGTAAAAATGCAAGGGCGTAAAGAGGAGTTAGAAGGGGTTTTAACGAATCTTCAAGCTGAAATCACTAAGTTAGATAGTAAAATTGTAGCTTTAACAAAACAAAAAAGTGAGCAACATTCTTCGAAAGAAAAAGTTCAAAAAGAAATGACTGAGTTAAAAGTGCTGGCAGCTGAAAAGCAACAACGCTTATCTAATCAAAAAGAAAAAGTTGAACGATTGACGAAGGAAAAAGAAGAAACGGATGCGACACTTGTAAAAACGAAAGAGGATTTAGCGTTCTTAAAACAAGAAATGACATCTAATTCAAGTGGTGAAGAGCAAATTACGAATATGATTGAGAAGAAAGCATATGATCGTAATCAAACTTCAGAATTAATTCGCTCTCGTCGTGAACAACGTGTATCGTTGCAAGAGAGAGTAGAACATTTAGAGCGCAATTTGAAAGAAACGACAGGTAAACATAAATATGTTCTTGAAATGTTGAAAGATCAAGAAGTGAGAATAAATCGACTGGATGTAGAGTTGGAAAATAGATTACAACATTTACGTGAAACATATACGATTTCATTTGAAGCGGCAAAACTAAAATATACAATGACAATGCCTGCAGAAGATGCGCGTAAGAAAGTAAAATTAATCAAATTATCCATAGAAGAGTTAGGTACAGTGAACCTAGGGGCAATTGATGAATATGAACGTGTAGCGGAGCGTCATACATTCTTACTAGAGCAGAGAGACGACTTAGAAGAAGCGAAAGCGACATTGCACCAGCTTATTACCGAAATGGATGAAGAAATGAAAAAACGCTTTTCTACTACGTTTGAAGGCATTAGAATGGAGTTTCAATCGGTATTCTCTGAATTATTTGGAGGCGGTAGAGCGGATTTAGTAATGACTAATCCAGAGGATTTACTAAATACGGGTATTGATATTGTAGCACAACCGCCAGGGAAGAAACTGCAGAACTTAGGTTTACTTTCAGGTGGAGAGCGTGCTTTAACAGCAATTGCGCTTTTATTTGGTATTTTAAAAGTACGCCCAGTACCGTTCTGTGTACTAGATGAGGTAGAGGCAGCCCTTGATGAGGCGAATGTAGCTCGTTTTGCACAGTATTTAAAGAAATTCAGTGATGAGACGCAGTTTATTGTAATTACACATAGAAAAGGTACAATGGAAGAGTCTGATGTGTTGTACGGTGTAACAATGCAAGAATCGGGGGTATCTAAACTTGTTTCGGTTCGTTTAGACGCCGGAGAAGAACTTATTGCAAGTGAATAGGAAGGATGGGAAAGTATGAGTTTTTTTAAAAAACTAAAAGAAAAAATTTCAAAACAAACGGATACAGTTACAGAGAAATTTAAACAAGGATTAGAAAAAACGAGAAATTCATTTGCGGATAAAGTGAATGATTTAGTGTATCGTTACCGTAAAGTGGACGAAGATTTCTTCGAAGAGTTAGAAGAAATTTTAATCGGTGCAGACGTTGGCGTTGCGACGGTAATGGAATTAATTGACCAATTGAAAGAAGAAGTACAACGTCGTAACATTCAAGATCCAAAAGAAGTACAAGCTGTTATTTCAGAAAAACTAGTAGGAATTTACAAAGGTGACAGCGATTTTAGTAACGAAATTAATATGCAAGAGGACCAATTAACGGTCGTTTTATTTGTTGGTGTTAATGGTGTAGGAAAAACGACGACAATTGGTAAACTGGCGCATAAGTTTAAATCAGAAGGTAAGTCAGTCCTATTGGCGGCAGGAGACACATTCCGTGCTGGAGCGATTGAACAATTAGAAGTATGGGGCGATCGCGTTGGTGTAGAAGTGATTAAACAAGGATCTGGATCTGATCCAGCGGCGGTTATGTATGACGCTGTACAAGCAGCGAAAGCACGTAAGGTAGATGTATTACTATGTGACACAGCAGGACGCTTGCAAAATAAAGTGAACTTAATGAAAGAGTTAGAGAAGGTGAAGCGTGTAATTGAGCGTGAAGTACCAGGTGCTCCTCATGAAGTATTGCTTGTTATTGATGCAACAACAGGACAAAACGGTTTAAGCCAAGCGAAAACATTCCGTGAAGCAACGAATGTAACTGGTATTGTTTTAACGAAGTTAGATGGAACTGCTAAAGGTGGTATTGTATTAGCGATTCGTAACGAAATGGATGTACCGGTGAAGTTTGTTGGATTAGGAGAGCAAATGGATGACTTGCAGCAGTTTGATCCAGAACAATATGTGTATGGTTTATTTGCGAACTTAGTAGAAACAGAAGAAGTATAAGCGAAAGAAGCGGTATTTCCGCTTCTTTTTCTATAAAAAATATATGATGTTAAGAAAAAAACTTGACACTCTTTTGGACTACATGTAAACTAATTCATGTAAAGGGAAATCACTTAACAAAGGATGATCCAACATGCTCGAAAAAACAACGAGAATGAACTATTTATTTGATTTTTATCAATCGTTGTTAACGCAAAAACAAAGAAGTTATATGTCGCTTTATTATCTAGATGATTTATCTCTTGGTGAAATTGCGGAAGAATTTGATGTAAGTCGCCAAGCCGTGTATGATAACATTAAACGGACTGAAGCGATGCTTGAAGAATATGAAGAAAAATTAGTATTACTTCAAAAGTTTCAAGAGCGACAGCGACTTGTTGCAAAGCTAAAACAGCTAATCAGCGAAGAAGAGCATGTGAATGAAGAAATGAAACAAGTTGTTGAAGCTATCGAAAAATTAGATTAGGAGGGCGGCAATATGGCATTTGAAGGATTAGCCGACCGACTTCAACAGACAATGCAAAAAATCCGCGGCAAAGGAAAAGTTTCTGAAGCCGATGTGAAAGAAATGATGAGAGAAGTTCGTCTAGCTCTTTTAGAAGCGGATGTTAACTTTAAAGTAGTAAAAGATTTTGTGAAGCGTGTGTCTGAACGTGCTGTCGGACAAGATGTAATGAAAAGTTTGACACCTGGACAACAAGTAATTAAAGTTGTACAGGAAGAACTTACAGAACTTATGGGCGGAGAGCAAAGCAAAATTGCTGTTGCTAATAAGCCACCGACTGTTATTATGATGGTTGGTCTGCAAGGTGCGGGTAAAACAACGACGACAGGTAAGCTTGCGAATTTGCTTCGTAAAAAGCATAATCGTAAACCGATGCTTGTTGCAGCGGATATTTACCGTCCAGCAGCGATTAAACAGCTTGAAACATTAGGGAAGCAATTGGACATGCCTGTATTTTCTTTAGGAGATCAAGTAAGTCCTGTTGAAATTGCGAAACAAGCGATTGCAAAAGCAAAAGAAGATCATCACGATTATGTTTTAATCGATACAGCGGGTCGCCTGCATATTGATGAAGAATTAATGGATGAATTAGCGAAAGTGAAAGAAGTTGCGAAACCGGATGAAATTTTCCTTGTTGTCGATGCGATGACGGGGCAAGACGCGGTAAATGTTGCACAAAGTTTCCATGAACAGTTAGGTTTAACAGGTGTTGTATTAACGAAATTAGATGGTGATACGCGCGGTGGTGCTGCATTATCTATTAAGGCTGTGACAAACACGCCGATTAAATTTGCTGGTATGGGTGAAAAACTAGATGCAATTGAAGCGTTCCATCCAGAGCGTATGGCATCCCGTATTTTAGGGATGGGCGATGTCTTAACGTTAATTGAAAAAGCGCAAGCTACAGTTGATGAAGAGAAAGCAAAAGAACTTGAGCAAAAAATGCGTACGCTTTCGTTTACGCTTGACGATTTCCTAGAACAACTTGGACAAGTGCGCCAACTTGGGCCGCTTGATGAATTGTTAGGAATGCTTCCTGGTGCAAATAAAATTAAAGGGCTGAAAAATGCGCAAGTTGATGAAAAACAAATTGGGCATATTGAGGCAATTATTCGTTCTATGACTAAATTAGAACGAGAACAACCGGAAATAATCAATGCTAGTCGCAAAAAGCGCATTGCCAAAGGTAGCGGTACAACTGTACAAGAAATCAATCGTCTAATTAAGCAATTCGATGACATGAAAAAAATGATGAAGACGATGACGGGAATGCAAAAAGGTAAGAAAAAAGGACTAGGTGGATTGAAGTTTCCATTCATGTAAGGAAAAAAAGATGGCTCTGTTAAGAAAAAATACTTTACAAAGCAATAGTCTTTTTGCTAATATAATTATCTGTGTGAAATAAATTCGGAGGTGCTTTATAAATGGCAGTTAAAATTCGTTTAAAACGTATGGGAGCTAAAAAAACTCCTTTCTATCGTGTAGTTGTTGCAGATTCTCGTTCTCCTCGTGACGGACGTTTCATTGAGGAAATCGGAACTTACAATCCAGTTGCTCAACCAGCTGAAGTTAAGATCAACGAAGAAGCAGCATTAAAATGGTTAGGAAATGGTGCTAAACCATCTGATACAGTTCGTAACTTATTCTCTAACCAAGGTATCATGGAGAAATTCCACTTATCTAAACAAGGTAAGTAATTGAGGCAATGACTATGAAGAAGTTAGTCGAGACGATTGTCAAGCCTCTTGTCGATTATCCTGAAGATGTAAAAGTTACACAGGAACTTTGCAACGGAGAGATAAAGTATCGATTAACTGTACATCCTGAGGATGTTGGAAAAGTCATTGGAAAGCAAGGGAGAGTTGCGAAAGCGATTCGAATGCTCTTGTATTCAGTGGGACATCATAATGATGAAAAAGTAACACTGGAAATTCAATAAACGTAAAAAGGGCGAGGAGTTATTCCTCTCCCTTTTTTAACATTTAAATAGAGATTGCATGTTCCATCTGCGAAATGGAGATGCTTAATTTATATAGAAACCAGGGGTGACATACTATTTATGACAAAATGGTTTAACGTAGGGAAAATTGTAAATACTCATGGCGTAAGAGGAGAAATCCGTGTTATTTCTCGTACTGATTTTCCAGAAGAGCGATATAAAGTAGGAAACACGCTATACATATCGAATGAGAAAGGCACAGACTATCTTCCGGTGAAGGTAACTTCTCATCGCCAACATAAGACATTCGATTTATTAACATTTGAAGGATATAACAATGTAGATGAAGTAGAGAAGTTTAAAGGTTCTTTAATAAAAGTACCAGAAGAGCAGTTAGGCGAACTTGCTGAAGGTGAATACTACTATCATGAAATTATTGGTTGCAGTGTTGTAACGGAAGAAGGAGAAGCGCTAGGGACAATCAAAGAGATTCTATCTCCTGGTGCAAATGATGTTTGGGTAATTAAACGCCCGAAGGGTCAAGATCTCTTAATTCCTTATATCGATGATGTTGTACTTCAAGTTAATATTGAAAATAAATTAGTAACCATTCATGTAATGGAAGGGCTGCTATAATGAAAATTGATATTTTAACGTTGTTCCCAGACATGTTTACCGGTGTATTTGGATCTTCTATATTAAAGAAGGCGCAAGAAAAAGAAGCGGTAAACCTTCGTGTTGTTAACTTTCGTGATTATACAACAAGTAAGCATAATAGCGTAGACGATTATCCTTACGGCGGAGGAGCTGGTATGGTGCTTACTCCTCAGCCTATTTTTGATGCTGTAGAGGATTTGACGAAAGAGACAGAGCGTAAGCCGAGAGTTGTCTTAATGTGTCCGCAGGGCGAAAGATTTACGCAGAAGAAAGCGGAAGAGCTTGCAGGGGAAGAACATTTAATCTTCGTATGTGGGCATTATGAAGGATATGACGAACGAATTCGTGAGCATCTCGTAACGGATGAGATTTCTATTGGTGACTATGTATTAACGGGCGGAGAATTAGCCTCTATGGTTATTACTGATAGTGTGGTACGTCTCTTGCCAGGTGTGCTAGGAAATCATGCTTCACAAGTAGAGGATTCGTTTAGTACAGGTTTATTAGAGCATCCTCATTATACACGTCCAGCTGATTTTCGTGGTATGAAGGTACCGGATGTATTAATGTCAGGGAATCATAAAAACATTGATGAATGGCGACATAAGGAATCTTTGCGCCGAACGTATACGCGTAGACCTGATTTATTAGATGAGAGAGAGCTATCTAAACAAGAGAAAAAATGGCTTGAGGAAATAAAGCGAGAGCAGTAATAACTTCATATATTTGCTATTGCAACAGGCCTAGTAATATGCTATTATAACATTTGTGCTACTGAAATCAGTAGCCGTATTAACGATGTTCCGCTGTAATTTATTAAGACTTTATAAGAGCATCTGTTTAAAGGAGAGAATTTAATATGCAACAATTAATCGCAGAAATTACAAAAGGCCAATTAAAAACTGACCTTCCTTCATTCCGTCCTGGTGACACTTTACGTGTACACGTAAAAGTTGTTGAGGGAACTCGTGAAAGAATTCAGCTTTTCGAAGGTGTTGTAATTAAACGTCGTGGTGGCGGAATCAGTGAAACATTCACAGTTCGTAAGATTTCTTACGGTGTAGGTGTTGAGCGTACATTCCCAGTTCACACGCCAAGAATCGCGAAAATCGAAGTACTTCGCCGTGGTAAAGTACGTCGTGCTAAGTTATACTACTTACGTAACCTTCGCGGTAAAAAAGCACGTATTAAAGAAATTCGATAAGACATGTATGGGAGCTTGTAAATGCACAAGCTCCCTTTTTCCAATCTATATGAAATTTTGGTATAATACGAGCAGTTTACATAACCGTGGAGGGGAAATGCATGAAAAAAGAGAAGAGTTCACTTTGGGAATGGATTAAAGCAATTTTGATTGCTGTTGTATTAGCTGGTGTTATTAGACAGTTTTTCTTTGCGCCAATTCTCGTAGACGGGGTATCGATGGCACCTACTTTACATGATCGTGATCGAATGATTGTGAATAAAATTGGTTATCACATTGGAGATCCAAAACGCTTTGATATTATCGTATTTCGAGCAACAGAAGATAAAGATTACATTAAGCGCATTATAGGCCTGCCAGGCGATGAAATAGAGTATCGTAATGATAAACTGTATATTAACGGAAAGGCTTATGAGGAGCCGTATTTAGACAAGCAGAAAAAGCAAATTGCTGACGGACCGCTTACATATGATTTTAATCTTGAAGAAATGACAGGCAAGAAAACCGTTCCAAAAGATCAATTATTTGTTTTAGGTGATAATCGTCGTTTTAGTAAAGATAGCCGTTCAATCGGTACGATTTCAATGGATCAAGTAATTGGTAAAGCTAATATGTTATATTGGCCGTTAGAAGACGCACGTATTGTGAAATAAATGAAAAAGAAGGTGGCAACATGGTAATTCAATGGTTTCCAGGGCATATGGCGAAGGCTAGACGCCAAGTAACGGAGAAATTAAAATTAATTGATGTTGTAATTGAACTTGTAGATGCTCGATTACCATTATCATCTCGAAACCCAATGATTGATGAAATCATTACACATAAGCCAAGGCTTGTTGTTTTAAATAAAGCGGATATGGCAGATGATCGTTTAACAAAACAATGGATCGCATATTTTAAAGAAAAAGGCCATATGGCAATTTCAATTAACGCGCAAGCTGGACAAGGTATGAAGGAAATTGCAGCAGCTTGTAAAGTGCTTGTTAAAGAAAAATTTGATAAAATGGTTGCAAAAGGTATTAGACCGAGAGCGATTCGTGCATTAATTGTAGGTATACCAAATGTTGGTAAATCTACATTGATTAATAAATTGGCAAAGAAAAATATTGCTAAAACAGGAGATCGTCCAGGTGTGACAACAGCTCAACAATGGATTAAAGTTGGGAAGGAAATGGAATTGTTAGATACACCAGGTATTCTGTGGCCTAAATTTGAAGATCAATTAGTGGGTCTTCGCTTAGCGACAACGGGTGCAATTAAAGATTCAATTTTAAATTTACAAGATGTAGCTGTTTACGCATTACGTTTTATGGAGAAACATTATCCAGAACGCTTGAAAGAACGCTATAATTTAAATGAGATTCCAGAAGATATTGTGGAATTATTCGATGCAATTGGAAAAAATAGAGGCTGCTTAATGGGCGGCGGAATGATTGATTATGATAAGACATCTGAGCTTGTGCTTCGTGAGCTTCGTGGTGGCAAACTTGGAAAAATGACGTTTGAAACACCGGAAGAGTTTGCAGAGCAAGTAGAAGATGTGGAAAAAATAGAAGAAGTATAAGACGTGCGTTTGTGCGTCTTTTCTTTTTGGATATGTTTAAAAAGGAGCTTGTATAAATGCAAACTATAACGATAAAAGAAGCAGAAAATGTATTGAAAGAAATTATGAATGAAGAAGATGATCGCTTTCAACTGTTAATGAAAGATGATCGAAAAGGTGTTCAAAAGCTCGTTTTGAAGTGGTATAAACAAAAAGAGTTAGAACAGAAAGAAAAAGAGAAGTTTTTTGAAATGTCCAAGTATGAAAATGCTTTGCGTGAAAAAGGGGTCACATATATCGCGGGTATTGATGAAGTAGGGCGCGGGCCATTGGCTGGGCCTGTTGTGACGGCAGCTGTCGTTCTTCCTGAGGATTTTTATATTCCAGGGTTAAATGATTCGAAAAAGTTGAGTGAAGCGAAACGTGAGCGTTTTTATGATGAAATAAAAGTACAAGCAATTGCAATTGGAGTAGGAATTGTATCGCCGCAAGTTATTGATGACATTAATATTTACCAAGCAACGAAACAAGCGATGTTAGATGCAGTTGCGAATTTATCTTGTACACCCCAACATTTATTAATTGATGCGATGAAACTTCCTACACCAATTCCGCAAACATCAATTATTAAAGGTGATGCGAAAAGTGTTTCGATTTCAGCCGCATCCATTATCGCAAAAGTAACGAGAGATCGTATGATGAAAGAACTGGGAGAGAAGTATCCTCAATATGGATTTGAGCAACATATGGGATATGGCACAAAGCAACATTTAGAGGCAATTCAAGTGCATGGAGTATTAGATGAACACCGAAAGTCATTCGCGCCAATTAAAGATATGATTCAAAAATAAGCTGTAAATATACAGCTTATTTTTTTATTTTGGCATATAAACATTACTATTTCCGAAAAAGAATAAAGCGATTTCAGTTTTCTGACACTTTATTGTAGACAGCGTGCCAATCATCTTATACAATGGCAATGTAATGTTTTTTAAACATTAAAAAACTTTTCGAGTAAAACAGGAAAACAGGGGAGGATGGGACCATGAATATCCATGAGTACCAAGGTAAGGCAGTCCTTAGAAGCTATGGGGTTAGCGTTCCGAACGGGAAGGTTGCATTTACAGTAGAAGAAGCTGTAGAAGCGGCGAAAGAATTAGGAACAGATGTATGTGTAGTGAAAGCACAAATTCACGCTGGTGGACGCGGCAAAGCTGGCGGAGTAAAAGTTGCAAAAAATTTAGATGAAGTTCGTACATATGCAGAAAGCATTTTAGGAACTACACTTGTGACACATCAAACAGGTCCTGAAGGTAAGGAAGTAAAACGCTTACTTATCGAAGAAGGTTGCGATATTAAAAAAGAATATTATGTAGGTCTAGTTTTAGATCGTGCAACTTCTCAAGTTGTTTTAATGGCGTCTGAAGAAGGCGGAACAGAAATTGAAGAAGTAGCAGAAAAAACACCTGAAAAAATCTTTAAAGAATATATTGATCCAGCAGTAGGCTTACAAGGTTTCCAAGCGCGCCGAATCGCATTTAACATCAATATTCCAAAAGAGCTTGTAGGACAAGCTGTGAAGTTTATGATGGGCTTATACCGTGCGTTTATCGAAAAAGATTGCTCTATCGCTGAGATTAACCCACTTGTTACAACAGGTGAAGGTAAAGTTATGGCATTAGATGCAAAATTAAACTTTGATTCTAATGCATTATATCGCCATAAAGACATTTTAGAGCTTCGTGATCTTGATGAAGAGGATTCAAAAGAAATTGAAGCTTCAAAATACGACTTAAACTACATTCCTTTAGATGGAAATATCGGTTGTATGGTTAATGGTGCAGGTTTAGCGATGGCTACAATGGATATCATTAAACATTACCACGGTGACCCAGCTAACTTCTTAGATGTTGGTGGCGGTGCAACTGCAGAAAAAGTTACAGAAGCATTCAAAATTATCCTTTCTGACAAAAATGTAAAAGGTATCTTTGTTAACATTTTTGGTGGCATTATGAAGTGTGATGTTATTGCAGAAGGTGTTATTGAAGCAACGAAACAAGTAGGTCTTGAGTTACCTTTAGTTGTACGTCTTGAAGGTACAAACGTAGAACTAGGTAAGAAAATTTTAAATGAGTCTGGCTTAAATATTGTTGCAGCAGAATCTATGGCAGACGGTGCACAAAAAATTGTTTCACTAGTGGGCTAATAGAAAGCGGGGGAGAAAAATGAGCGTATTAGTTAATAAAGATACAAAAGTTATTGTTCAAGGTATTACAGGTTCTCAAGGTTTATTCCATACAAAACAAATGATTGAATACGGTACGAAAATTGTCGGTGGTGTAACACCAGGTAAGGGCGGCACTGATATTGAAGGTGTACCAGTATTTGATACAGTAGAAGATGCAGTGAAAGCAACAGGCGCAAACGCTTCAGTTGTATACGTTCCACCCGCTTTTGCGGCAGATGCAATTATGGAAGCTGTTGATGCAGAAATTGATTTAGTAGTATGTATTACTGAAGGGATTCCTGTATTAGATATGGTAAACGTAAAGAGATATATGGCGGGTAAACATACACGTTTACTTGGACCAAACTGCCCAGGTGTAATCACACCGGATGAATGTAAGATTGGTATTATGCCAGGATATATTCATAAAAAAGGTCATGTTGGTATCGTATCTCGCTCTGGTACATTAACGTATGAAGCTGTACATCAGTTAACACAAGAAGGTATTGGCCAATCTACTGCTGTAGGTATCGGCGGAGACCCTGTTAACGGTACAGACTTTATTGATGCTTTAAAAGCATTTAATGAAGATGAAGAAACACATGCTGTAATTATGATTGGTGAAATCGGCGGTACAGCAGAAGAAGAGGCAGCTGAATGGGTAAAAGCTAATATGACAAAACCTGTTGTAGGCTTCATTGGTGGTCAAACAGCGCCTGCTGGCAAACGTATGGGCCATGCTGGTGCAATCATTTCTGGCGGTAAAGGAACTGCTGCTGAAAAGATTAAAACAATGGAAGCTTGTGGCATTAAAGTAGCTGAAACTCCAGCAGTTATGGGAGAAACGCTAATCTCTGTTTTAAAAGAAAAAGGTTTATTTGAGACTTGTAAAAACTATTAATCTGTTGAAAGACACCTTCTTACTTGAGGGTGTCTTTTTAGACTTTTTCTGTTTACATAATAAAAATTATGGGTAAGGAGAATCAAGATGAAAAGAGAGAGATTATTACATCTTCATTACTTGCTAGCAGATTATTGGAAAGCGATGGAGAGGCTACTATATGTCGATCCAGAATTAGAGAACATATATAATTTTAACGAAAAACAAATGGAACACTACACTGGAATATCCTCGAAAAAATCTTCAGAACTAGTAAAATTTCTTCAAAGTTCAAATCTTCCGCAATATATATCTTATTTAGAGAAAAATCGTATTTTTTATATAACGATATGGGATGAAAATTATCCGCAATTATTACGTGAAATACAAGACCCTCCCTTCGTTTTATATGGAAAAGGAGAGAAAGATTTCCTGAATAAAGTAAATAAATTAGCAGTTGTTGGAACGAGAGAACCATCATTATATGGTCATGAGAGTTTGAAGTTTATTTTACACCCTTTATTAGAAAGAGAGTGGCTTATTGTCAGTGGGTTTGCAAAAGGGATAGATACAATGTCTCATGAGATTACAGTAAGGCATCATTGCCCGACTATTGCGATATTAGGGCATGGATTGTCTTTTATGTATCCGAAAGAAAATAGACCTTTATATGAAATGTGGAAGGAATATATATTGTTATTGACAGAGTATCCGCCGCACTATGCACCGAAAAAATGGTATTTTCCAAAAAGAAACCGGATTATTAGTGGTATAAGTAAAGGTGTTTTAGTTGTAGAAGCGAAATCGAGAAGTGGAACACTTATTACTGCGGACCTTGCGTTAGAGCAAAGTAGAGAGGTATTTGCGCTTCCTGGACCTATATTTATAGAGGGGGCATCGGGAACGAATCATCTTATTCAGCAAGGAGTAAAACTAGTAAGAAATGCAGAAGATATCTTGGAAGAGATTTTAAATTAACCTTATATTTTTATGTTTTTATTAAACAATTATTGACAAATGGTAGATTGGCACTGTATGGTATATTCATTCTTGATTGACAAAAACAAGAGAAATCAATAAGATTAATGAAGACTTGAATCCACCTCTTAAGGAGGCACTAGCATGTCAGATTACCTCGTAATCGTGGAGTCGCCTTCTAAGGCGAAGACCATTGAGAAATATTTAGGGAAAAAATACAAAGTTGTCGCGTCTATGGGACATGTTCGCGATTTGCCAAAAAGTCAAATGGGGATAGAAGTAAAGAACAACTTCACCCCGAAGTATATTACCATTCGTGGTAAAGGTCCCGTCTTAAAAGATTTAAAATCAGCGGCCAAAAAAGCAAAGAAAGTCTATCTCGCGGCCGATCCAGACCGTGAAGGGGAAGCGATTGCTTGGCATTTAGCGAATACGTTAAATGTGGACGTTGAATCAGATTGTCGGGTTGTGTTTAATGAGATTACGAAAGATGCGATCAAAGAATCATTTAAACATCCTCGTGCAATTAATATGGATTTAGTGGATGCACAACAAGCAAGACGTATACTTGATCGTCTTGTTGGTTACAATATTAGTCCTTTATTATGGAAGAAAGTAAAAAAAGGATTAAGTGCAGGACGTGTACAATCTGTAGCAGTTCGTTTAATCATCGAGCGTGAAAGGGAAATTCAAAACTTTGAACCTGAAGAATTCTGGACAATTAAAACAGAATTTGTAAAAGGAAAAGACACATTTGAAGCAAGCTTTTACGGTGTAGATGGTGAAAAAGTTCAATTAACAAATGAAACGCAAGTGAATGAAATAATTGAACAGATGAAAGACAATGCGTTTTCAGTTGAAAATGTAACGCGCAAAGAGCGAAAACGTAACCCTGCATTACCGTTTACAACATCTTCCTTGCAACAAGAAGCAGCCCGTAAGTTAAACATGCGAGCAAAGAAAACAATGATGCTTGCACAGCAATTGTATGAAGGGATAGATCTTGGAAAACAAGGAACTGTAGGTCTTATTACGTATATGAGAACTGATTCAACACGTATCTCAGAAACAGCTCAAACAGAGGCTCGTACTTACATCACTGAAGCGTATGGTACGGAATACATAGGAACAGAAAAGAAGAAAGAAACGAAAAAGTCAAATGCACAAGATGCGCATGAGGCAATTCGTCCTACTTCGGTAATGAGAAAGCCAGAGGAACTAAAAAGTTTCTTAGGTCGTGATCAACTTCGATTATATAAATTGATTTGGGAGCGATTTGTTGCAAGTCAAATGGCGTCTGCTATAATGGATACTGTGACAGCGAGACTCATTAATAACAATGTTCAGTTCCGTGCAAGTGGATCGGTTGTAAAGTTCCCGGGATTTATGAAAGTGTATGTAGAGTCAAAAGATGATGGTGCTGAAGAAAAGGATAAGATGTTGCCGCCTTTAGAAGTAGGGGAAACTGTATTTTCAAAGGATTTAGAACCAAAGCAACATTTTACACAACCTCCTCCGCGCTATACAGAGGCTCGCCTAGTAAGAACACTTGAAGAACTTGGAATTGGAAGACCGTCGACATATGTACCTACACTTGAAACGATTCAAAAGCGTGGGTATGTAGGCTTGGATAATAAACGCTTCGTTCCGACTGAACTTGGTGAAATAGTAATTGAACTTATTTTAGAGTTTTTCCCAGAAATTATTAACATTGAATTTACTGCCAATATGGAGCAAAGCCTTGATGAAGTAGAAGAAGGAAATGCGAATTGGGTAAAAATTGTTGATGATTTCTACGTAGGTTTTGAACCGCGTTTAGAAAAAGCGGAAAAAGAAATGCGTGAAGTGGAAATTAAAGATGAACCAGCTGGGGAAGATTGTGAATTATGTAATCACCCAATGGTCTTTAAAATGGGTAAATACGGGAAATTTATGGCTTGCTCGAATTTCCCAGATTGTCGTAATACAAAGCCGATTGTGAAAGAAATCGGTGTTACTTGTCCAAAGTGTGATAAGGGTCAAATTATTGAACGCCGTAGTAATAAAAAGAAACGTCTTTTCTATGGGTGCGGTACGTATCCGGAATGCGACTTTGTATCTTGGGATAAGCCAATTGGTCGTAAGTGTCCGAAGTGCGAAGGCATGCTTGTAGAGAAAAAGTTGAAAAAAGGCGTGCAAGTACAATGTATTTCGTGCGATTATGAAGAAGAACAACAAATGTGAGCGTAACTGCTCACATTTTTTTCGGGAAGAAAAGGAAAGGTGATATAAATGACAACACAAGTAGTAAACGTCATTGGCGCAGGTCTTGCAGGAAGTGAAGCAGCTTATCAAATTGCAAAACGTGGTGTCCAAGTTAGATTATATGAAATGAGACCGGTAAGGCAAACGCCAGCTCATCACACAGATAAATTCGCTGAATTAGTATGTAGTAACTCACTTCGTGCAAACACTTTAACAAATGCAGTTGGAGTTATTAAAGAGGAAATGCGCTTAATGGATTCTGTAATTATTCGTGCGGCGGATGAGTGCTCTGTACCAGCTGGAGGCGCTTTAGCTGTAGACCGTCATGAGTTCGCAGCTAAAGTAACAGAATACGTAAAGAACCATCCAAATGTAACTGTAATGAATGAAGAAATTACAGATATTCCAGAGGGACCGACAATTATTGCTACAGGTCCATTAACATCTCCTGATCTTTCTGCAAAATTGAAAGAATTAACAGGAGAAGATTATTTCTACTTCTATGATGCTGCAGCCCCAATCGTAGAAAAAGACAGCATTGACATGAATAAAGTATATTTAAAATCGCGTTATGACAAAGGTGAAGCTGCATATTTAAATTGCCCAATGACAGAAGAAGAGTTTGATCGTTTTTATGAGGCTCTAATTGCTGCTGAGACAGTGCCTTTAAAAGAGTTTGAAAAAGAAATTTTCTTTGAAGGTTGTATGCCAGTAGAGGTTATGGCAAGTAGAGGGAGACAGACGTTAGTATTTGGACCTATGAAACCTGTTGGATTGGAAGATCCAAAAACAGGGAAAACGCCATATGCTGTTGTTCAGTTACGTCAAGATGATGCAGCGGGAACTTTATACAATATCGTAGGTTTCCAAACACATTTAAAGTGGGGACCGCAAAAAGAAGTGTTACAGTTAATTCCAGGATTAGAAAATGCAGAGATTGTACGTTATGGTGTAATGCATCGTAATACGTTTATTAATTCACCTAATTTGCTTCGTCCAACATATCAATATAAACAACGGGATGATTTATTCTTCGCTGGTCAAATGACTGGAGTAGAGGGATATGTTGAATCGGCAGCATCAGGATTATTAGCAGGAATTAATGCTGCGCGTCTTGTGCAAGGTGAAGAGCCAGTTGTATTACCGCCAGTAACTGCGATGGGTAGCATGGCAAATTACATTACGGCAACGAACGCTAAAAACTTCCAACCGATGAATGCGAACTTCGGTCTATTTGCACCGTTAGAGAAGAAGATTAAAAAGAAAGCAGAACGAAATGAAGCGTACGCAGCACGCGCTTTAGAAACGATTCGAAATTTTGTAAATATTTAGTTAAATTTCTTGCAAAGGCTACTAAGTTGTGATACGATTTAGTAGCCTTTATTGAGGTGAGTTGTGTGAATGTGAAGAAATTGTTACAATTATTCGTTGGATATTTACAAATTGAAAGAAATTATTCAAAATATACAATTGCAAGTTATCAAAATGATTTAGAACATTTTGTGCAATTTATGGAACGAGAAGGCATATCCTCTTTTTTAGACGTTACATACGCGGATGTTCGTTTGTACTTAACGACGTTGCACGATGAGAAGTTAGCCCGTAAATCTGTCGCAAGAAAAGTATCAAGCTTACGAAGTTTATATCGTTTTTTGATGCGTGAAGGTTATCGAAAGGATAATCCGTTTGCACTTGCGTCACTCCCCAAAAAAGAATTGTCAATCCCAAAGTTTTTATATGCTGAAGAGTTAGAGGAATTATTTGAAGTTTCTGACACAGAAACACCATTAGGTCAAAGGAATCAAGCTTTGTTAGAGTTGATGTATGCGACTGGGATCCGTGTGAGTGAATGTGTCAATTTACAACTTACCGATATTGACTTTGCGGTGGGAACAATTTTAGTAATGGGAAAAGGAAAAAAACAAAGGTATATTCCGTTCGGAAGCTATGCGCAAGATTCTTTAATTACTTATATAGAGAATGGGAGAAAACAGTTAGTTAATAAGACTGACGAAGACTCTCATATGGTATTTTTAAATGCGAAAGGTAAACCGCTAACAAGTCGTGGAGTTCGTTATGTTTTAAATGAACTCATTAAAAAGGCTTCGCTGACAATGCGGATAAGTCCCCATATGTTAAGGCATACATTTGCTACACATATGCTAGATGAAGGGGCGGATTTACGTACTGTACAGGAGTTATTAGGCCATGAAAATTTGTCGACGACACAAATTTATACGCATGTCTCTAAAGAAAGATTGCGTTCTGTTTACATGAAGCATCACCCGCGGGCATAAATTGCTTTAAAAGCTATAAAAACAAATAAAGGAGTTTTTTCTATGGGAAATTTCCACGCTACAACGATATTTGCAGTTCATCATAATGGAGAATGTGCAATGGCTGGAGATGGCCAAGTGACAATGGGAAATGCTGTTGTAATGAAACATACAGCTCGTAAAGTTCGTAAACTTTTCCAAGGTAAAGTTTTGGCTGGTTTCGCAGGATCAGTTGCTGACGCATTTACTCTTTTTGAAATGTTTGAAGGGAAATTAGAAGAGTATAATGGCAACTTGCAGCGTGCTGCTGTTGAAATGGCCAAACAATGGCGTGGCGATAAAATGTTACGTCAGCTAGAAGCAATGCTCATTGTCATGGATAAAACAACTATGCTCCTTGTTTCAGGTACAGGAGAAGTAATTGAACCGGATGATGGTATTTTAGCAATTGGATCTGGTGGGAATTATGCACTTTCTGCAGGTCGTGCTTTAAAGCAATATGCAAGTGAACACTTAACAGCGAAGCAAATTGCGAAAGCGAGTTTAGAGATTGCTGGCGATATTTGTGTTTATACGAATCACAACATAATTGTTGAAGAATTGTAGAATCGTAAGGGAGGCATTTTATATGCATTTACATTTTACTCCGCGCCAAATTGTGGAAAAATTAGATCAATACATCATCGGTCAAAAAGACGCAAAGAAAGCGGTTGCTGTAGCGTTGAGAAATCGATATCGTCGCAGTAAATTAGCTGAAAATTTACGTGACGAAATTGCACCTAAAAATATCTTAATGATTGGACCGACAGGTGTTGGGAAAACAGAGGTAGCACGACGAATGGCGAAACTCGTTGGAGCACCTTTTATTAAGGTTGAGGCTACAAAATTCACAGAAGTTGGATATGTGGGTAGAGATGTAGAGTCGATGGTACGTGACCTAGTGGAAACATCGGTTCGTATCGTAAAAGAAGAAATGGTAGTGAAAGTTCAAGATAAAGCCGAAGAGCAAGCGAATCAACGTCTTGTTGAAATTTTAGTGCCGAGTCCAGAGAAACAATCTGGATTCAAAAATCCATTAGAGATGCTTTTTGGAGGCACTCAAAATTCGAATCAAACGTCTGATACACAAGAAGATGTTGAAATCGAAAAGAAGCGTCAAGATGTGGAGAGAAAGCTTGCTGCAGGGCTTCTTGAAGACGAAATTGTATCGATTGAAGTGACTGAACAACAGTCTTCCATGTTTGATATGTTACAAGGAACTGGCATGGAGCAAATGGGAATGAATTTCCAAGATGCGCTAGGAAGTTTTATGCCGAAAAAAACGAAAAAACGTAAACTTTCTGTAAAAGAAGCAAGAAAACTCTTGACAAATGAAGAGGCACAGCGCTTAATTGATATGGATGAAGTTACACAAGAGGCTGTTTATCGTGCTGAACAGCTCGGGATTATTTTTATCGATGAAATTGACAAAATTGCTGGTAAGCAGTCGAATAGCGTAGATGTATCACGTGAAGGTGTGCAACGTGACATTTTGCCGATTGTAGAAGGGTCGAATGTTGCGACAAAATACGGATCAGTAAAAACGGATTATATTTTATTCGTTGCAGCTGGAGCGTTCCATATGTCTAAACCGTCGGATTTAATTCCGGAATTGCAAGGGAGATTTCCGATTCGAGTAGAATTAACAAAATTATCGACAGACGATTTTGTTAAAATACTAATCGAGCCTGACAATGCGTTAATTAAACAATATATGGCATTATTAGCGACTGAAGGTATAGAAATTGAATTTTCAGACGAAGCTATTCGTAAGATTGCTGAGATTGCTTATCAAGTTAATCAGGATACAGATAATATTGGAGCAAGAAGACTTCATACGATTATGGAGAAGCTCCTTGAAGATTTATCGTTTGAAGCATCTGAAATTACGTTAGAGAAAATAACGATAACACCTCAATACGTTGAGGAGAAATTAGCAACAATTGCTAAAAATAAAGATGTGAGCCAGTTTATTTTGTAATAGTGTCATCAGGTGACTCGCCCTAGTTTCCAAGTGATGAAAAAATATGTGAGTAACATGTAGGAGGAACTTTTGAAATGGAATTATTAGCAAAAACGAGAAAATTAAATGCGTTATTACAGAGCGCAGCAGGGAAGCCTGTAAACTTTAGAGAAATGTCTGACACAATGTGTGAAGTAATCGAAGCAAACGTATTCGTAGTTAGCCGTCGTGGTAAATTACTAGGTTATGCAATTCACCAACAAATCGAAAACGAACGCATGAAGCAAATGCTTGCAGAACGTCAATTCCCAGAAGAATATACACAAAGCTTATTCAACATTACAGAAACATCTTCAAACTTAGATGTGAACAGTGCTTACACAGCATTCCCAGTAGAAAACAGAGAATTATTTGGTCAAGGTTTAACTACAATCGTACCAATCGTTGGTGGCGGTGAGCGTCTAGGTACATTAGTATTAGCTCGTCTTGGTCAAGAGTTCTTAGATGATGATTTAATCCTTGCTGAGTACAGCTCAACTGTTGTAGGTATGGAAATCTTACGTGAAAAAGCAGAAGAAATCGAAGAAGAAGCACGTAGTAAAGCTGTTGTTCAAATGGCGATCAGCTCATTATCTTACAGTGAGTTAGAAGCAATTGAGCACATCTTCGAAGAATTAAATGGAACAGAAGGTTTACTTGTTGCAAGTAAAATTGCTGATCGCGTAGGAATTACTCGTTCTGTAATCGTAAATGCACTACGTAAATTAGAAAGTGCTGGTGTTATTGAGTCTCGTTCTTTAGGTATGAAAGGAACATACATTAAAGTGCTAAACGACAAGTTTCTACAGGAACTTGCTAAATTAAAAACAAACTAATTTATAAAAAACTCTCCTCGATTGAGGAGAGTTTTTTATGTGCAATGGATAGATGGTGCTTGTGAAAAGTGTCATAAGCGTGTTTTCTGGGAAAACTATTAATTGTATTTATTTTTTTTGCTTAAAAGAAATGAAGGTTGGTAATACTAGAATTCGAGTATGAACAAAGAAAGTTTTACATTGTTCGCATTTTCGACTTGATTGTAATATTTCAGTATGATATAGTAAGCAGTGGTGTCAGTACAAAGTACACACGTTTACTGATTTAAGTGTTGGTGCTACGTTTGTAGTTTCGCTTAGAGATGAAGTAAACGGAGGATATCAAAAACCATTTAGGAGGAACTATATTATGTCAGTAATTTCTATGAAGCAATTGCTTGAAGCTGGTGTTCATTTCGGACATCAAACTCGTCGTTGGAACCCAAAAATGAAGCGTTACATTTTCACAGAGCGTAACGGTATCTACATCATCGACTTACAAAAAACTGTGAAAAAAGTTGAGGAAGCTTACAGAACGATGCGCGACATCGCTGCTGAAGGCGGAGACATCTTATTCGTAGGTACTAAAAAACAAGCACAAGAAGCTATTAAAGAAGAAGCAACTCGTGCTGGTATGTACTTCGTTAACCAACGTTGGTTAGGCGGAACTTTAACAAACTTCCAAACAATCCAAAAGCGTATCAAGCGTCTTAAAGACATCGAAAGAATGCAAGAAGATGGTACTTTCGAAGTACTTCCTAAGAAAGAAGTTGTTCAACTTAAAAAAGAGTTAGAGCGTCTTGAGAAATTCTTAGGCGGTATTAAAGATATGAAAGGTCTTCCAAGTGCATTATTCGTAGTAGACCCTCGTAAAGAGCGTATTGCAGTTGCTGAAGCACGCAAATTACACATTCCAATCATCGGTATCGTTGATACAAACTGTGATCCAGACGAAATCGATCACGTTATCCCAGCAAACGATGATGCAATTCGTGCTGTAAAACTTCTTACATCTAAAATGGCAGACGCGATCCTTGAAGCAAAACAAGGTGAAGAAACTGTTACTGCGTAACAAAGTTGGAAAGGTGATAAGGGGTTCGGCCTTTTATCACCTTTTTTAAGGTATAAACACCTTTATAAAAGGTATAAATACATATTTTAGGAGGATGAAAAGTATGGCAATCACTGCTCAAATGGTAAAAGAATTACGTGAAAAAACTGGCGCAGGTATGATGGACTGCAAAAAAGCTTTAACAGAAACTAACGGCGACATGGAGAAGGCAATTGACTTCTTACGTGAAAAAGGTATTGCGAAAGCTGCTAAAAAAGCTGACCGCATTGCTGCTGAAGGTTTAACTTTCATCGAAACAAACGGTAACGACGCTTTAATCTTAGAATTAAACTCTGAAACTGATTTCGTTGCGAAAAACGAAGGTTTCCAAACACTAATTAAAGAATTAGCTGCTCACTTATTAACTAACAAACCAGCTAACGTTGAAGAAGCTATGGCTCAAACAATGGAAAACGGTAAAAAGGTTGAAGAGCACATCAACGAAGCAATCGCTAAAATTGGTGAAAAACTTACACTTCGTCGTTTCGAAATCGTATCAAAAACTGATGCAGATGCATTCGGCGCTTACCTACACATGGGTGGACGCATTGGTGTATTAACAGTTCTTGAAGGTTCTACTGATGAAGCTGCTGCTAAAGATGTTGCAATGCACATCGCTGCAGTTAACCCTAAATACATCGACCGCGATGCTGTAACAGCTGAAGAAGTTGAGCATGAGCGTCAAGTATTAACACAACAAGCATTAAACGAAGGCAAGCCTGAGAAAATCGTTGCAAAAATGGTTGAAGGCCGTTTAGGCAAATTCTTCGAAGAGATTTGCTTACTTGACCAAGCATTCGTTAAAAACCCTGATATGAAAGTTCGTCAGTTCGTTGAGTCTAAAGGCGGAACATTAAAAGGATTCGTTCGCTACGCTGTTGGTGAAGGTATCGAAAAACGCGAAGACAACTTTGCTGAAGAAGTAATGAACCAAGTAAAAGGTAGCAACTAATACAGATTAGGGAACACATTGTGTTCCCTTTTTTAAAATAAAGATGTAAGCAATTGGAGGTTCATTATGAGTAAACCGAAATATAATCGTGTCGTTTTAAAGCTAAGTGGAGAAGCTTTAGCTGGAGAGCAAGGATTTGGAATTAACCCAACTGTTATTAAGTCAGTTGCGGAACAAGTAAAAGAAATTGCAGAACTTGATGTAGAGGTTGCTGTTGTTGTTGGTGGCGGTAACATTTGGCGTGGGAAAATTGGAAGTGAAATGGGCATGGATCGTGCAGGGGCAGATTACATGGGCATGTTAGCGACAGTTATGAATTCATTAGCTCTTCAAGATAGCTTGGAGAATATCGGAATTCAAACTCGTGTACAAACTTCAATTGAGATGCGTCAAGTTGCAGAACCTTACATTCGTCGTAAAGCAGTTCGTCACTTAGAGAAAAAACGTGTTGTTATCTTTGCAGCAGGTACAGGTAACCCATACTTCTCTACAGATACAACAGCAGCATTACGTGCGGCAGAAATTGAAGCAGATGTAATTTTAATGGCGAAAAACAATGTAGATGGTGTATATAATGCGGATCCATCTATTGATCCAACAGCTACGAAATATGAAACGCTTACTTACTTAGACGTATTAAAAGAAGGTTTAGGTGTAATGGATTCTACAGCTTCTTCTCTATGTATGGATAATGATATTCCATTAATTGTATTCTCAGTTATGGAAAAAGGTAATATTAAACGTGCCGTTTTAGGCGAAAATATCGGAACAGTGGTAAGGGGGAAATAAATATGGGACAACAAGTATTGAAGTCTTCAAATGAAAAAATGGAAAAAGCAGTTGCTGCTTATTCTCGTGAATTAGCAACAGTTCGTGCTGGCCGTGCAAACGCGTCTGTATTAGATAAGGTACAAGTTGATTACTATGGTGCACCAACACCAGTTGTGCAATTAGCGAACATTACAGTTCCAGAAGCGCGTTTACTAGTAATTCAACCTTATGATAAAACTTCTATCGGTGATATTGAAAAAGCAATTTTAAAAGCAGATTTAGGCTTAAATCCTTCTAATGATGGAACTGTAATTCGTATTGCATTCCCTGCATTAACAGAAGAACGTCGTCGTGATCTTGTAAAAGTTGTGAAAAAATATGCTGAAGAAGCTAAAGTTGCTGTTCGTAACGTACGTCGTGACGGAAATGATGATCTTAAGAAGCTTGAAAAAGCTGGCGAGATTACAGAAGATGATTTAAGAGGATATACTGAAGATATCCAAAAAGAAACAGATAAATATATTGCAAAAGTTGACGAAATCGCAAAAAACAAAGAAAAAGAAATCATGGAAGTGTAATAGCGATAACTTCGCAATTATGACCCTCTTCTTAAGGGGGTCTTTTTACACTTTTAGGCATACGTCTGCTTGCTGGAGGGTATGAATGATGTTTAAAAACTTTCCTTTTTTTAAAGGTAAAAAGGACACATCGTTTGATCATCTCGTTGAAGAAGTGAAAAAAGGATATATCCCAGAACATATTGCCATCATTATGGATGGGAATGGAAGATGGGCAAAGAGGAGAGCAATGCCTCGTATTGCGGGACATCATGAAGGTATGCAAGTTGTAAAGAAAATTACAAAATTTGCAAGTAAACTTAATGTGAAAGTGTTAACTCTTTATGCTTTTTCAACTGAGAACTGGAAAAGACCGAAAAAGGAAGTTGATTATTTAATGAAGCTTCCAGAAGAATTTCTAGGTACATTTTTACCAGAATTGATTGAAGAAAACGTACAAGTCCGAGTAATAGGGCAAAAAGATCGTCTTCCTACGCATACACGCAGAGCGATGGAGAAAGCCATGGAAGATACGAAAGAGAATACGGGATTAATTCTTAATTTCGCGTTAAACTATGGAAGTCGAGATGAAATCGTTTCTGCTGTGCAACATATGATGAAAGATAATGAGGAAGGAAAAATTCGTTCTGAAGAGGTAAGTGAAGAAATGCTTTCCTCCTACTTAATGACGAGTTCTTTACCTGATCCAGAGTTGTTAATCCGAACAAGCGGAGAGCTACGTATTAGTAATTTCATGTTATGGCAAATTGCATATTCGGAGTTTTGGTTTACAGACGTGTATTGGCCAGACTTCAAAGAAGAACATTTGCTAAATGCGATTACTGACTTTCAACATAGAGGGCGCAGATTCGGAGGCGTGTAGAAAGAGAGGGTTTGGTAGTGAAACAGAGAATTATTACTGGAGTGGTTGCTGCCGCGCTATTCATTCCCATCGTAATATACGGTGGCGTGCCTTTTACGGTTTTAGTGTATGCACTTGCTTCTATAGGTTTATATGAATTAATTCGTATGAATAAGCTTACGCTTATTTCAGTACCGACAGTTTTAGCTGCAGTATTATTGTGGATTCTTTTAATTCCAAGTAGTGCATCAGAACTGTTTACATGGATTGGATTAGGTAAATTGGAAATCACATTTGTGATTGTTTTATTACTTTTATCATATACAGTCCTTTCTAAGAATACATTTACTTTTGATAATGCTTCATTTTTACTGATGGCAACGACATATGTGGCAATGGGATTCTTATATTTAAATGAAACGAGAATATTAGGAATTAAATATGTATTTTGCGCATTATTTGTTATATGGGCTACTGATTCAGGCGCATATTTCGTAGGAAAAGCATTGGGCAAGAGAAAATTGTGGCCAGAAATCAGTCCAAATAAAACGATTGAAGGTTCATTAGGGGGCATCGTTTGTGGAATTATTGTGGCACTTGTTTACAACGTGTTCTTCCCAGTCGAATCGAATGTAGTAATTTTAATTGTGCTGACAATTATTATTTCTATTTTTGGACAAATTGGTGATTTAGTACAATCTGCTTTTAAACGTCATTATGGCGTAAAGGATTCAGGTACAATTTTACCTGGGCATGGTGGTATATTAGACCGAACAGATAGTTGGTTATTCGTTTTACCAATTCTCTACTTCTTATTACAATATAATTAATAAATGAACGAGGGGTTGGAGTCATGAAAAACATTAGTTTATTAGGTGCAAGCGGATCAATTGGTACACAAACTTTAGATGTATTACGCTCGCACCCAGACCAATTCCGTCTCGTTGCTTTTTCTGTAGGGAAAAATATTGACTACGCAGTAAAGGTAATTCAAGAATTTTCTCCGCAAATCGTCTCTGTGCAAAGAGAAGAAGATGTTTTAAAATTACAATCTGTTTCTGGTAATACAAAAATTGTATATGGTAGTGAAGGACTTTTAGAAGTAGCACTACATCCAGATGCGGAGATTGTAGTAAATGCTGTTGTAGGTAGCGTAGGGTTGTTACCAACACTTCGTGCAATTGAGGCGAAAAAAACAATTGGAATTGCAAATAAAGAAACGTTAGTAACTGCAGGACATCTTGTAATGGAAGCAGCACGAAAACATAATGTTTCGTTACTTCCAGTTGATAGTGAACATTCGGCTATTTTTCAATGCTTGAATGGTGAAAATGAAAAAAGAATTTCTCGTCTTATTATAACGGCTTCTGGTGGAAGTTTCCGCGATAAAACGAGGGATGAATTGCATCATGTGACCGTAGAAGATGCGCTTCGACATCCAAACTGGTCAATGGGTTCGAAAATTACAATTGATTCTGCTACAATGATGAATAAGGGACTAGAAGTAATTGAAGCACATTGGCTTTTTGGTATCCCTTATGAGCAAATCGATGTTGTTTTACATAAAGAAAGTATTATCCATTCTATGGTTGAATTTGAAGATCGTAGTGTAATGGCGCAGCTTGGTTCACCTGATATGCGAGTACCAATTCAATACGCACTTACATATCCGGATAGATTGCCTCTTTCAGACACAAAACAGTTAAACTTATGGGAAATAGGGACGTTGCATTTTGAGAAAATGGACCAAGAACGATTCCGTTGTTTACGTTTTGCGTATGAAGCTGGAAAAGCAGGTGGAAGTATGCCAGCTGTAATGAACGCAGCGAATGAAGTAGCTGTTGAAGCCTTTTTACAAAAGAGAATTGATTTCTTAACAGTGGAAGACCTCATTGAAAAAGCAATGAACCATCACAATGTCATTGCACGACCGAGCTTAGAGGAAATTTTGGAAATTGATGCGGCCACAAGACGGTTTGTGATGGAACAAATTTAGCAAAGGTGGTTATGGAATTGAATACAGCGATTGCCTTTATATTAATTTTCGGTGCACTCGTATTTTTCCATGAGCTAGGGCATCTATATTTCGCAAAAAGAGCAGGTATTTTATGCCGCGAGTTTGCGATTGGTTTTGGTCCGAAAATATTCTCATTTGAAAAGAATGAAACGGTGTATACGATTCGATTACTGCCCCTTGGTGGCTATGTAAGAATGGCTGGCGAGGATGCGGACACAGTTGAGTTAAAGCCTGGGAAAAAGGTTGGCCTTGTATTAAATGAAAAAGACGAAGTTGTGAAATTAGTTTTTGATGGATATGAAAAGTATCCAAATGTTCGTGTTATTGAAGTCGAACAAGCTGATTTGGAGCATAATTTAACAATTTCGGGCTATGAAGAGTACGAGGAAGAGCTTCAAACATTCCGAGTGAATGAAAAGGCTCGTATTATTACTGCGGGGGAAGAAATTCAAATTGCCCCGTATAATAGACAATTTGGCTCGAAAAAACTAGGGCAACGCGCTTTAACAATCTTTGCGGGTCCTGCAATGAACTTCATTTTAGCATTTGTTATTTTTGTGATTCTTGGATTTGTACAAGGGGTTCCTGTTGACAAACCAATGGTCGGAAAAGTGATGGATAACAGTGCAGCACAGCAAGCTGGATTGAAAGAGAATGATACAATTCAAGCTATTGATGGGAAAAACACAAGTACATGGAAAGATGTTGTTACTATTGTACGTGAAAACCCAAATAAAGAAATTACGTTACAAGTAAAGCGTGATAATGAACAGTTTAATGTGAAAGTTACGCCAACACTCGATAAAGAAGGTAAAGAAGAAGTTGGTAGAATTGGTGTCTACTCTCCTGTAGAGAAAACAGTGATGGGTTCTATTAAATCAGGTTTTGAACAAACGTACCAATGGACGAAACTAATTTTTGAGTCTCTTGTGAAATTAGTAACTGGTCAATTTTCTATTAATGAGTTGTCAGGTCCAGTAGGAATTTATAATCTAACAGATCAAGTTGTAGATTATGGGTTTACGCGTGTACTAAGTTTAGCTGCAGTTCTAAGCATTAATCTTGGTTTATTTAATTTATTACCAGTTCCTGCTTTAGATGGTGGCCGTTTATTCTTCTTCTTAATTGAAGCGTTACGAGGGAAACCAATTGATCGCCAAAAAGAAGGAATGGTTCACTTTATTGGTTTTGCATTATTAATGTTACTTATGTTAGTTGTAACTTGGAATGACATTCGTAAGTTTTTCTTGTAAAATAAAGTGAAACTTATAATGAAATAGAGCTCGTAGAATAAAATCCCTCACCTAACTCGAGGTGAGGGGTTTTACTGCGTGTAAGAGTAAAATGAAGAGGTGCAAATAAATGAAACAAAGTATGGTATTCAGTCCTACATTACGTGAAGTTCCAGCTGATGCTGAAATTAAGAGTCATCAGCTATTACTTCGTGCAGGTTTTATGCGTCAAAATGCTTCTGGTATTTATAGCTTTCTACCATTTGGATTAAAAGTATTACACAAAGTAGAACGTATCGTTCGAGAAGAAATGGAGCGCGCAGGAGCTGTAGAATTATTAATGCCAGCTATGCAAGCTGCAGAATTATGGCAAGAATCAGGTCGTTGGTATTCTTACGGATCTGAATTAATGCGTATGAAAGATCGTAACGCTCGTGAATTCGCATTAGGAGCGACACATGAGGAAGTAATTACGGATCTTGTGCGTGATGAAGTGAAATCATATAAAAAATTACCGTTAACATTATACCAAATTCAAACAAAATTCCGTGATGAGCAAAGACCTCGTTTCGGCTTATTACGTGGAAGAGAGTTTCTAATGAAAGATGCATACTCTTTCCATGCTACACAAGAGAGCTTAGATGAAGTATACGATCGCTTATATAAAGCATACTCTAACATTTTTACTCGCTGTGGCTTGAATTTCCGTGCAGTTATTGCTGATTCTGGAGCAATGGGCGGAAAAGATACACATGAATTTATGGTATTATCTGATGTTGGTGAAGATACAATTGCATACTCTGACACATCTGATTATGCAGCAAACATCGAAATGGCTCCTGTTGTAGCTACGTATACGAAGAGTGACGAAGCAGAAAAAGCACTTGAAAAAGTAGCAACACCAGACCAAAAAGCAATTGAAGAAGTATCTGCATTCTTAAACATTGCAGCTGACAAGTGCATTAAGTCTATGGTGCTTAAAGTAGATGAGAAATTAGTAGTTGTACTTGTTCGTGGTGATCACGAAGTAAACGATGTGAAAGTGAAAAATGTATACGGCGCTTCAGTTGTTGAGCTTGCTTCTCATGAAGAAGTAAAAGCATTATTAAATTGTGAAGTTGGTTCATTAGGACCGATTAATGTAACAGGTGATATCGAAATTATTGCTGATCACGCTGTAGCATCAATTGTTAACGGATGTTCAGGAGCGAATGAAGAAGGGTTCCATTATGTAAATGTAAATCCAGAACGTGACTTTAAAGTAAGTCAATATACAGATTTACGCTTTATTCAAGAAGGAGACCAATCTCCAGATGGAAACGGAACAATTCTTTTCGCACGCGGAATTGAAGTTGGTCATGTATTCAAATTAGGAACTCGTTATAGTGAAGCAATGAACGCAACATTCCTAGATGAAAATGGAAAAACACAACCACTTATTATGGGTTGTTACGGTATCGGTGTATCTCGTACAGTAGCAGCAATTGCAGAGCAATTTAACGATGAGAACGGCTTAGTTTGGCCAAAAGCGGTAGCACCGTTCCATGTGCATGTAATTCCAGTAAATATGAAATCTGATGCACAACGTGAAATGGGTGAAAATATCTACAACTCATTACAAGAACAAGGCTATGAAGTGTTATTAGACGATCGTGCAGAACGTGCAGGTGTTAAATTTGCAGATGCAGATTTATTCGGTCTTCCAGTTCGTGTTACAGTTGGTAAAAAAGCAGACGAAGGTATTGTAGAAGTGAAAGTACGTGCTACAGGTGAGTCTGAAGAAGTAAAAGTAGAAGAACTTCAAACATATATTGCAAATATTTTAAAATAAGAAGAGGTACCTCGTAATGGGGTACCTTCTCTTTCTTTGTAAACGTATTTTGTAAAAGAAGAGGTGAGAAATCTTTCTTTGTGGTACGTTTCAATTTATAATAGCAAATGGAAGGAGAGTGCTTATGTCTTTAACAAATGAACAACAAGAGCGATTTCAAATTTTGCTCCAGCAGTTGCAAATACCAGACGACCTTATAAATCAATATTTACAAGGCGGTGGTATTGAAAGGCTCGTTATTGATAAAGCGAATAAAAGTTGGCATTTTGATTTACAAGTGCCACGTATTTTGCCTACAGAATTATATGAATTGCTAGAAACAAAGCTTAAGCAATCATTTTCTCATATTGCAAGAACAACATTTGCATTAGAAACAGAGAATAAACAATTTACAGAAGAAGAAGTGAGGGCGTATTGGCCGCTTTGTACGGAACGAATTACATTTTCACCTATGTTCGCATACTTAAAGAAGCAGCTTCCACAGGTGAATGGAGTGAAGTTGTTAATAAATGTAAATAACGAGCTGGAGTCTACGGCTTTAAAGAAAAACGTTGCGAAACCAGTAGGGGATCAATACGAAGTTTTTGGATTCCCGCGTTTTCAGTTAGACACACATATACAGCAAAATACAGAAGAAATGCAAAAGTTTCGTGAACAAACGCAGCAAGAAGACCGTGAGCGTGTTATACAAGCTATGGAAGAAATGGCGAAGAAGCAAGCTGAAGAAAGCAGCGTTGTGTATGAAGGACCGATTACACTCGGGTATCTTATTAAGCCAGATGAAGAGATTACACCGATGCGAGAAATTCAAGATGAAGAAAGAAGAAAAACGGTTCAAGGATATGTCTTCCATGTAGAAACAAAAGAGCTTCGTAGTGGGCGTACGTTATTAACTTTAAAAATAACGGATTATACGGATTCTATTATGATCAAAATGTTCTCGCGTGACAAAGAAGATATTCCAATGCTGCAATCCTTGAAAAAAGGAATGTGGGTGAAAGCGCGTGGTTCTGTTCAAAACGATACATTCGTTCGAGATTTAGTAATGATTGCAAATGATATTAATGAAATAACAGGACCGTCTCGTAAAGATAAAGCACCAGAAGGCGAAAAACGAGTAGAGCTGCATCTCCATACTCCGATGAGTCAAATGGACGCTGTCACTCCAGTTTCTAAGCTTGTTGCTCAAGCTGGTAAATGGGGACATGAGGCTATCGCGGTTACAGATCATGCCGTGGCTCAGTCCTTCCCAGAGGCGTATTCTGCAGGGAAGAAGGCTGGTGTTAAAGTTATATATGGTGTAGAAGCAAATCTAGTTAATGATGGTGTACCGATAGCGTATAACGAAGCGCATCGTTTACTTGCAGAGGAAACGTATGTTGTTTTCGACGTTGAGACGACAGGTTTATCAGCTGTATACGATACAGTCATTGAGTTGGCTGCCGTAAAAGTAAAGGGTGGCGAAATTATTGATCGCTTTGAATCTTTCGCAAATCCACATCAACCATTATCAGCGACGATTATTGAATTGACAGGTATTACGGATGATATGTTAACTGATGCACCTGAAGTGGACGAAGTGTTTAAAAAGTTTGAGGAATGGATGGGCGACCATACACTTGTTGCCCATAACGCGAGCTTTGATATGGGCTTTATTAACGTAGGTTTTAAAAAGGCTGGACTAGAAAAAACGAATAATCCAGTTATTGATACGTTAGAACTTGCACGATTTTTATTCCCAGAAATGAAAAATCATCGATTAAATACGATGTGTAAAAAACTTGATATTGAATTAACACAACATCACCGTGCGATTTATGATACAGAAGCGACGGGATATTTACTTGTGAAAATGTTGAAAGACGTAATTGAAAAGGGATTTGAATATCACGATCAATTAAATGATAGCATGGGACAAGGGGATGCGTATAAGCGTGGCCGTCCAAGTCATATGACGTTACTTGCCACATCAGATGTTGGATTGAAAAATTTATATAAACTTGTTTCATATTCTCACCTTAATTACTTTTACCGTGTACCACGTGTGCCGAGATCACTATTAAAAAAATATCGTGAAGGGATTTTAGTAGGAACGGCTTGTGATAAAGGTGAAGTGTTCGAGGCAATGATGCAAAAGGCACCTGAAGAGGTAGAAGAAATTGCCCAGTTCTATGATTACATTGAAGTAATGCCTCCAGAGGTGTTGCGTCATTTAGTAGAACGTGAGCTTGTTCGAGACGAAGGTCAATTAAAAACAATTATTTCTAACTTAGTAAAACTAGGTGAGACGTTAGATAAACCAGTTGTTGCTACAGGAAACGTGCATTATTTAGACCCTGAGGATGCGATGTATCGTAAAATTTTAGTCAGTTCGCAGGGCGGAGCCAATCCGTTAAATCGACATTCATTACCGCCAGTACATTTCCGTACAACTGATGAGATGTTAGAATGTTTTTCATTCTTAGGTGAAGACAAAGCGAAAGAAGTTGTTGTAACAAATACACAAAAGATTGCGTCATTAATTGGTGATGTGCATCCAGTAAAAGACGATCTATACACACCGAAAATTGAAGGTGCTGATGATGAAACGCGTGATATGAGTTATAAAATGGCGCGTAGCATTTATGGTGAAGAGCTACCGGAAATTGTAGAAGCACGTTTAGAAAAAGAATTAAAAAGTATTATTGGGCATGGATTCGCCGTAATTTATTTAATTTCACATAAGCTTGTGAAGAAATCGTTAGTAGACGGATATCTAGTAGGTTCGCGTGGATCGGTAGGGTCATCATTTGTTGCAACGATGATGGAAATTACAGAAGTAAACCCATTACCACCACACTATGTATGTCCGAAGTGTAAGCAATCAGAATTCTTTAATGATGGTTCTGTAGGTTCTGGTTTTGACTTACCAGATAAAGAATGTCCTGCTTGTAATATTCCATATGTAAAAGATGGACATGACATTCCTTTCGAAACGTTCCTTGGATTTAAAGGAGATAAGGTGCCCGATATCGATTTGAACTTCTCCGGGGAATACCAACCACGTGCCCATAACTATACGAAAGTACTGTTCGGTGAAGACTATGTATATCGTGCAGGAACGATTGGTACAGTTGCGGAAAAAACTGCTTACGGATATGTAAAAGGTTATGCAAATGATCATAACTTAACGATTCGAAATGCAGAGATTGATCGCTTAGTAGCAGGGTGTACCGGTGTAAAACGTACAACAGGACAGCATCCAGGCGGTATTATCGTTGTGCCAGATTACATGGATATCTTTGATTTCTCACCAATACAGTACCCAGCTGATTCAATTGGTGCTGAATGGAGAACAACGCATTTTGATTTCCACTCGATTCATGATAATTTATTAAAACTTGATATACTAGGACACGATGATCCGACCGTTATTCGTATGTTACAAGATTTAAGTGGTATTGATCCGAAAACAATCCCAACGGATGATCCAGAAGTAATGAAAATTTTCTCTGGTCCAGAATCGTTAGGGGTAACGGAAGAGCAAATTAACTGTAAAACAGGTACACTTGGTATACCAGAGTTTGGTACAAAATTCGTAAGACAGATGTTAGAAGAGACAAAACCGACGACATTCTCAGAGTTAGTCCAAATTTCTGGACTATCACATGGTACTGACGTATGGCTTGGTAATGCAAACGAGTTAATTTATAACGGTACATGTACGCTGAGCGAAGTTATCGGTTGTCGTGATGACATCATGGTATATTTAATCTATCAAGGTCTAGATCCATCATTAGCCTTCAAAATCATGGAGTCGGTTCGTAAAGGTAAAGGTGTACCGGAAGAATGGGAAGAAGACATGAAAAATAATAATGTACCAGGTTGGTATATTGATTCATGTAAGAAGATTAAATACATGTTCCCTAAAGCCCATGCGGCTGCTTACGTACTTATGGCTGTACGTATCGCATACTTTAAAGTACATTTTGCACTGTTATTCTATGCCGCATATTTTACAGTTCGTGCAGATGATTTTGATGTAGAGGCAATGGCGAAAGGTTCAGCATCTATACGTGCAAGAATTGATGAAATTGCTCAAAAAGGATTGGATGCAGCGCCGAAAGAGAAAAGTTTATTAACAGTACTAGAAATGACACTTGAAATGTGTGAGCGTGGATACTCATTCCAAAAGGTGGATTTATACCGCTCACATGCAACAGAATTTATTATTGATGGAGACACATTAATTCCTCCATTTAATGCGGTACCTGGTCTTGGTACAAACGCAGCTTTAAGTATTGTGGAAGCACGTAAAAATGGAGACTTCTTATCAAAAGAGGACTTGCAGCAGCGTAGTAAGGTTTCGAAAACAATTATTGAGTATTTAGATAGTCAAGGTTGTTTAGGAGATTTACCGGATCAAAACCAGTTATCACTGTTCTAGTAGGTAGGAAAAGTCTTTGCAAATCAACATTTCCTATGATATACTATTAACCGAGATAACCATGTCATGTATATTGTGTAAAGAAAAGAGTGGGGAAACCCACTCTTTCGTGTTACTATCTATGTTTTCTCTACGTAGATAGGTAAAAGATTTCTGTCGTATATACATATTTTGTTACAAGTTTTACTTCTTAAATTTGGTAATACTAAGACAGATAATCCCTGCTGAACAGCAGGGGCTTTTGTTAGCTAACGAGAAAGAATAAGATAGACCGTTTTTAAAGTGGCGGGGTCTTCTTCTTTTAAATGGTACATGACGGCAGGAAGGAGGCTGTTTATGGATAAGAAAGTCACAGAAGTTGTAGAAGCATTTGCGCAGCCGATCGTTGAAGAGTTAAATCTTGAACTTGTAGATGTAGAGTATGTGAAAGAAGGACAAGACTGGTTCTTACGCGTATTCATCGATTCTGAAAAGGGAGTCGACATTGAAGAATGCGGTGCGGTAAGTGAACGTTTAAGCGAAGCTTTAGATAAAGAGGATCCAATTCCTCATCTTTACTTTTTGGATGTATCATCTCCTGGAGCGGAACGCCCATTAAAGAAAGAAAAAGACTTCCAGCAAGCGGTAGGAAAACAAGTGGCAATTAAAACATATGAGCCGATTGATGGTGAAAAGATGTTTGAAGGAAAACTGCTTTCTTACGATGGTACAACAATAACATTATTATTAACAATTAAAACACGTAAAAAAGAAATCCAAATTTCGATGGATAAAGTCGCAAATGCGCGACTTGCTGTTACGTTTTAGTTAGAAGGGGGATCTTCATGAGCACTGAGTTATTAGATGCTTTGCTCGTATTAGAATCTGAAAAAGGCATTAGCAAAGACATTATTATTGATGCGATTGAAGCAGCTTTAATCTCTGCTTATAAGCGCAATTTTAATCAAGCACAAAACGTTCGTGTGAGCTTTAACCCAGAAGTGGGAACAATTCAAGTTTTAGCACGTAAAGACGTAGTAGACAATGTGTTTGATCCACGTCTTGAAATTTCTGTAGAGGAAGCAAGACAAATTAATCCAAACTACCAAGATGGTGACGTACTAGAAATTGAAGTAACACCAAAAGACTTTGGTCGTATTGCAGCACAAACTGCAAAACAAGTTGTCACACAACGAGTGCGTGAAGCAGAGCGCGGTGTTATTTACTCTGAGTTTAGTGACCGTGAAGAAGATATTATGGTAGGTATTGTACAACGTCAAGATGCTCGTTTCATTTATGTAAGCTTAGGAAAAGTAGAAGCTTTATTACCTGTAAGTGAGCAAATGCCTAATGAGCAATACAAACCACATGATCGTATTCGCGTATTCATTACGAAAGTAGAAAAAACGACAAAAGGACCACAAATTTACGTATCACGTACACATCCTGGTCTTTTAAAACGTTTATTCGAAATGGAAGTTCCTGAAATCTATGATGGAACTGTAGAAATTCGTTCTGTAGCACGTGAAGCTGGCGATCGCTCTAAGATCTCTGTATATGCAGAGAACACTGATGTTGATCCAGTTGGTTCTTGTGTAGGACCAAAAGGGCAACGTGTACAACGCATTGTAGACGAATTAAAAGGTGAAAAAATTGACATCGTCCGCTGGTCAAATGATCCAGTTGAATATGTTGCAAATGCATTAAGCCCATCACAAGTTGTTAAAGTACTTGTAGATGAAGAAGAAAAAGCGACAACAGTAGTTGTTCCAGACCACCAGTTATCATTAGCTATCGGTAAGCGTGGACAAAATGCACGTCTTGCAGCTAAATTAACAGGCTGGAAAATTGATATTAAGAGTGAGTCTGATGCGAAACAACTTGGTATTGTAACAGAAGAAGATAGCGTAATCGCATTTGGATTCGATTCAGTGGAAGACGAAATCGAATAGAGGTGATGAGTATGAGCAATCGAAAAGTTCCGTTACGAAAATGTGTTGCAACGCAAGAAATGAAATCAAAACGAGAGCTCGTTCGCATTGTTCGTTCCAAAGAGGGAGAAGTGTCCATTGATTTAACTGGGAAAAAATCAGGACGAGGTGCTTACTTGTCGAAGGACAAGGAGAGCATTCTTCAAGCTCAAAAGAAAAATGTTTTGGAACATCATCTAAAAGCGAAAATCGACGGTTCTTTATATGAAGAGCTTCTTGAGCTTGTTGAGAAGGAGTCGAAATAAGTGTCCGATTGGAAATCGTTTTTAGGACTAGCAAACCGGGCTCGGAAAATTATTTCGGGTGAAGAACTCGTTTTAAAAGAAGTACGAAGTGGCAAAGCAAAACTTGTATTGCTATCTGAAGATGCGTCAGTAAATACTACAAAACGCATCACAGATAAAACTACGTACTACAACGTACCAATGAGAAAGGTCGAAAATCGACAACAATTAGGGCATGCGATTGGGAGAGATGAGCGAGTCGTTGTAGCTGTGTTAGATGTAGGCTTTGCGAAAAAGCTGCGTAGCATGCTCGATACAAATTACCGGGGGTGAAGGTATGAGTAAAATTCGAGTGCATGAATATGCAAAAAAACATAATATCTCAAGTAAAGATCTTATGACAAAACTAAAAGAAATGAATATCGAGGTTTCGAATCATATGACAATGTTAGACGATGAAGTAGTAAATAAATTAGATAATGAATATCAAACTGAAAAACCTTCTGTTGCAGATGAGTTTGAAGTAGAAGAAAAAGTTGTTCGCAGTAAAAAGAACAGCAATAAGAAAAAGAAAAAAGGCAAAGGAAACGAAGACAAACGTCAAGAGAACTTTGCTGGTAGACAACAAACTCAAATTGTAGAAACACCAGATAAAATTACTTTCTCTGGAAGCCTTACAGTAGGAGATCTTGCTAAAAAATTAAGCAAAGAGCCATCTGAAATTATTAAGAAGCTCTTCATGCTTGGAATTATGGCAACAATTAACCAAGACTTGGATAAAGATACAATTGAGTTAATTGCTAACGACTACGGTATTGAAGTAGAAGAAGAAGTAATTGTAAGCGAGACTGAGTTTGAAACATTCATTGATGAGCAAGATGATGAAGAGAACTTAAAAGAACGTCCAGCTGTAGTTACAATCATGGGACACGTTGACCATGGTAAAACAACATTACTGGATTCTATTCGTAACTCAAAAGTAACTGCAGGCGAAGCGGGTGGAATTACTCAGCATATCGGTGCATATCAAGTTGAAGTAAACGATAAGAAGATTACATTCTTAGATACACCTGGTCACGCAGCATTTACAACGATGCGTGCTCGTGGGGCACAAGTAACGGATATTACAATCCTTGTTGTTGCAGCGGATGACGGTGTTATGCCACAAACGGTTGAAGCAATTAACCATGCGAAGGCAGCAGGAGTACCAATTATTGTTGCTGTGAATAAAATGGATAAACCAGCTGCAAACCCTGATCGCGTAATGCAAGAACTAACTGAATATGAATTAGTTCCAGAAGCTTGGGGCGGAGATACTATTTTCGTACCAATTTCTGCAATTCAAGGCGAAGGCATTGACAACTTACTAGAAATGATCCTTCTTGTAAGTGAAGTAGAAGAATATAAAGCAAATCCAAACCGCTATGCAACTGGTACAGTAATCGAAGCACAGCTTGATAAAGGTAAAGGAACTATCGCGACATTACTTGTTCAAAATGGTACGCTTCGAGTTGGAGATCCAATCGTTGTTGGAACTTCATTCGGACGTGTTCGTGCAATGGTAAGTGATATTGGTCGTCGTGTAAAAGTTGCTGGTCCATCAACTCCTGTTGAAATTACTGGTTTAAACGAAGTACCACAGGCTGGAGATCGTTTCATGGCATTTGCTGATGAGAAGAAAGCTCGTCAAATTGGTGAATCACGTGCACAAGAAGCGTTAGTTGCACAACGTGGTGAGAAATCTAAATTAAGCCTTGAAGATTTATTCCAACAAATCCAAGAGGGCGATGTAAAAGAAATTAACTTAATCGTAAAAGCAGACGTACAAGGTTCTGTTGAAGCGATGGCAGCATCACTTCGTAAAATTGATGTTGAAGGCGTAAAAGTTAAAATCATTCACACTGGTGTAGGTGCGATTACAGAATCTGATATCATTTTAGCTTCTGCATCTAATGCAATTGTAATTGGATTTAACGTACGTCCAGATGTGAACGCGAAGCGTACAGCTGAATTAGAGAACGTTGATATTCGTTTACACCGTATTATTTATAAAGTAATCGAGGAGATTGAAGCAGCTATGCAAGGTATGCTTGATCCAGAATTCGAAGAAAAAGTAATCGGTCAAGCAGAAGTTCGTCAAACGTTTAAAGTAACAAAAGTTGGAACAATCGCAGGTTGTTACGTAACAGACGGTAAAATTACGCGTGATAGTGGCGTACGTATTATCCGTGACGGCGTAGTAATTTTCGAAGGACAACTTGATACGTTAAAACGTTTCAAAGACGACGTAAAAGAAGTTGCACAAAACTATGAGTGTGGTATTACAATTGAGAGATATAATGATCTTAAAGAAGGGGACATCATTGAAGCGTACATTATGGAAGAAGTGAAGCGATGATTATCGCTTCACTCTCATTCGAGTGTATGATTTACGATGTGCATTCTTTAAAAGAGAAACGTGCAATTTTACAACGTGTGTTAACTCGTGTAAAACAGCGCTATAATGTAGCTGTTTCTGAAGTTGGGCACCAAGATGTATGGCAACGTACAGAAATTGCAGTTGTTTCCGTATCCTCAAATCGTGTTATCTGTGAGAAAGAAATGAATCGTGTACTTGAGTACATCGATTCATTTCCTGAAATTGAACGTACAATAACACATTTGGAATGGTATTGAATGAGGTGAAGAGTTATGAAATTACGTGCGAACCGTGTGGGCGAGCAAATGAAAAAAGAATTAGGCGACATTATCAGTCGTAAAATTAAAGACCCACGTATTGGATTTGTTACAGTAACTGATGTACAAGTGAGTGGTGATTTACAAATTGCTAAAGTATATATTTCTGTTTTAGGTGATGAAGAACAGAAAGAAAATACTTTAAAAGGTTTAGCGAAGGCAAAAGGCTTTATTCGTTCAGAAATTGGCCAACGTATTCGTCTTCGTAAAACACCAGAAATTACCTTTGAGTTTGATGAGTCTATCGGATATGGTCATCGAATTGATACACTTTTACATGAAATTAATAAAGACGGTAAACGTGAAGAATAATGGATAGACATTTGTCTATCCATTTTTTCAATGCAAAATAAGTTTTGGATATTTACTACGAGAGAATTATGATGAGGTGAACATATATGGAAGGTGTAGTATTATTACATAAGCCAAAAGGCATGACATCACATGATTGTGTATTTAAATTAAGAAAGATATTGCGAGAAAAGAGAATTGGTCATACGGGAACATTAGACCCTGATGTAACAGGAGTATTACCAATTTGCGTTGGAAGAGCAACGAAAATTGCACAATTTTTAACAAGTGAAACGAAAACATATGAAGGTGAAGTAACATTAGGGTTTTCAACGACAACTGAAGATGCTTCTGGTGAGGTTGTTGAAACGAAAAATGTAGATCGTACTATTACTCGTAAGGAAGTAGAGAAAGTCCTTGCGGAATTAACAGGCACGATTGAACAAATGCCACCAATGTTCTCGGCTGTAAAAGTAAACGGGAAAAAATTATACGAATATGCAAGAGCAGGGCAAGAGGTGGAACGTCCAGTTCGTACAATTACAATTCATGAATTCATATTACTTGATGATCGTGAAGTTTTTGAAGGAGAAAATATTTCATTCCGTTTCCGTGTAACGTGTAGTAAAGGAACATATGTAAGAACGTTAGCTGTAATGATCGGGGAAAAACTTGGTTTCCCATCACATATGTCGCACCTTATAAGAACGGCATCTGGTGAATTTTTATTAGAAGATTGCATATCATTTGAAGAAATTGAAGAAAACGTGCAAAATGGAACAGTAGAGTCTATCTTCATTTCAATTGATGAAGCATTAAGTAAGTTTCCAAAAATGGTTGTAGATGAAAAGCAAGCAGAGAAAATAAAGAATGGTATGTTCTTAAAAAATGAATTAGAAATAACAGCACCATTTATTACAGTGTTTGATAAAAATGATCGTTGCTTAGCAATTTATGAACATCATCCGAAACATCCTGGTATGTTAAAGCCGATGAAAGTACTTGTGAATAATCAAGAACTAAAGCTATAATGAATTATTGGAAGGATTATTACAGAAAAAGGTGAATTCAAGCGTGAAACTTATTCATTTAACTCATCCACATGAACAAAATAAATTAGAATTACCACCTACTGTAATGGCATTAGGATTTTTTGATGGCATTCATTTAGGACATCAATGTGTAATTCGAACTGCGAAAAAAATAGCGGACGACCGAGGATATAAAAGTGCAGTTATGACATTTCATCCTCATCCATCTGTTGTTTTAGGAAAAAAGGATGCGCATGTGGAGTATATTACACCGATGCGCGATAAAGAAAAAATAGTCGAAAGCTTAGGAATCGATATATTATATGTAATTAAATTTGATGAATCATTTGCAGGGTTATTACCGCAACAATTTGTAGATGATTATATTATTGGTTTAAATGTAAAGCATGTAGTAGCAGGGTTTGATTATTCATATGGACGTTTAGGAAAAGGAAAGATGGAGACTTTACCATTTCATGCAAGAGGGGAGTTTACACAGACTGTGATTGAAAAAGTTGAATTTCAAGAAGAGAAAGTAAGTTCTACAGCATTACGAAAGTTAATTCGAAATGGCGAAATGGAGCAAATTCCATCTATTTTAGGTAGAGCCTATACTGTAGCGGGAACAGTTATACACGGCGACAAACGTGGACGTCAAATTGGTTTTCCAACAGCTAATGTAGGTTTAAGTGATGAGTATTTATTGCCACCTGTAGGTGTTTATGCAGTGAGATTAAAAGTTCACGGTGAATGGTACGATGGTGTATGTAATATTGGATATAAACCGACTTTTAAAGAAGATGAGCGTCAATTATCAATTGAAGTGCATTTATTTGAATTTAACAAAGATATATACGATCAAAATGTTACAGTAGAGTGGCATATGCGTATAAGAGCAGAAAAGAAATTCAACGGTATTGATGAGTTAGTTGAACAAATCGCAAAAGATAAGAAAACAGCCCAAGAATATTTTGTGAGCGAAAAGAATATACTTGCTTTTTCAAATGAAAAGTAGTATTCTATGTTATGTACTTTATGACAACCATTGCTTGGCATTGCGACTCACCGACGCTTGCTAGGTAATTGGGGGTTTAATTAATAGGAGGTGAAATAGGATGGCTTTAACACAAGAGCGTAAAAATGAAATCATTGCACAATTTAGAACTCATGAGACTGATACTGGTTCTCCAGAGGTTCAAATTGCTGTCCTAACGGAGCAAATTAACACTCTAAACGAGCACTTACGTACTCACAAGAAAGATCATCATTCACGTCGTGGTCTATTAAAGATGGTTGGTAAACGTCGTAACTTACTAACTTACCTTCGTAATAGCGATATCACACGTTACCGTGAATTAATCACAAAGCTTGGCTTACGTCGATAGTCAAAGAAGCGGGAATATTCCCGCTTTTTTGTTAGGTAAAAATATATCTTCTACGCTTTATAGCTTACTTAATTTTAGGCAATACTAGAGGTAGAATATTGTGATATACTATCCATTTACATAGAAGAATTGAATACTTTAAATTGAGAGGGGTACTTAAATGAGTCAAGAAAAGCAAGTCTTCTCGATAGATTTAGCTGGTCGCCAGCTAACAGTTGAAACTGGTCAGCTTGCAAAACAAGCGAACGGAGCAGTATTAGTAAGATATGGCGATACAGCGGTTCTATCTACAGCAACTGCATCAAAAGAAGCAAAAAATGTAGATTTCTTCCCACTTACAGTAAACTATGAAGAGCGTTTATATGCAGTCGGAAAAATTCCTGGCGGTTTCATTAAACGTGAAGGTCGTCCAAGTGAAAAAGCAATTTTGGCAAGTCGTTTAATCGACCGTCCAATCCGTCCACTTTTCGCAGATGGTTTCCGTAACGAAGTACAAGTTGTCAGCATCGTAATGAGTGTTGATCAAGATTGTTCTTCTGAAATGGCAGCTATGCTTGGTTCTTCATTAGCGTTATCGATTTCAGATATTCCATTTGAAGGTCCAATCGCGGGTGCAACAGTTGGTCGTATTAACGGCGAATTCGTTATCAACCCAACAGTAGAACAGCAAGAACAAAGTGATATTCACCTTGTTGTAGCTGGTACGAAAGATGCAATTAACATGGTTGAAGCAGGAGCAGATCAAGTGCCTGAGGAAACAATGTTAGAAGCAATTATGTTTGGTCATGACGAAATTAAACGTCTAATTGCATTCCAAGAAGAGATTGTACAAGCTGTAGGTAAAGAGAAATCAGAAGTGAAACTTTATGAAGTTGACGCTGATCTTAACCAAGCTGTACGTGAAATGGCTGAAGAAGATATGCATTCAGCAATTCAAGTACATGAGAAACATGCACGTGAAGATGCAATTAACGAAGTGAAAAAGCGTGTTATTGAGCATTACGAAGCGCAGGAAGCTGACGCTGATACATTAGGACAAGTAAATGAGATTTTATATAAAATTGTAAAAGAAGAAGTACGTCGTCTTATTACAGTTGAAAAAATCCGCCCAGATGGCCGTAAAGGTGACGAAATCCGTCCATTAGCATCAGAGGTTGGCATTTTATCTCGTACACACGGTTCTGGTTTGTTCACTCGTGGACAAACACAAGCATTAAGTATTTGTACATTAGGTGCATTAGGCGATGTGCAAATTTTAGATGGTCTTGGTGTAGAAGAATCAAAACGCTTTATGCACCATTACAATTTCCCATCATTTAGTGTTGGTGAAACTAGACCAATGCGTGGACCAGGTCGTCGTGAAATCGGTCACGGTGCACTAGGAGAACGCGCACTTGAGCCTGTAATTCCATCTGAAAAAGATTTCCCATACACAGTACGTCTTGTATCTGAAGTTTTAGAATCAAATGGTTCTACTTCACAAGCAAGTATTTGTGGTAGTACTTTAGCAATGATGGATGCTGGTGTTCCACTTAAAGCTCCAGTTGCAGGTATTGCAATGGGTCTAGTTAAAACTGGTGAGCATTACACAATTTTATCTGATATTCAAGGTATGGAAGATCATTTAGGTGATATGGACTTTAAAGTAGCAGGTACAGCACAAGGTGTAACTGCACTACAAATGGACATTAAAATCGATGGTCTATCTCGTGAAATTTTAGAAGAGGCATTACAACAAGCGAAAGTTGGTCGTGTGCACATTCTAAATCATATGTTATCTGTTATTCCAGAGCCACGCACTGAATTATCAGCGTACGCTCCAAAGATTATTACAATGACAATTAATCCAGATAAAATCCGTGACGTTATCGGACCGAGCGGTAAACAAATCAATAAAATTATTGAAGAAACTGGCGTTAAAATTGACATCGAGCAAGATGGCACAGTATTCATTTCTTCAATAAACCAAGAAATGAACGACAAAGCTAAGAAAATTATCGAAGATATCGTTCGCGAAGTACAAGTAGGTGAAATCTACGAAGGAAAAGTGAAACGTGTTGAGAAATTCGGTGCTTTCGTTGAATTATTCAGCGGTAAAGATGGATTAGTTCACATTTCTGAACTTGCACTTGAGCGTGTAGGTAAAGTAGAAGACGTTGTAAAAATCGGTGACGTAATTACGGTTAAAGTTATCGAGATTGACAAGCAAGGTCGTGTTAATCTATCTAGAAAAGTATTGCTAAAAGAAGAGCAAGAAAAAGAAGCTGCTAAAGAAGAAAACAAACAAGAGCAGCAATAAGCGAAAGCCAGTTTAACTGGCTTTTTTTGTTATGTAAAAATATGATTTATATATATTTTTATGTCAGTATAGGTATAGTTTTCATTATAACGCTCAAATTAACAAAGATAAGAAGAAAAATGTTTTTTTATATAGTTAATTTGGGAGGGTTTATATGAAAGTTCGTATATTGGCATACATATGTATATTTTCTTTATATGTCAGTTTAGGCTCTTATTCTGTTTTTGCACAGGATAACTTATATGAAGAAATTCAAAAGCATGCAAAACAATATGAGATTGCACCTCAAAATGCGATGATTGATAAGATATGGAAAGCAACACCAGGATATAATGGAAGACAAGTTGATATGGAAGCATCCTATAACAATATGAAGAAGCTAAAGGAATTTGATCAAAAACACCTTGAATTTAAGGAAGTATCACCGAGTGTCCACTTAGAAGATTTATCACCTGCTCCAATTTATAGGGGGCATCCGAATAAAAAGATGGTGGGATTAACAATAAATGTGGCATGGGGAAACGAGTATTTGCCTCGTATATTAGAAATATTGAAAAAGCATGATGTGAAGGCGACTTTCTTTTTAGAAGGACGTTGGGTGAAAGAAAATTTACGATTTGCAAAAATGATTGTCGATGCAAATCAAGAAGTCGGAAATCATTCTTATACGCACCCTAATATGAAAACGCTATCGTCTGATGAAATACGAGAGCAGTTACAAAAAACAAATCGAATGATTGAAGCTGCTACGAATCAAAAGGTGAGATGGTTTGCCCCGCCGAGTGGAAGTTTTCGGGATGAAGTCGTGAAAATCGCTGATGATTTCCAAATGGGAACGATTATGTGGACTGTCGATACAATCGATTGGAAGCGACCTGAGCCAGATGTACTATTGCAGAGAGTAATGAGAAAAATACACCCAGGTGCTATCGTATTAATGCATCCTACTTCGTCAACGGCAGAAGCATTAGATACAATGATTAAAAAATTGAAGGAACAAGGATATAAAGTAGGGAATATAACAGAATTACTGGATGAAAAACGTGTGGATTAAATACATTTGCATGACATTCATCCTTAAACTTGTTATCATTAAATAATAGCACTTATTTAGAGAAACTGGCAGTAGGAGGAAAGTTTTTGATTAAAAAATATACTTGTAAAAATGGTGTAAGAATAGTTATGGAGAATATACCAACTGTAAGATCGGTTGCGATTGGTATTTGGATCCATGCGGGATCAAGAAATGAAAATGAAAAAAATAACGGGATTTCTCACTTTTTAGAGCATATGTTCTTTAAAGGGACAGAAACACGTAGTGCACGCGAAATTGCAGAATCATTTGATAGTATTGGTGGGCAAGTGAATGCTTTTACTTCAAAAGAGTACACTTGTTACTATGCAAAAGTGCTAGATGAACATGCTAAATATGCTTTAGATGTATTAGCTGACATGTTCTTTAATTCAACATTTGATGAAGAAGAATTGAAAAAAGAGAAGAATGTCGTATGTGAAGAAATTAAAATGTACGAAGATGCTCCAGACGATATTGTGCATGATATGTTAACGAAAGCAACATATGAAACGCATCCGCTTGGATATCCTATTTTAGGAACAGAAGAAACACTTGATACGTTTACAGGTGATACGCTACGCCAATATATTAAGGATCATTATACACCTGAAAATGTAGTTGTTTCAGTTGCAGGAAATATTGATGAAGCCTTCTTACAAACGGTAGAGCAATATTTCGGTAGTTATGAAGGAACAACAAACCGTGAACAAGTACATAGTCCAATTTTCCATTTTAACAAAGTAGCACGTAAAAAGGAAACAGAACAAGCTCATTTATGTTTAGGATATAAAGGCTTACAAATGGGACACGAAGATATTTATAACTTAATTGTATTAAATAACGTTTTAGGCGGTAGTATGAGTAGCCGTTTATTCCAAGAAGTACGTGAGCAACGTGGGTTAGCTTACTCAGTATTTTCTTACCATTCTTCTTATGAAGATACAGGTATGTTAACACTGTATGGTGGAACAGGTAGTCAACAATTAGATACACTGTATGAAACAATGCAAGAAACATTAGAAACATTGAAAAATACAGGTATTACAGAAAAAGAGCTTATTAATAGTAAAGAGCAATTAAAAGGAAACTTAATGTTAAGTTTAGAAAGTACGAATAGTCGTATGAGCCGTAATGGTAAAAATGAATTGCTACTTCGTAAGCATCGTTCACTTGATGAGATTATCGAAAGTGTAAACACTGTAACAAAAGAAAATGTAGATGGGTTAATTCGTAACATGTTTACAGATGAATTCTCTGCAGCATTAATTAGTCCAGATGGAAAACTTCCAAAAGGAATAAAACTATAATCAACTTTTACGATGTATCTGAAAATAACCTTCTCTCTTTTTAAATGAGAGAAGGTTATTTTTTTTATACATATAGAATAGGTACTAATTATAGACAATGCAAATGAAAAATTTAGTAGGGGAGTGGAGTGAGTATGCGATTAAGTGAATTAAGCGGTAAAGAGGTTGTAGATATAGAAAAAGCGGAAAAAATGGGAGCCTTAGGTTATATGGATTTAGAGATTAATGAGAAAGACGGACAAATACAAACACTTATAATACCTGTAGGGAAGTGGGGAGGTTTTAAAAAGGAACCACAAGAAGTAAGAGTGGCATGGAGTCAAATAAAGAAAGTCGGACACGATATGCTTCTTTGTGATAGTATAGATCGTTCAAATTCGGAGTGAAGGATGGCCATTTTGGTCATCTTTTTTTGTATCTACATAGAAACCTGATAAATCATATGTGTATTTGGATTTTCAATCACCATAAACTCGTACATTACATATGATGTGGAGGAAAAAGAAAAAGTAGGCACTTTTCTTATAAATGACAGAAAAAGAAGGTGAATTAGGGAATGTTGACTGAGATGCATATTGCTGTCATAGGAGGAGATGCAAGGCAGCTAGAAGTAATTCGTAAGCTAGTTGAATTGGATGCGAAACTTTCTTTGATAGGTTTTGATCAGTTAGATCATGGTTTCACAGGGGCAGCAAAAGAAAGTATACAAAATTTAGATTTCACTTCTGTAGACGCAATTATTTTGCCGGTTGCCGGTACAAATGCCAAAGGAGAAGTAGATACTATTTTTTCAAATGAAAAAGTTTCAATAACGAAAGAACAAATTGAAAATACACCAGAACACTTTACTATATATTCAGGTATTGGTACACCTTACTTGGAAAATCTCGTATCTACTACGAATCGAAAACTTGTTAAATTATTTGATCGTGATGATGTAGCAATATACAATTCTATTCCAACGGTAGAAGGTACATTAATGATGGTAATTCAACATACCGACTATACAATTCATGGGTCCAATGTAATGGTTCTAGGATTTGGGAGAACAGGAATGAGTGTTGCGAGAGCATTTCAATCATTAGGAGCCCATGTCAAAGTTGGAGCAAGACGATCTGAACATATTGCACGTATTACAGAAATGATGTTTTCTCCTTTTCATATGCAAGACATAGAGAAAGAAGTAGGAAATATCGATATTGTAATTAATACGATTCCGCATCTCGTTGTAACAGCGAATGTTATTGCAAAAATGCCAGCTCATACGTTAGTGATTGATTTAGCTTCTAAACCAGGCGGTACCGACTTTAGATATGCGGAAAAAAGAGGAGTCAAAGCATTGCTAGCACCTGGATTACCAGGTATTGTTGCCCCAAAAACGGCTGGGCAAATTTTAGCAAATGTTCTTTCTCAGTTATTAGCAGCAGATGCAATTGCAAAGGAGGAGGAAAAGAAATGAGTTTGAAGGGGAAACGAATTGGTTTCGGATTTACAGGTTCACATTGTACGTACGAAGAAGTAATGCCTCATTTAGAAAAATTAATTGCTGAGGGAGCAGAAGTACGTCCTGTTGTTTCTTACACTGTTCAATCAACAAATACTAGATTTGGAGAAGGAGCAGAGTGGATTAAGAAGATTGAAGAAATAACAGGTTTTAAAGCAATTAATTCAATCGTTGGTGCAGAACCACTAGGACCTAAAATTCCACTAGATTGTATGGTAATTGCACCACTAACAGGGAATTCTATGAGTAAATTTGCAAATGCAATGACAGACTCTCCAGTATTAATGGCAGCGAAAGCGACGTTAAGAAATGGCAAGCCTGTCGTATTGGCTGTTTCGACGAATGATGCTCTAGGGCTTAATGGAGTAAATCTAATTACACCAACAAGGTGACGACAAAGCATAAACGCTTATATGTCGCCATCTTGAGGGAGCTTAGGGTAAAGCACAAGTTCGAAATCATCAAGCCTTTGCCACTTTTCCTTTTTATAAACAGCCTTTTCTAAAACTGACTTTAGGAGGCTGTTTTTCTTTTTGGGATCATCTGTTTTAAAGTACAGATCAAGAACATGCTCCACTTGAGGTATTGTGTCTTTCTTGACTTTTTCCTTCTTAATTTCGGTTTTAATTTCTTTCTTTAAGTTTTCCATAGTGGAAGTAATTTCAGTTATACGGTCAGAAACTACATTCGAGCGTTCTAAAAACATATCGACAGTATAAACGCCGCGTTCTAATAAATCATGTAAATTATTTTTTTGTTTTTGGACATCCACTAATTCTTTTTCAAGCTTGCGTAATGCAGCTTCATTCATTTGAATAACTTGTGTTTCTTTTAATTTGTCATCTTGCTTATGTTTTTCAAAATCAGCTTTATAATTGATGTACCATTCTTTTAATGCCTCGAGTAAACGCTTCTCAATTAATTCAGTATAACTTGATTTGTTTTCACAACCACGGTGTTTACAATCCATCGTTTCTTTTCGATTCTTTGGATAACGTTGTACCATGCTATAACCACATTTACTACATTTAATAATGCCAGCTAGAGGATTTTTAATTCCATTCGTATTATAAGGAACGTGATATCTTGAGTTTAATTTCTCTTGTACTTGTTCAAATAAACTTTCAGGTATGATTGGCTCATGTTTGCCATCAGCAATAATCCAATCTGATTTTTCTTGTCTTGCACAACTACGTTTCACAGCGTCAGGACGTTTTACTTCTTTTCTCTTTTGCCAAGTCACCTTTCCGATGTATACATTGTTTTTTAATATATCTAAGATGCTGTAGGGGTTCCATTCATTACCTAGCTTACTTTTGTAGCCAAGGTCATTTAACTTGCTTCTAATTGCATTTGCTCCCATATCCTCATTTGCATACCAATCAAATATCATTCTTACAACTGAAGCTTCTTCTGGATTAATCGTTAAAGTACGTTCTCGCTTATTTAAGCGATGGATATCATATCCGAATGGTGCATGTGTACCAAGGTAATTCCCAGCCTCTACACTGGCGACACGACCTCGTTGCATACGGCGTGTAATAATCTTTAACTCCTTACGAGCCATAAAAGCTTCAAATTCGCTGTATTCTTCATCCCACTCATCATTAAGGTCATAAGTCTTCCTAGGTGTCATAATCTTCGTATTCGAGCGTTTAAACGTCTCTAAAATGATTCCTTGCTCTTTCATACCACCACGACCTAAACGATCCATATCCATACAAAGAACAACATCATATTTGTTATCTTCAATTTCTTCAAGCAGCGCTAACATCTCAGGGCGTTTTACTAAGCTCTCACCAGATACGATTTCCTCACGGACAGATAAAACATTTAAGTTCATTTCCTTGGCAATTTTCAGCAGGGTAGTGCGGTGCTTTGCTAATGTTTCTCCTTCGCCTCGCGCTTCGGCTTCGAGATCGGCACGGGATTTTCGTAAGTAAATTGCGGTTTTCATAGCATATCCTCCTTTTAATAGTTATTATAAGCTTTAATGATGAATATAGAAGCGTTGTTTTCTATGAAGGAAAAAGAACATTTGTTCTTTTTGACTTGAAAAAGAAAAGCCTATAAAGGCTTTCAAGTATTTTATTTGGTAGTTAATGTACCTCAAGCGAGTTTTGTATCTTATAATGCCATTCTGAAGTTTCTGCAGCTATTGTAAATTTGTATTCTCCAGATGTAGTAAAGAGACAATTTCGTTTAGGGCGTTATTTACATTATGTAGATTTATTTATTAGATAGATCAATTTTTTTGTATAAGCGCCATTGATCTTTGTCAGGGTTATATAAATAAGCCTCATTTAGAGTAACTGTATAATCTGGTTCTACTAATACCCATTGATTATCTTTTCGAGTGTATAGATGTATTAATGTTAAATCTTGAATTTTAGTATAATCTATAGGAGTCATTGTATAAAATGATTTTTGTTGTTTGTTAAGATTATAAAGGAATAGTATAGAAGCAGATAAGACTGCATATAGAGCGGGCTCACCTATTAAGATAGACAAGTTATTTTCTATTATTTCAACCTTACTTTGACTTTGACTTTGTTTAAATAAATTACTAATTACAATACAATGGAAGTACGAGCAATTAAAGATTAATATAAGGAAAATTGGCATAAGAAAAGTTTTTTCAATTTTCGATACGAAAGGAAAGAATATTTTATATTTTATTTTCTGAGTGTTTACTCTGTTTTTTTCCTCCAATGTTATTGACCAGGAAAATACATAGGCAATGTATATAATAAATACTACACCTACTAAAATAAGCATTATTAACATGAATAAGTTAGAGTGGAATCCTCCCCACATATTGGAGAGAATGTACCATACTAACATAGAAATATTAAATAAGATATAAGTTAGAAAGAATAAAAATATGTCTTTAACACATCTCTTTATAAATCTGTTTTGTTTTGGTTCAAAGGCTATATCTAAGTCGTTTTTACTGATATATCTGAAGATAAACGACAAAATAACTGGTATTGGGATGATTTTTAGGACAGTGTTAAATAGGTCTAAATATTTATTCATAGTTATAGTCTCCTATTTTTCAACTATCAAGTATTGATAGTTAACTTTTGTAATTCATTTAATTTCACCAACTACGTTCTAACCATTTAAATCATTTTCATAGGTGCTTACTAATAAAACAAATTGGATAATTTAATAGAATTTCGTGTTTTACTTTAACCATGGTAAATTTTCAAACGAGCGAATCCACCTGGAACCCCATGAATCTCCGCAACTTCTTGAATAGATAAACGAGTATCTTCGTATTCAGAAACCATTTCATCAGTTAGTAACAACTCCACAGCAAATGTATTTGCTTCAATTTCTAAACGATCTACCGAAAAGAATGTTTGGTTACGTAAGAAAGGGGTGTTTGCTTTAGGATGAAGTACAGCATGCCCTAATTCATGTGCACAAACAAATCGTTGAGTGGTTTCGTTAATTTGATTATTAATATGAATAAATTTAAATCGTTTATAAGTGTTGTAAAAACCAAGGGTATTCCCTAAGTCTTCAAACAACACAATGATATTTTTTTGCCTAGCAATTTCAAATGGATCTATTGTTTGATATTTTGCTACGATGTTTAATACGTACTTTTTGATGTCCATAAATTCACTCCACTCAATCTTTTTTATATTTGTTTGGAGTGAATTTTTGTTTTGCTAATTGTTTTGCCATGCGCATTGAGTTTTCCAGTGAAATGCGAATCATTTCTTTTGTGTGTTCATCAATTGGTTCTCCATCAAACATTAATGCTTCTTCACTGTTTTCTAATTGTTCTAATGTTTTTTCTAAATCTTTCGCAATATCACGCTCTTCCTTTTCCGATAAGCCTGGTGTCATGTTAGACAATAATTCCTTTTTTTCAGTTCTACCTAATAGGTAATCAGTTGAAACTTCAAAGAAATCAGCAATTTTTTTTAAAGTATCGTAATCGGGTTCACGTTGTCCTTGTTCATAATTGGCCAACTTTCCTCTTGAAAATCCCAACCTATCAGCAAGATCATATTGGCTTAGTTTCTGATTTTTCCTGAGCTCAGCAATCTTCTTTCCAAGCATAAATTTTCCTTCTTTCTAAATAAGAGTAGAAGCTTTTTTCTTAATTATAGAAACGTATAGTTTCTAAATCCACAAAGGAAACGAAAAGTTTCTAATAAATATTGACAGAAACGAAATGTTTCTATATATTGGAGGTGTAAGGAAACAAAATGTTTCTTAAAGGAGGGGGTATTATGGATAATAAAAGAATTAAAATGATTAAATTAAGAAATGGTCAATCGAGAATAGAAGTTGCACAAAAGCTTTCAATTACACCTCAGATGTTAGGTGCTATTGAAAGGGGTGATAGGACACCTTCTTTAGAATTGGCTAAAAAAATAGCGGAGCTCTATAAAACAACAATTGATGATCTTTTTTTTAATTAAAAAGGAAACAAAACGTTTCCTTGGAGGTGATTAAATGCCATCAACTAACATGGCAGTACCAACAGAGCCGTCGCATAAACATATAAAAAGCACTTCAAGAGGTGATACCATGAGCCAACAAGAAGAATATGCGGCGACTTATGAATTTGGAAAAACGAAAGTCCATGTTGTGGCTCCTGAGCCAAAATCACAAAAGGATATTGATAAAATCCGTCAAGCATATTATAAGGCTGGTTGGGCCATCATCAAAGAAATACAAGTAAAAGAAAATGTTGAGGAATAGTTCCTCTCTTTTTATACGAAAAGTAGACAAGTTACATATGTACTAAGTTCATTGTAACCATTTGAAAACTAAATATGGAGGCGAACAGATATGGGAACAAGTATATACTGCAATTCAGCAATAGGAGAATTATTACAGAATGCTAGGGAATGTTGTGACAATGTTCAGCTGAAAACGAAGAAAGGGCTATCTAAGTACCTTGGTATTACACACGAAAGATTAACCCGTATTGAATCTGGACTTTCTAAACCAGAATTTGAACTTGCGATGGATTGGTGCCATGCAACAGGAGCAAAGTTAAATCAACAAGCAATCAAACATATTTATGGTGTTGGATTGCCGCCTACCGATCCACGATTAACTCAAGATGTAAATCTACAATTAATGAACTACATTAAGCAAGCTGAAGAGGGAATTGCGGCAGCAAAGGAAATCATGAACTTACAAGTTACAACAAGGTCATGGAAGCATGATGAAAAAAAGAAACATGAATACGCAGTTCATGCAAAAGAAATTTTCGATACAATCCAAGCTACTCAATGTGTAGTACAAGCTCTTGAGCAAGTTCATTTTGGCATTATGGAGCAAATACAAAGAAGTTGGTTGCAAAAGGCTATGGCGGAGAACGTTATTATTCAATCGGTGGATAGCTTAATGAATTTAACAAAGGTGCTGTAAAGGAGGAAGGAAAATGACAGTAGATTATAAGAAACCTAGCTTAAAAGAATATAAGGAATTAATTCGATATGACGCAAAACTAACTGGTGAAATAAAAATAGCAGAATTACTTAATGAGGATTCAAAAACAGTTGAGTTAAAGCAAGAGAAGAAATTGTTGGGGATTCGAATCAAAATTATTGAAGCATCATTTATTTTGAAACATAAATGGGTAAATAAAAAAGCTACCGCCTAGACAACAGTAGCTCTGAAAAATATCGTAAAGCAATTATAACATTATATAAATCATTTGGACAAGCCACTGTGCTTGTCGTTATGACCAGAAAGGGATTTTTCCTCCCACACCTCTACAATGTTCCTTTCTGGTTGTAACGATGCGTACAGCATTAATTTAAATAGAAAGGAGATGTAATTCATGAACGATAAAAACAATCGTCTTCATGATCTAGTTCTTCCTGGAGATTTTTCATTTGCGAATAAACTTCGTAACTGTATGAGTGAATGTATTCATAACATGTTTAATGCAGAATCAACCGAAGAATCAAATCACTGGGAAGAAGAGCTGGAGCGATGTATAAGGGAATTTAAAATGCTGCGTGATACAAAAGAGGAACATGAGGCATCGATGAGTTATCGTGTAGTGATTAAAGATTTAAGAGCAAGAGGAGTTAACGCTTCGTTAGTAACACGTAGAAAATAAAAAGATCTATCACTTGGCAGAGTGATAGACAAACGGTCTTGCAAAAGATCTTAGGATTAATTATATCAAATTAGCATTCGTATAACAACGGAGTGTGCTACATGTTTTTAGACAAATCATTACATAGGGTGTTGCTGAACCCTAAAGTGTTTCAACAAGCAACATCAGAGCAACACCTAATTTACTTAGTAAAACAATATCTCAAAATAGGATACAAGAATTATCGCTTATTACGTGTAGAGGGCGGATTCGCGATATGTAAACGGGAGGATGAATAATATGGCAGTTTATAGACCAGTACATGTTTCATTTTGGCAGGATTCATTTGTTTTAGATCTTACACCGGAGGAGAAGTATTTCTACTTATATTTGATGACAAACAGTAAGACGTCTCAATCAGGAATCTATGAGCTTCCACTTCGTATCATTGAAACTGATACAGGATATAACCGTGAAACTGTTATGAAGCTATTAGAACGTTTTGCTGAGTATGGAAAAATTAATTACAACCAAAAAACAAAAGAGTTGTTCTTAATCAACTGGTTGAAATTCAATCCAATTAAAAATGTAAACATTGAAAAGTGTGTTTTAAAAGAGATTCAATCTGTGAAGGACCAGGATTTTTTAGTTGATTTCTATGAAACTTGCTTGCAATTAGAACGAGAACAAGATTTTAAAATCCCTCGTATTAAGGAGTATTTATCGGTCCGTTTGGAGGGGCTTATAAGGGGCTTCCAAGACCCTAGCAAGGAAGAAGAAAAAGAAAAAGAAGAAGAAAAAGAACAACAACAAGAACGCGCAGGCGCGGAAGAAGTTATTGAGGTTAATCCAATTTCTTTTTACGAGCAAAACTTCGGATTCATTACACCTTTTATCGCAGATGGTATTTATGCTTGGATAGATGATTTAAATGCAGAGCTAGTTATTAAGGCTATGGAGATTGCTTTAGAGAAAAATACGAGAAACATGTCTTACGTAAATACGATTTTAAGAGATTGGCATCTTAAAGGATTTAAAACAGTAACTGATGTTGAGGCAGCTGATAAAGCATTTCGTGCTCAGCGATTAACAAAATCTCAGCAACAGACAAAAGCACCTTATCAACAAAAAGGCTTATCGGAAACTACTAAAAACGTAATACAGCAGCAACAAGCATGGGAGCAGAACATTCCAACAGAAGAAGAACTTGCAGTACTTAACCAACAGAATGCGTGGTTGGCCAAATGAGTAACGATATGATTCGCAATGTTGAAGCTGAACAAAGTGTTTTAGGTAGCATAATCCAAGAAGGCGATTTAATTAAAGATTGTCAGCTAAAGGTAAAACAGTTTTCTTTACCAACACACCAAGTAATTTTCAAGGCAATGAGAGAATTAGAGGATGCTGAGGTTCCGATAGATCTTGTTGCTCTCATTGGAAAATTTGATGAAAGCTTTATGCATCAAATTGGCGGAATCGAATTCTTTGTAAACTTAACAGAAGTTGTAACAACAACTAAGAACTTCTCGTATCACGAAGGTTTAGTGATTGAAGCTTGGAAGATGAGACATGCTCAGGAGGTTGCTGGTAACTTATATAACCGCCTTCAGCAAGATAGGGATATGAGTGCTATTAGTACATCAATTGATGAATTAAGCGCCATTGAAGAAACGGGTTACTCAGATGAATTTAACTTGAAAGATACGCTGGTTGATCTGTATAAAAAAATGCAAATTGATGTCGGGGATTTAACCGGTATTCCAACTGGTTATGACGACTTGAATAGAATGACAGCAGGGTTACAAGAAGGTGATTTAATTATTGTTGGGGCCCGACCTTCAATGGGGAAAACAGCATTTGTATTAAACGTTGCTTTTCATGCAGCAAGTGCTCATACAGCAACAGGAATCTTTTCAATAGAGATGGGAGAAGAGCAGCTACTAAAGAGAATGATCTCAAGTACTGGAAATATAGATGCTACGAAATTAAAGAATCCTAAGAAGCTATGTAATTTAAAGGATTGGGAAAAGATTAGTCAAGCGATGGGATTAATTAATGATTTGCCATTAGAAATTTACGATAAAGCAAATGTAACGATGCAAGAGATTTATGCAAAGGCTAGGAAATTAAAGCGTAAGTACCCTGATAAAAAGGTGTTAATCGCAATTGATTATTTGCAGCTTATTGTAGGGGATCCAAAGCATAGAGGGAACCGTATGCAAGAAATCGGTGAGATTAGTCGTAAGTTAAAACTGATGGCAAGGGAATTAAATGTATGTGTAGTTGCATTATCACAGTTAAGTCGTGCTGTAGAAAGTAGGCAAGATAAGAGACCGTTGCTATCAGATTTACGTGAAAATGGTCAAATTGAGCAAGATGCCGATTTAATCGCATTCTTATACCGCGAAGATTATTATGATCGTGAAACGGAAAATAAAAACATAACGGAAATTATTTTAGCGAAACAGCGAAATGGTCCAGTTGGTGTTGTTGAACTAGCATTCATTAAAGAATTTAGCAAGTTTGTAAATTTAGAGAGAAAGTTCAATCATCAACAGGAGGCTTAATCATGTTGTTACGTCAGGAAGTAGAACGTAGAAAACTAATAATCATTCGTAAATTATTGGGGTTAGGATTAACTGAAATTAATGGACAAACATTAGATCAACTAACGTTAACGCAGCTTGAAGGTATTGGAGGGGAAAAACAATGCCAAAGCAATTAACAATTTTTGATGTAGAAGCAGTTGTATCATTTGATCCTAAGAAAGCTCATATTCACCGTTTGAATTCAAAATTACGGTATGCAGATGTGGTTGTACAAATACCACGTCAGGCCAAAGCGATTGATGAATTAAAACCAACGACAGCGCCTGATGAACGTTATGAGTTGTTTGAAGATTACACAATTGGGATTTGGCGTTATAAGCGAGTGGAGGATAAGCAATTTGTATGGGAAGAAGCAGAAAAATTGTGTAAGCAAGCAAGGGATGAAAAAAAGCCGATTCCAATTCGGCTCCATTTATCACTGGAACAATTATTTGTTCCAGAAAATGTTGTGCAATATCTATAGACAAATAAAAAAAAGCTGAGATCACTCTCAACTTACTCCGACAAAGTAATTATAACATATGGGAGTGATCTTGGTGGGAATTAGAAAAGAAAATCTTGTTGAAATGACAGCTGAAATAGATTTAAAAACAAACGGAATATATATTGTTAAAAATGGTCAGGTTCAGCTAATAGAACCACCTCAAGGTGGATTTGGTGAACAATCATTTGTATATCAAAGTGGAAAAGTAATTCGTATGGAAGAGCGAAAAACACAGCTACTTTAATAAAATTTGAATTTTGTATAAAAACCGAACTATAAAATTGTGGCCATTAAAAATTTGAAAGCGAAAAACGAACGAAATCATGAGTATGGATCACTATATGTCCGTAGTTTGAAAAGGTGGGGCGAAAATGGAAAGTAAACAATATCAATACGAATACCTGCAAGGGCAATTAGATGAGGCAGAAGCGACTTATAGAAATATAGTTTCAATTATGGATGACATGATTGAAGAACCAACTAAATTTACTTTAGATTGGATCAGTGAGCTGGAAGAGTTTTTGAAGGAACATGGCAGATTATAAAACAAGCCAAAAGCGTTATTTGGTTGAAAAGTAAATTGACAAAGGGTGAAAGATCTAGGGTTTTGCATGGATGATAGAAGGTGAAAAAAATCAACATAAAAGACACTCTATTATGTATAAGAGATTATCTTTTATGTTGATTGGATAACTATTTAATATGTAATTTTTCTTTTACTTTTGAAGGTAAATCGTCTTTTTGAACTTCTTCGTAGGATTTTATCTCTCTATGATTTATCTCTGTATTGTTGTTATCTTTTTGATCGACATAAAGGCGTATGAAGGCATTTTCTTTAAGTGGTTTATTTTCGGATTTTACACTTCCAAATGTAACTGTTTTTTCTACCCCATCCTTATTATAAGTAGATAAAGTATAGAATCGTTGGTTCCTTTTTATTTCACCATTGTTTGTAATTTGTACATAGTATTGTTCTGTTCCCATTCTATTTATAGTAGGTGATCTTTCACATCCAATAGCAAAACTAGAAAACAGTGCGAGTAATACAGATATAACTAATGATTTTTTCATATAACTCTCTCCTTGTTTTTGTATATAGAAAATTATAGTAAAGAGTTTATAGTGAAAAAATTGATTTTAGTGACATTAATATTACAAAACTGTAAGGAGTAGCTCATTAAGGATTTTTAATAAAATAGTTATTTAATAGAATTTTGATAAAAAGCGATGATTATTAAATCGCTCCATGATTAATGACCATCGCTTATGTATTGAAAAGTTATTCAGTTATTTGAAATATAGTTTCATCAGGTCTGGAGAATCCATACAATTTTCTTGCGAACTTTAAAATACCTTCTTCGCTCTCTGTTAAAGTTTTAATATCGTTTTCAAAATAACGTCCTATAAGTTCTAATTCAGACATTTTTTTCTTTTCTTTATTAAGTGTAATTTGTTTTTCTTGAATCATTTGTTCTTGCTTGTAAATAGAGATTTGAATGGAAATAGCCATAGGTAGCATAAAAGCAAGCGCTAATAAAAGACGACGTCTTAACTTTTTATTCGCTTGTGGATTCTTGTTAGGATTAATTTGTTTTTTTGTTATGAATTGTTGTGGTGGTGAATTTGGAACACTCCCCATTTTAATGCCTCCATTACTTATGTATAGAATTTAAATTGCTTAAAAGTATTATATATGCTAAATAAATACTTTTGAACCTATTTGGGTAAAGAGAAGTTTTATGAGATTTAATTAAAATTCTTATTTAATTAAAAAATCGCGTACAAAAAATGTACACGATTATATAAAAACTATGTCTTGTCTGCTCTTTGCATTTTATGTTTATTGTATGTAAAACGTGATACATCTAAATAAATTAAAAGAGCACTTTTAAAAGTGCTCTCTGACTAAAAATAAGGTTGAAAAAGAACACCCAAGATATTATATGTATGTTTTTTAGATAGGTGTAATTTAAGAATGAAATCTTTGTTTAAATAAAAAGAGCGCTAATCGAGAGCGCTCCTTATGCCTCATTATAACGACAGTGACGAACTCACATTATATAGAAAGGCACTATTATTGTATGTCAAAGTCTGAGATTAGTGAATGGATTTAGATAAAATCGTTATTTGAGAGAAAGGGATTATCTGAGATGAGTTTCAGCTAATCCCGAACCAATCATAGAAAGGAGAATGTATATGCAAGCGAAGACAATGCCTAGAATTATTAAACTAATAAAAGCAAATGTTTTGGCTGTACCTTTCGGAGCCAAAATAGCCAAAACAATTGAGATAGGTATCAAAATTAGAGGAGGACCGGCAAAATACAGATTGAAAAATAAGAACGCAGTTAAAAACATTGAAATGAAACCAAAGTATTCTCTCATTACGTTATCCCTTCTCGAAAAGTAAATAATACAGATTATACCATAGAGAAAATGAATCAAAGTGATTTTTCAATAAAAACGCTATTTGATATGTAAATGTAAGAGCACTTCGGAAAGTGCCCTTCTGTAACGACTATCCACTCTAAAAAGAAATGATGCAATATATCATATGAAGTTATGTTTGTTTAATTGTGTGTCTTTTGTATAAAAACTTCATTTTAAAACAAAGGGGAATAGGAAATGAAAATGTTGGATCTATGTTCGGGAATTGCAGGAATAAGCATGGCAGCGGATTGGGCTGGAATTGGAACGGCAGCCTTTTGCGAAATAGAAGAGTTCAATCAGAAAGTGCTCAGAAAGAACTATCCTAACATTCCTATTTTCCCGGATTTATATAAACTTACGAAACAATCATTAATAGATGGAGGTGTAGACGTTGATTCAATTGGAGTTATTTCAGCAGGATATCCCTGTCAGGGAGAAAGCATGGCAGGAAAGAGAAAAGGTGCAGAAGACGAAAGATGGTTATGGCCAGAAGTCTTCCGACTCATTAGAGAACTCGGACCCACTTGGTTTGTTGGAGAAAATGTTGCTGGACACGTCACAATGGGCTTGGACACCGTGCTCTCCGACTTGGAAGAAGAAAACTACTCGACAAGGACGTTTGTATTACCGGCTGTCAGTGTCGGCGCGCCACATCAAAGATACCGGACATTTATTATTGGCCACTCCAACGACAAGTCAAAATTACAAGCCGATCCGAGAGTTGTGCCCTTCAGAAGCAAACGGGAAACACGGAAAGACACTACCAGGATCAATAGGGGAACATATATTGGGAAGAAAATCAACCCGCAGTTTGTGGAATGGATGATGGGACTGCCACAAGATTGGACGAAGATAGATTAAGATTTTTAGGGAATGCGGTTGTTCCCCAGCAGATTTATCCGATATTTGAAGCGATAGCAAAGATTGAAGGTTTATTATAAAAATTTCATTTTGTATTAAGTTGGAATATAAAAAGAGCACTTAGTAAAGTGCTCTCGTGACGAGCCTCATTTTATAAAGAAAGGAACTCAGGATATTATATGCGCGTTCAGTTAATTAAGCGCTTTTTACAAACAAAGAGCAGTTAGCAAAAGCTAACTGCTCGGCTCTCGACCAAGAAAGCTAGAGTGGGAAGAACTTAAAGCTGACTTTATAAAGTCTTATATAGTATTGGAAAAACTTAGAATTTTATTATTAACGGAATGTTGAGTTTTATTCGGTTGAGCCTAAAAAAGAACTATATATTAGTGCTCTACAGACCTAGTCTCTTATAGTAACAGTTACTGGCGTTATGTGTAAGAACTACACGTTTATCTCGAAAATAATGATTATTTATTCACATGTAAATTCACAATTAAAGCACAATCGCATCAATACGCTCACAGTTAACTACAGTGATATCTCCGCTTTCATCTATAAATGTAGCAAGGCCGGATCTATTATGGAATCCTACAAATATAGAAGCTTTTAATATTGTGCCGTTAACTAACAGCTGTTTTATTTTTTTTCCTAAGTAAAATGTTTCTAAAAGATAGCAAATATTTTTAGAACTCTCTTTTGGGGTTGGGATAAAAGAAAGTCGGTTATTTGGAAGAGATGTTAGATTAGGATTGAATACTTTGGGAGTAATAGCATAGTTGATGAAAACTGACATTTTTCCGGCTCCTCTATTTTAAAATTTATATTGAAATATGTTGTATGAAATAGGGCTTTTTTCAAAGCCCCATTTTTACTCTACTCAGCTTCAATTCTAAGCGCTTGAATATCACGACAGTCCAAAACAATTATAGAGCCAGGTTCTGTTGTGTTATCTACAAATGTTACACAAAAATTATCTGGATTAAAGTTAGTAAAAATAAGATCCTCTAGTGTTGTTCCTGTAAGGAAAACATCTACTTCTGTACCTAACTGTAATCTTTCTAATTGTTCACATACACATTTTGTATGCTCAGCCATATAAAAACCTCCTTTCCTCGGTTTACTATTAATATATGTATAAATTAAATAGAACGATTGGAGTAATAGCTTAATAATACTAATTATTTTGCTAGTTAATATGTTTATAAAATAATCCTTTGAATAGAAAGTTACTAAAATATGAGGAAATGATATAATAATACCAATTAAACATTTAGTCCTACTGGAAGAACCAGCGGACATCAAACTATAAGAGCATTATTGATATTGCTCTGTAGTTTGGTGTCCGCTTTTTTGTTTTTATTAACAAAAAATATATAAGGGGTGTTTATATATGACGCAATTAACTTTCTTACCTAAAATTGATCGCAAAGCAACGCAGGTTCGTGTAGAAGAGATTCTTGAAAACGTTCGTATTTATAGACAATTTGGGATGATTAGACATGAGATGAAGGTTACAGCATCTAGCGAGGTAAGATATCACGGTCCAACAAATATAGTAGGGAAGCCAGCTGAAGATATTGCTTTAGCAAATGTTGCTATGAGTGATAGAGAAGTGAAATTACAACGTTTATCTTTTCAAATTGATAAAGCATTAAGTCGTTTTAGTAAAAAACAAAGGGATATTATTGTAAAACGATATTTAGAAGATGAAGAAGTCTTTGATTACATGGTTTATAACGAAATTGGTATGAGTGAGCGTACGTATAGACGAAATAAATCTAATGCTTTTTATAAATTAGCTTTTGCTCTTAGATTAGAAGTATATGAGGTAGAAGAAACGGGAGGTAATGAATAATGAATTTTGTTCAACCAATACGTGATCCAGAGCAAATACAGCAGTTAAAAGAGTATTTTAAGGAAAAGAGCTTACGTAATTACATTCTCTTCATTATGGGTATTAATACAGGGCTCAGAATCTCAGATATTTTGAAATTGAAAGTAGGAGATGTCAAAGGTAGTCATATATCTATGCGGGAAAAGAAAACAGGGAAACAGAAGCGAATACAAATTACTGCAGCACTGAAAAGAGAGCTTAAATGGTTTATCGAAGAAAGGGAAGATAATGAGTACCTATTGAAAAGTAGACAAGGTAGAAATCGTCCAATCGGTCGTAGCATGGCATATAAGATATTAAGTGGAGCAGCGGCAGAGTTTGGATTAGATGAAATCGGAACGCATACCCTAAGAAAGACGTACGGGTACCATATGTACATGCAAACAAAAAACATAGCATTACTCATGGAGATATTCAATCACTCGTCAGAGAAGGTCACGTTACGTTATATAGGTGTTAACCAAGATGCAATGGATAAAGCAATGACTAGGTTTAAAATCTAATTATTGCTTATTTCTTTTTCATTAAAAGTTAAGCACCCCAAATCCCCTTAAAAAAGTTGTATTCGGAATATTGTAACAAAATAAAAAAAGACCCTACAAGAGAGTCTTTCATCAGCTAATATTAAGCTTTTTGAACATTAGTAGCTTGTAGGCCACGTTGTCCTTGTTCTACTTCAAACGTTACACTTTGTCCTTCGTCTAAAGATTTGTAACCGTCGATTTGGATAGCTGAGAAATGTACGAATACGTCTTCTCCACCTTCACGCTCGATGAATCCAAAACCTTTTTCTGCATTAAACCATTTTACTTTACCTTGTTCCATAATTGTTGCCTCCTAGTGTGGATACCCACACATATGTTACTACCCTTGCTCAAATACCTTAGACGAAAAACAAAATTTATTCTTAATCTCAAGCCAAACAAAAATAGGTCTTTCTTAAATTAACACACTTTCTAAAAAATAGCAAATTTCAAAAATAAGTCCTTATGGTAATTAGCTACTAATAGTTGTTGCTGAAGAAAAAGTCACTATGATAGTCATCACAGCAAGAAATTGCCAAAGGATCTCAACAATATCATTGGTTTGATTTTTTTTAGACATTCAACAACTGATAAAATTAGCTATTTTCGAGTTAAATGTTACTTTTGATAACGATAATTATGTAAATAAGCTGTCATATGGGCAGCTTATTTTATTTTTCCGCATAGCTTAGGTTATTTTGCAAAATGCTGGTGGTATCCCTATACAGTTACTCATAAATCTTGTACTGTGTAACTCAAAAGAGAAAGTGAAACGAAATCAATGATATCAAGGGATTTGGCGAAGGGGTCAGTTACACACAATATAAGATATGGGTAAGTGGTAGTATCAAGGAATTGAATGGTGTATATACATAAATATAAAATGTAAGGGGGAGGTAATGGTGATTCATGTTAAATGAAGAACTATTAGAAGTAATAATTAGATACAAAAGGAATACTGGAAAAAATCCTGATGTGTTAAAGCTAAATCCAACTTATTTTAGAAATATTTTAGAAGAATTGAATTATCCAAAGTGGATTATTAAAAAGAAAATGACAGAAATGAAAAAAAGTATATTTGGTGTACCAGTGGAATTAACAGATGCAGTGGAAAAATTTGAGCTATGAAAAGGGTGGCAGAGTCGTGACCGCTTTTTGGCAGGAAATGTGTCGGTTATTTGGGAATTAACGTGTTATATTTGTATTGTGGGAAGTGGCGGGAAACACAACTCACTATGTTGTTTCTAAAATTCTAAACGGTTCGTAATGATGGCACATAAAATCCGAAGCCAGCAGATGGTAACGATTGAATGATACCGTTATTAAGGAGAGCTTTTGCTCTTCTTCCAGCTACTTAATAATGTTGGTGCAGAGAAACGTAACAACATTAGGTGGTTGGAAGAAGAATAAAACTTCAATTACCGTAGTTAAAGTACAAATTAATACTTAATGAAAAAAGCATCCGAATAGGTGCTTTTTATTTTGGAGGAGGATGAATGATGGATTTAACATTAGAAGGTTTAGAAAAGTGTTTTAATGAAGCAGTGGATGGAGGGGCGGAGTATGTTGCTGTTGTAATTGAAGTGACCGGATTCCTAAGTGATTATTAATAGTAAGCATAATATCGCTGCAGAATTAGAGTATTATAAGAAAACATATAATGATGATTTAGAACATAGATATGCTTCAGGTATTCGTATTATAGGATTTGTACATGGATATTCATTTTCAGGAATTCAACGTGATTTAGGATTATCAGTGGAATAATGATTAAACCAGTAGCAATTATCGTAGGCGCTGCCGTGATCGGTTTAGCGTCTTATTTATTGTTAAGTAAAGATAGGTAGAAAATATAGACTAGTAAACAAGCTGTTTTTGACTTTTAAACATAGAATATGATGAAGTTCTATTTTTAAGAGGAGGTAATCAGATTCATGGGATGTAATGGTAATTTCAGACATTTTCGAGATTGTGATAGATTTTGGGATGATTTAATGTTCTGTAGACGCAGACGTAGGGATTTTGACGATTGTCGTTGCAGACGTGATCGTGACTGCGATTGTGATGAATGTCGTCGCAGACGTAATCAGCATCATGACTGTGATCATGATAAGCGTCGAGATTGGTAAATTCCTTTGGAAGAGTGCTTTGAAGAAAAGCACTCTTTTTTTGTTCAAGAATTTTCTGGTCCTATTTGTTAAGGGATGATAAGGGGTAAGGGTAATGTGTGAGCATAAGTATCAAGTGTTAGGGAGTGAAACGCAAACATTCTTTGCTGATGGTGGGCAAGTAGCTATTGATGTATCTGCTACATTCTTTTATGAAAAGTGTCTTGATATTCAATATCGTGAGGAAAGAATTAATCCAGGAGTGATTGAAGTCAATGACTAGACATTACTTAATCAATACATTAGTTAATTGGCGTGAGAGTAATGAAAAATTCCATATGAATTACTCATTACAACATTTGAAGGATCATTTGCAAACGAGTGATGAAGAAGCTTTAGAAACATATCAAGAAGAACTCGTACCACTATTATCAATGGGTTATAACTGGTATGAATATAAACATCCGAAGTTACGTGAGTTATTAGGAGAATGGTAAGGAGTGAAGATAGATGAGTAAGGTTTCTAGATGTTGTTTAGTTTGTGACTATCAAATTAAAACGTATCATTCGCCAGAAGATGAATATCAAGAAGTAACTGTTTGTCCGAAATGTAATGGTGCTTTTGTAGATATGTTTAAGCTAGGGAAGTACAAACAATCTAACGAGAGTGTAGAACCCTTATTACAAATTGTACAATCAGGTATCAATGCTGTTCCTGTTGTGCTGTACAAAGGTAAAGAGATAAAGGGAAGAGTAAGGGTTAGCTTTGATTGGAAGACAAACTACAATCGTAGATCAGGTACTTACATTCACATCGAACATGTAGAAGATACTGAGGAACGTATTAACACAAAGATCATACAGCACAATCATCCTATTGTGGAAGAAGAAATGGAACTGATATATGCGGACGGAAGAATATAAAACCAAACAACAGAAGCGTAAGTTCTATGACAGTGGTGAGTGGAAGAGTATACGAGAGCAAGTAAAGAAGCGTGACAACTATGAATGCCAGGAATGTAAACGTAATGGTCGAGTACAAACAGACACGAATGAATACAGTGAGAGTGCAAAGCGTAAGAAGATACAACTAGTTGTCCATCATATAAAAGAACTAGAATATCATCCAGAACTTGCATTAGAAATGGACAATCTCGAAACAGTCTGTGTGGATTGCCACAATAAAGAACACGGTAGAACATTCAAAAAGAAACCGAATAAATGGGAAAACGATGAAAAGTGGTAAAAATGGTTCGATAATAATACCCCCCCTTAAAAAAATTCATCAAAAATTGCTCTAAGGGGCACCGGAGGAGGGGGTTAACTATCAGGTTTTTTCGATTTTACGCACGTAAGGGGGGTGGGTAGATGGCTGTTAGTATTGTGAGGTTAAAAGAACAGCTCATGAACAGTATTGATATTACAGATTTAGTCGAAGTTGAAAAGGTAGAAAGATATATTGATCTTGTAAAAGCATTTAGAAAAATAAATAAAACTATTAATAAAGAAGGCGAGTCCGTAACGATAAAAAACGGTTCTCAAGTTTTTGTTAAAGCCCACCCTCTTATAAGTGAGAGGAATAAAATTAACAGTTCATTAATTGCTTTGGGAAGAGATATAAAACTTTCTCCTAAAGTTGGTGCTTCTAATTCGGGTTACAGTCCAAGTGATTTAGTATGATTAGGCAAAAATATGTAGATGAATACATTGAACTTTATAGAAGTGGTAAAGTAAAGTTCAACAATGAAAGAGAACTGTTAATTAAATACCTGGAAAAATACGTTTTAAACAGAGACGACTTGTATTTTGATGATGAAATGATCGAGAAGTGTATCCGCTTTGGTGAAAAGTGGTACTTTCCATTACAATCATTTCAAAAATTCTTAATAGCATTCGTCTTTTTATTTTATAAGAAAAATGACCGTGTATTTTATCGTAAATTCTTGTGGATGCTTGGCCGTGGTGGCGGTAAAAATGGTTTAATGACAGTTATTCTTCACTTTTTAATAAGCGAATTACATGGAATTCCTGAATATAACATTTCTGTTGTTGCAAACAGTGAAGAGCAAGCAAAAACAAGCCCAGATGAAATTCATAAATGTATTAAGAGAAATGAAGTTTTACAAAGAGCTTTTAAAACAACATTAACACAAACCATTTCGAAATCGACTGGAAGTGTAGTGAAGTTTAGAACATCAAACGGGGATACAAAAGATGGTCTTCGCGATGGGGCTGTAATGTTTGATGAAGTCCATCAATATGAAAGCAATAAAGATGTCCGTGTTCACATCAGTGGTTTGGGAAAAAAGAAAAATCCGCGTGAATTTTACATTGGTACAGATGGATATGTAAGAGATGGATTCTTAGATAAATTAAAAGAAAAGGCTATGAAAGTTTTAAATGGTGAAGCCCGTCCGAATGCGCTGTTCCCTTTCATCTGTAAATTAAATGATGAAAAAGAAGTTGATGACATCGATAATTGGGAAATGGCGAATCCAATGTTATCTCAGCCGTTAAGTGAGTATGCTGAAGGCTTACTTGAAACAATAAAAGAAGAGTATGAGGATTTAGAGGACGATCCAAGTAACCGAGAAGAATTCATGACAAAGCGAATGAACTTGCCTGTTACAAATTTAGAAAGGTCGGTTGCAAAATGGTCAGAGATCCTTGCTACAAATCGTCCTTTTCCTGATTTATATGCTCAAGAATGCATAGGGGCGTTAGACTTTGCAAGTATTCGGGACTTTGCAGCATGTGGTCTTTTATTTAGACAAAATGGGGAATACATTTTTAAAACTCATTCCTTCGTACGAAAAGAATTTGTTGATATCTATTACGGATATTCTAAAAAAGCAGGTGAATTTAAAAAACAGAAATTTGCTCCTATAAAAGAGTGGGAAGAGCAAGGATTACTAACAGTTGTTGATGAACCGACTATTAATCCTCAACACATTGTTGATTGGTTTGTAGAAATGCGAGAACAATATGGGATTAAAAAAATTATAGCTGATAACTTCCGTATGGAAGCAATAAGACCACTATTAGTAGCAGAAGGGTTTGAAATAGAAGTTATACGAAACCCAAAAGCAATTCATAGTTTGTTAGCTCCACGTATTGAAATGGCGTTTGCAAATAAACAAATTATTTTTGAGGATAATCCACTAATGCGTTGGTATACGCAAAATGTGTTGGTTGTTATTAAAGCTGATGGAAATAAAATATACGAAAAGAAAGAGCCTGTTCGTCGAAAAACAGATGGGTTTCAGTGTTTTGTTCATGCTCTTTATCGGGCGGATGAGATACAAGAAGCTACTGATTTTGTTATAGGCAATATTAAATTCTAATAAAGGGGGTGATAACCATTGGATGGTTAGGTTCAGTATTTAAAAGAAATAAAGAACTAGAATTCATGTTGGATCTGGACATAATAACTGATACAGCAAACAGGCTTCATATGAAACGATTGGCAATTGATACATGCGTTTCATTTTTAGGAAGGACGATTAGTCAATCTGAATTTAGAATAAGAAATGGTAAAGCATTTAAGAAGAATGAGCTTTATTATCGATTAAACGTAAGACCAAACAAGAATATGACCGCAAGTACCTTTTGAGAACGGTTTGTTCGAAAACTTATTTATGATAATGAGTGTTTAGTTATACAAGCAGATGATGGTGATTTACTTATTGCAGATGGATTTCAACATAATGAGTACGCTGTGTTTGAAGATACTTTTACGGATGTAAGGGTAAAAGAATATACGTTTAAGAGAAGTTTTAAGCAAAGCGAAGTTATTCATTTGAAGTATCGGAATGATAAATTAACCCCACTTATTGATGGATTATTTGCAGATTATGGGGATTTGTTCGGCAGAATATTAAACTCTCAAAAACGTAAAAATCAAGTTCGTGGAACAGTTGATATGGATATGATTGGTGCTAAAACTGAGGAACAAATAGCAAAGTTACAAGAGTTTATAGACAACATGTATAAGTCAATTGGTTCGAAAGATATAGCTATTGTTCCACAGCAAAAAGGTATTAATTATAACGAGATATACAATGGTGTTGCAAATGGCCCAAGTGTGGAAGAAATCAATAAAGTAACAAATGGTTTTTTAAATCAAGTAGCTATGGCAATCGGTATTCCTATAGCTTTGATATATGGAGAAATGGCTGATGTAGAAAAGCAAACGAAAAATTATATGCTTTTCACAGTACGACCATTATTAAAAAAACTATCTGATGAAGCGAACGTTAAATTCTTTGAAATGAGTGAATATCTTTTGGGACAAAAAATTGAGGTTAAAGCTGTTTCCTATCAAAGTATATTTGATCTTGCGACAAGTATTGATAAGCTCATTTCTTCAAGCGCATTTACAGGAAATGAAATTCGTTCAGAAGTAGATTATGAAGAGTCAGATGATGCAAACCTAAATGTCCATCATATTACGAAGAACTATACAAAATTAAATGAATCTGAAGGGGGTGAGAAATGATGGAACATGTGAATATGAGTAAGCTTTTGAATTTGAAACGAGACATTCGTTTTGAAGCTAAAGGTGAAAATGAATACAAATTAACTGTTTATGGATCAATTGGTGGATGGTTTAGTGAAAATAATGCTGAAGCAGTAAGAAGAAAAATTCAAGATGTTAAAGCGGAAAAAATTCACGTTCATATTAATTCGGGTGGAGGTTCCGCATTCGATGGTGTAGCAATTTGTAATCAGTTAAAGCAGCATAGTGCAGAAATTATAGTTCATATTGATGGTTGGGCAGCTAGTGCCGCATCTGTAATTGCAATGGCAGGAGACAGAATTATTATGCCTAGTAATACTATGATGATGATTCACCAAGCAAGTACCTTTGAATATGGAAACGCAGATCTTTTTGAAAAAACAGCAAGAGATTTACGAAAGATTGATTCAGCTTTAGCAGGATCTTATAAGAAACGTTTTGTTGGAACAGATGAAGAATTAAAACAACTTTTAAAAGATGAAACTTGGCTAACAGCAGAGGAAGCAGTAGCTCTTGGTTTAGCTGATGAAATTGCTGATGAAATTGAAATTGATGATACGCAAGAGGATGAAGAAGAGGAAGTTGTAGAAAATTTAAAAGAAAGTTTAGTAGCTAAGTATACGAAACAACAAAATAATCAAAATCCAAAAGAGCTTATTCAAGAGCCTGTTAATACAAAACAGAATCTGAGTAGGCTCTTTTTAACTTTAGGAGGAAAATAAAATATGGTTATCAAGTTTAATAATTTTGAAGAAAAGAAACTAGCATTTGCAAAAGCTACACAGGAAGGTACAGCAGAAGAACAATCAGTAGCATTGAACTCCATGATTGAAGCACTTGCTACAGATGTAAGAGCAGATATTTTAAATCAAGTGAATGAATCAATGGTAGATCGTTCTATTATGCAATCTCGCGGTGCTAATGTATTAACAAGTGAAGAAATGAAGTTCTTTAATGCAGTTGTGGAAGAAGGCGGCTTTAAGTCTACTGAAACTTTACCTAAGACAACTCAAGAACGTATTTTTGATGATTTAGTTGAAGATCATCCTTTCCTACAACATATCGGTCTTGAAAATCTGGGTGCAGTAACAGAATTTATTTACGGGGATCCAGAAGGTGCAGCGGTATGGGGACCATTATTTGATGATATTAAAGGGCAATTAAATGCTACATTCCGTAAAGATAGCATTTCCCAACTTAAATTAACGGCATTTATTCCATTAGCAAATGACATGTTGAAACTTGGGCCTGTATGGGTAGAACGTTATGTTCGTACAATGATTACAGAAGCGATGAAAGTAGGTTTAGAGCGTGGATTTGTAGCTGGTACAGGTAAAAATGAACCTATCGGGTTATTAAAAGATCCAAGTGGAAGTGTTGTGAATGGAGTATATCCAGATAAAAAGCCAGTAGGCACTTTAACGTTCGAACCAGGCCGCAAAACAATCAATGAATTAAAAGATGTTGTTAAACTACTAGCTAAAAAATTGAATGCTGATGGTTCAGACGCAGATCGACCAAAAAATATTGCTGGTAAAGTAGTTATGGTAACTAATCCGTTTGATACTTTTGATATTCAAGCAAACGCGACAATTCAAAATGCGGCTGGAGTATATGTAACTAGTTTGCCATTTAATCCAATTCTTACAGAGTCAGTGTTTGTACCTCAAGGAAAAGTATTATTCTTTGTTAAAGGTCAATATGTTGCAGCAATGGGTGGAACAGAGCCAATCAAGAAGTATGAAGAAACATTAGCTTTAGAAGATGCAACTGTTTATATTGCTAAACAATATGCTACAGGTAAACCGAAGGATAAATACACTTCACAAGTTTACACATTAAAGCTTGAAGAAGTAACACCACCGACTGAAGGGTGATGTAAATGGAAACAGTAATTTCAGACGAAATAATACAGCAGTTCAAAGATAGGATGCACTTGGGTGATGATGAAGACGATAACCTAAAGCGCATCCTTTTTGCATCCAATGAAGCTTTATTAAAAGTATGTGGATTGTATGACATAAACAAAGATGAGACGTTCAAAGAATTAGTTTTTGAACGTTCTCGTTATGCTTATAATGATGCACTTGAGTATTTTACTAAAAACTTTTTAACCGAAATTAATAGTTTTGGTATTGCAAAAGCATTGGAAGAAATCAAATTGGATGGTGAGTAAAATGCGTCCTTTTCAGTATAAAAAACCACTGAATACAGGTGACTTTAGAAATCGAATTAGCATTGAACAACCTGAAATAATAAAAGATGAATTGAATCAAGCAATTGAAACAGGTAATTGGGAAGAAGTTAAAAGTGCATGGGCAATGATAAAAACGGTGAAAGGCTCTGAGTATATTGAAGCTTCAGCTTCACAGTCTACACGAATTTATCGGTTTGTAATTCCTTATAAAACAGGTATTACAGAATTAATGCGAATTAATATGAAGAATCGTATCTTTGACATTATCGAACCGCCAATGAATGATGATGAAATGTATCAAACATTGACTATTATCGCAAAGGAGCATGTTTAATATGAGTAATTTTGCGAGTGATCTTGCTAGAGAATTGCAAAGGTATGCAAATGTTGTGGAAGAAGAATTAACAAATGCACAAGAAGATGTAGCTGATATTGCTGTAAACAAGTTAAGACAAAATAGTCCTAAAAAAACAGGTGGTTATCGTAAAGGTTGGCGTAAGAAAAAAGTAGATAAAGCCGTTGTTATCCATAATACAAAAGGGCAATTAACGCATCTTTTAGAAAATGGCCATGCGAAAGCTAGTGGTGGCCGAGTACCGGAGAAAGTGCATATTCGTCCCGTTGAAGAGTATGTAATTGATGAATTGCCAAAACGTATTGAAAGGGCAATTGAATCATGACATTAACATTAGGAGAATTTATAAAAATTCTTGAAGCTACAGGCTATCCTGTGGCTTATTCGCATTTCATAGCAACACCAGGTAATCCAGTTCCGGCGCCACCGTATATCTGTTTTCTTGTGGATGGGTCAGCAAATTTAATGGCTGATAACAAAGTGTATCACAAGATAAATGATGTAAATATAGAGCTTTATACAACTAAGAAAGATGTAGTTGCGGAAGCCAAGCTAGAACAAGTTCTAGATGATCACGAGATTCCTTATGACTCGTATGGGACTTTTATTGAATCTGAAAATATGTATCAAAAATTTTATGAAACGAGGTTGATATAAATGAATGAAAATAAAGTAGCATTTGGTTTAAAGAATGTCCATTATGCGCTTTTCGATATTAAAGATGGTGTAGTTACATTTAATACACCAATTCCATTACCTGGTGCGGTTGAATTAACGTTTGATCCACGAGGGGATTTAATTGAATTCTACGCTGATGACATGCTTTATTACGCTGCAAGTAATAACCAAGGGTATGATGGAACGCTTTCTATTGCGACTATTCCGGAACAATTTGCAATTGATGCACTAGGAGAGGAATTAGACCAAGAAGATGGTGTGTTAAATGAGTTAGCGGATGCTAAAGGAAAATCATTTGCATTATTATTTGAATTTGATGGCGATGTACGAGCAACTCGACACGTTATGTTTAACTGTTCTGCAAGTCGTCCAACACTTGCATCTAAAACGAAAACAAATTCAGCGGAGCCAAATACAAATGAACTTAAATTTGTATCCAGCCCTATTGATATTAATGGAAAACGTATGGTTAAAACGAAAACTACTACTAAATCAAAAACAGATATTTATAATAATTGGTACAAAAAAGTGTATACAAAAGTACCTGCATTACCAAAAGGAGCGTAAGTAGATGGAAAAGACAATTACAATAGACGGAAAACAGGTCAAATTAAAAGCTAATGCAGCATCAGCCAAGCGATATAAGGCGCAATTTAGACGGGATTTATTTGCCGATATGTTTAAATTAGGAGCTATAGGTACATTCGCTTCGCAAGATGCAACAGAAGGCACTATTGATTTTTCTAACTTAGATTTCGATAAAGTAGATTTTGAAGTTTGTTACGATTTAGTTTGGTTATACGCTAAAACAGCTGATCCTGAAATTCCAGACCCGATGACTTGGTTAGAAGGGTTTGATGAGTTTCCTATTTACGATATAATGCCGGAAATTAATGAGATGGTTCAAAAAACAATGGGAGCAAAAAAAAAGTAAAGAAAATTAATGAAGAGCAAGGGACTTTCAGTGATGAAGAATTAAGCACTGAATTGTTCCTTGCTCTTTGCTATGAAGCAAAGCTTACATATTGGGACTTAGAAGTGATGACGATTGGTGATTGTTTTGATTATATCGCTGAGTATGCTGAAATGAAAAATCCAGGAAAAGAAAAAGTTCGAAAAGCAACTCAAGAAGACTTTAATGCTTTCTAAGAAAAAGGGGTGAGATAATGGCAGGAGGAAAAATTAAAGGAATTACGATTGAAATTGGAGGGAATACGCAGCCGTTACAAAATGCCTTAAAAGACGTGAATAAGCAAAGTGATTCTTTGACTAAAGAGTTAAAAGATGTTGAACGTTTATTAAAGTTTGATCCCAGTAACGTTGAGGCACTTGCTCAAAAGCAACAGTTGCTTACACAACAAATTGAAAAAACTACACAAAAGCTCGATAAATTAAAAGAAGCGGAGCAACAGGTTCAAGAGCAATTTCAAAATGGGAAAATCTCAGAAGAGCAGTACCGCGCATTTAGGCGTGAAATTGAATTTACACAAGGGTCACTTGATGGTCTGAAAAACAAGCTCGGTAATATGAAAGCCGAACAAGAAAATGTAGCAAGTTCAACACGACAATTAGAAACTTTATTTAGTGCTACAGGAAAAAGTGTTGATGATTTTGCGAGGGCATTAGGTAATCGTCTTGTAAATGCAATTAAAAGTGGATCGGCTACAAGTCGACAGTTAGAACAAGCAATTGGTCTTATTGGTCGTGAAGCATTAGGAACTGAAGCTGATATTGAAAAATTACAACGTGCCCTTCGATCTGTGGATGCCGGAAACTCTATACAACAAGTACAAAATGAGTTAAGAGATTTACAACAAGAAGCTGGCAGAACCGAGAAGAAGTTTGAAGGACTCAAAGTAGGACTCGAAAACGTCATTGGTGGTATAGCGGCTGGTGGTGGTATTGCAAGCGCAGTAGAACAAGCGATGGATATGTCAAAGTTAAAGACAAAGATTGATATTACTTTTGAGGTCCCAGAGTCTTCGAAAAAATCAGTTGAAGAAGCTGTAAGAGGAATTACGGCATATGGTGTGGATGGAGCAGCGGCTTTAGAAGGTATTAGAAGACAATGGGCTTTAAATAAAGATATAAGTGACCAAGCAAATGCATCAATGGCAAAAAGTGCAGCAGTTATAGCTCAATCCTATGAAGGGATTGATTTTACTGAATTAATTCAAGAAACCTATGAAATAGGTAATGAATTAGGAATATCTCAAGAACACGCTCTATCTATGACAGATGCGTTGTTAAAAATGGGATTTCCACCGGAACAATTAGATATCATTGCCGAATATGGGAGTCAGTTGACTCGTGCAGGATTTAAAGCTGAAGAAGTCCAAGCAATTATGGAAGCTGGTGTTGAAACTGGTAGTTGGAATTAGATTATAGTTCCCTTGTATGGTGACGTACAATGAAAAACTCCTTTAATTCAGTGAAACTCTCAAATGAGACAATACTGAGCGAAGCCTTTTTATTAAGGAACGTGCAACGACTAGTCGGAAGACGTAGGGTGTAAGCAAATGACACTCGAAACGGGGAGCAACTCAAGTAGTTGAAGATATAGTCTAATCTATACGGTGACGTATAGCAGTTCATAAGAGAACGTGCGTGACGTTGCGCATCACGTTGAATATAAATGATTGATAATCTTTTAGATGGGCTTAAAGAAGGTAGGATTCAATTAAATGAATTCGCACAAGGAGCTGACAAAGCTTTAAAAGAAGCACTTGATGGTTCTGGTATTGCAACTGAACAAATAGAAAAATGGGGTGCAGCTGTCGCTAAAGGTGGAAGTGATGGTTCAAAAGCTATGGTAGAAGTAGCTAAAGCGATAGAAGGAATAGAAGATCCTGTTAAAAAGAATCAAGTAGGAGTTAAAGTTCTAGCCACTATGTTTGAGGACCAAGGGCAAAATTTAACTAATACTTTAATAAGAGCTTCGGAAAAAACCGTAGACTTCCAAAAGAATCAGGAGAAATTGAATGAATCCATAAAAAAAATGGATGCAAATCCAGCAGTTAAGTTTCAAAAGGCAATGGAAGATTTAAAAATGGCTCTTGAACCTATACTAGGAGTGATTGCTGATGTTGTTGCTAGTATTGCTGATTGGATTTCTAATAATCCAGAATTAGCAGCGACATTAGCAGCAGTTGCAACGGCTATTGGGGTAATTTCAGGGGCACTTATGGCAATTGCGCCAATAGTTATGGCGGTCATGGGTGTATTTGAAATCGGAGCCGCCGCCGCACTAGGCATAGTTGCAATAGTTCCTATTATCATAGCGGCTATAGTTGCTCTAGGAGTGGCTATTTATAAAAACTGGGATGATATTAAAAATTGGACAATAGAAGCATGGGATTCTATTAAAGAGTACTTAGTAGAGCTTTGGGACGGGATATCCCAGTCCTGTAGTGAAGCATGGTCTTCATTTTTAGAAGCAATGCATGAATTTTTTGATCCGATAGGTCAATTTTTTAGTGATTTATGGGAGGGTGTGAAGCAGGCGTGTAGCGATGCATGGAATTCTACTGTTGAATTCTTTTCTGAAGCATGGTCTTCTTTCATAGAAATGATGCATAGTTTCTTTGATCCGATAGGTGAATTCTTTAGTAGTTTATGGTCTGGGATTGTTGAAACTGCTTCCTCTTGGTGGTCCTCTTTAGTTGAAACAGCATCTGAATTGTGGGGAACATTAACGCAAGCATGGCAAGAAACATGGGATACAATTCTTACTGTTTTAGATCCAATTATTTCGGCAGTTTCTACCGTTTTAGAAGCTGGTTGGTTGTTAATACAGGCAGGTGCACAAATTGCATGGGCGGCAATCTGTCAATATATTATTCAACCGATTCAGGAAGCTTACGACTGGGTAAGTACACAAATCGGTGAAATGGTCACTTGGCTTGGTACACAATGGGAAATTGCAAAAGCAATGGCGCAAATTGCTTGGGGACTATTTAAGCAATATATTATTCAACCTGTTCTAGATACATGGAACTTAGTAAAAGAAAAGTTCAGTGATTTAGTTTCTTGGCTAAATTCACAATGGGAGACAGTTAAATCATATACATCAGCAGCATGGGGTTTATTTAAACAATATATTATAAAACCTGTACAAGATACTTGGAATTTAGTAAAAGAAAAGTTTAGTGATTTATCCAATTGGATGTTAGGAATTTGGGCGAAAATAAAAGGGTATACACTTGAAGCATGGAAGATGGTTTACACATACATCGTTGAACCAGTTATTTCAGCTTATAATTCTGCAAAAGAGAAATTTAATGATATGTACAACACAGCACGGGAAAAATTTGATTCTGTTAAGAATGCAGCTCAAGAAAAATTTGAAGCGGCAAAACATTTCATTATAGATCCAATTAAAGATGCAGTTGACAGTATAGAAAAATTCATTGGAAAGATTAAAGGATTCTTTAGTGACTTGAAGTTGAAAATTCCAAAACCAGAAATGCCGCCTCTTCCACACTTCAGCTTACAAACTAGTACGAAAAACATTTTAGGAAAAGATATTACATTTCCGTCCGGCCTCAATATAGATTGGCGTGCAAAAGGTGGTATCTTCACTAAACCGACTATCTTTGGAATGAATGGCGGAAACTTGCAAGGTGCAGGAGAAGCCGGAAAAGAAGCGGTTTTACCATTGAATAAAAAGACACTTGGAGATATTGGTGCAGGAATTGTAGCAGCCATGCCACGACAACAATTTGCTATGCCGAGAGAAATAAATCAACTAATGGGTGACATGAGCCGTATAATGGCTAGTTCTGTGAGTCAATTATCAGGATTAAAGAGTGTCATGAGTGGTGTGTATGGAAGCATGTCAAATAGTAGACAAGCTATGGCAAGCAGCGTATCAAATCAAGTGATTAATTACGGATCTAGTTCATCTTCTAGTGGTGAAGTTATTCCAATGCTTGGTGGAGATTTAGTTATTGAAGTGCCTGTTAATTTAGAAGGAAGAGACGTGGCACGCGGTACTTATCGCTATACAACCGAGTATCAAGAAAGAGAAGCAAAAAGAAACTCAGCCTTTTAGGTTTGGGTTTCTTTTATTTTATAAAGAAATGAGGTGTTGGCATGAGTTCTTTTACTTTTAACAACCAACGAAAGGAGTACATTCAAATAGAAAAGGGATGGAGTCCACCAGCATGGGCACCTCTAAAACGTAATTTCTTAAAAACACCTGGATATCCAGGTGCAAGATTATTAGGAACGGATACAGACCCTCGTCCACTTCCTGTCCCTGTAGGAATTATCGTTCCAGATGGAACAGATTTAGAAACGTTAAAAGAAGAAATAGCAGCATGGTTAATTACAGAAGAAGCAGTTGAGCTAGTATTTGATGCAACTCCTGATCGAACATATTTAGCTATAATTGATGAAGATTTTAATCTTGATGATTTCGTTACGTTAGGTAAAGGTACTTTGAAGTTTATTTGTCCGATGCCTTATAAATTAGGACCTACCCGAACAGTAGAATTTCAAACAGGTGCACTGGGGTTAATGGCAAACGTTCAAAATAAAGGAACTGTTCATTCTAATCCTATTATTGAGATCGACATTACGAAACCAAACACTTTTTTAGATGTATGGTTTGAAGATAAATATTCAAAGGAACCGGATTATTTCCGTATCGGAGAGCCATTAAAAATGGAACAATTGCCTGTAGAAAGAAATCAACGTCTTATATGGGATGAAATGTCCACAACTGTAGGGTGGAGTAAGGTTAGTTCTATGGAAGATGGTAATCCAGTTGGTGAAATGAAAACAGATAGTTACCAATTCTATTGTTCGGACTATGGCTCGGGTAATGGATGGCATGGCGCAGCTGTTAAGAAGAGTATCCCTGGTGGGCCAGTACAAGATTTTATTATGCAAGCCCACGTTACATGTAAAAGTAAAAAGATCAATGAAATGGGACGAGTTGAGATAGCAATACTCGATGAAAACAGCAAAGTTCTTTCAAAAATTGCTATGAATGACCTCTATTGGCAAGCTGAACAAAATTTTGGAACGATGGTAATTGGATATGATAATAAGCCTGGAAAAACAGGTTTAATTTATGAGAGTGGTGATTATCCGAATACATGGAATCAGTATTATGGTAGGTTGTGGATTGCTAGAACCGGTAATGATTGGGAAGCTTATATTTCAAAATTTCTTCCTGGAACAGAAAAAGATGATTCAGAACGCTTTGCAAGATGGACCGATAAAGACAATAAACATATGGAAAAAGCGGCTCAAATACAGATTAGTATCATGCAGTGGCAAGATGTTCCGCCAGTAGAAGCCATGACAGTTTCGGATTTGAAATTTTGGAAAGTGAATTTAAATAATCAAAATACACCGCCTTATATAGTCGATGTTGGTGACAAAGTCGTAATTGATACAGAAAATAGTCATGTAATGATTGAAGGGAAGGATGCGATTAATATTAAGGACATTTTCAGTAATTTTCCTATCATTAATAAAGGTATGAATACACTAGAAATCATGCCTTCTGATATCGGAACAGCAAAGGTTAAATATAGGGAGCGGTTTAGATGAGAACACCAAGTGGAGTCTTACATATTATTGATTTTAAAACCAGTCAAATCGTTTCAGCTATACAACCAAAAGATTATTGGGATGATAAACGTCATTGGGAAATCAAGAATAATATCGATACTTTAGAGTTTAAAGTATTTGATAACACGAAATATGCAGCAACACTTATGCAACAGAACTTAGTATTAAAAGAAGTAAGGGATGGGCGTATTGTTCCGTATGTAATCACTGAAGTAGAAAAAGACCCTGACGATAGATCCGTAATTACTTATGCATCAGGTGCATGGATTAATCTTGCTAAAGATGACTATATTTGTCCGCAGAAAATTGAAGGTAAGACAGTAAATGAATTTATGGATATTGCTCTTGTAGGTACAAAATGGAAGCGTGGTAAAACGGAGTATGCTGGATTTCATTCTATGACTATTGATGAATTTATAGATCCATTGAGTCTCTTAAAAAAGATTGCTTCCCTATTTGAACTAGAAATTATATACCGTGTTGAAGTGGTTGGTTCTCGAATTGCAGGTTGGTATGTAGACATGGTGAAAAAAAGAGGAAGAGAAACAGGAAAGGAAGTCACGTTAGGTAAAGATTTAGTTGGAATTAAACGTATTGAAAACTCACAAAACATTTGTACAGCTTTAATTGGCTTTATCAAAAAAGAAGGTGGAGAAGTTCTCACTATCTCAGATATAAATAAGGGTATTCCATATATTGTGGATAACGATGCATTTCAACGTTGGAATGAAAAAGGTAAACACAAATTTGGATTTTATACTCCAGAAACAGAAGAAGATATAACACCAGAACGCTTATTGACTCTTATGAAAATAGAGTTAGCAAAACGTGTGAATACCTCTGTCTCTTATGATGTTCAAGCACAAAGTATAGGGCGTGTATTTGGACTAGCTCACGAGTTAATCAATGAGGGAGATACAATTCGAATTAAAGATATTGGATTCACACCTAAGCTTTATTTAGAAGCAAGGGCAATCGCTGGTGATGAATCACATACTGATCCTTCGCAAGATAAATACGCATTTGGTGATTACCGTGAGATTACAGATCCAAATGAAGAACTACGAAAGATTTACAATCGTATCCTTAGTTCACTAGGTAGTAAGCAAGAACTGATAAATCAGTTAGATAAATTAGTGAAAGATGCAAATGAAACAGCTAATAATGCTAAGAAAGAATCAGAAGTAGCAAAAACACTGGCTGAAAAAGTTCAAGAGAATCTTAAAAATAATACGGTAAATATAATTGAAGCTAAAAATCCACCGACCGATAATCTTATAGTAGGTAAAACATTATGGCGAGATATTAGCAATGGTAAACCTGGTATTTTAAAAGTGTGGAACGGTAAAGGTTGGGAGCTTCTTATTCCTGATATGGAAACTATCAAGAAAGAAACAATGGAGCAGGTTAATAAGGATATTAAACTTACAAAAGAAGAATTAAATAAAAAAGTGGAAGAAGCGCAAAAAGAAGCTTCGGGACAATTCAAGGAAGTTAAAAATAGTCTCCAAGAAGTTTCGCAAACTATTAAAAATGTACAAAACTCTCAAGGTGAAATTAATAAAACTGTCTCTGAAATGAAACAAACCAACGAAGGTTTTACTAAATCTATTGAGTTATTAACAAAAAAAGATGGTGAAATCACTGGAAAGTTAAATACAGTAGAAGAGACTTTTGAAGGTACAAAAAAGACAATCTCTGAGGTGCAGCAAACAACAAATGCTTTAAAGAAAACTACAACTGAAATTACAGAAAAGGCTGGTCAGATTAGTGAGAAGTTGGAGAGTGTAGAAAAGAAAGTTAATAACGATAAAGCTGGAGGACGTAATCTGTTATTAGATTCAAATGCTAAATACGAAAAAACAGATTATCTAATCAATCCATATTCTCTAACCGAAAATTTCTCTACAGGTGAAGAATATACATTTGTAATTAAAGGTAGCGTTCCGAAGGGGCAGAAGTTCGGGATTTGGCAAAATGGCGGTTCGAATAATGTTGGATATGCAACAAGTGTTTATGCGAATGGAATTACCTATGTAACTTTTAAAGCTGTAGCAGCAACGAGTGGAAATGAAAGGAAGTTGAGTCTGTATAACTTTCCAAGTAACACTACAAAAGCCATTGTAGAATGGGTTGCTTTATATAAAGGGAATAAGCCACAGGATTGGACACCAGCTCCAGAAAATCAAGTAACGAATGATGAATTCAGTAAGAAAACAACCGAGATTGAAAAAAGCGTGGATGGTATTAAAGAAAGTATTAAAATGGCAGAAAAAACACAAACCTCTTTTAATGAACGTGTTAACACTGTAGAAAAGAATGCAGAAGGAACAACTGCAAGCGTTAAAAAATTACAGGAAACACAAACTCAGCAAGGGAAAACATTAACTCAGGCTGCCACAACGATACAGCAACACTCTGAAGCATTGAAATTAACAATGAAAAAGAAAGATGTTGAGGATTATGTAGGCGGTTTAGGTACTGTCAACGAGTTGCGTGATGCGGATTTTAAGTTAGGACCGAAATATTGGTTTTGGAATAGTGGTAATGGGGCTACTGGTTCTGTTGATACGAATTTAAAATACAAAGGCATGAATACATTTGCAATTACCGTTACTGGCCAGACTCAAGATCGTTGGTGGGGACTTACAAGTCAATTCATTGAGTGTCAGGTTAACGAAGCCTTTGTTGCATCGGGTTATTTCAATACTGATGGGAAAACACCTATTGATAGTGGCGGCGCATTTATTGAAATTGAATGGTGGACTGCTGACAAAAAAACTCGCATTAAAACAGCTAGAACGAATATCAAGGTTGTAAATCATACATGGGTTCCTGCTGTATGTTCAGATAAAGCACCAGCCAATGCATCGTTTGTGAGATGGCGTTATTACGTTACAAGAAATGGGCGTTTGTGGTGTGCTGCACCTATGTTACAACGTGGCACCATAGCTACAGAATTTTGGTTACATCCGAAAGATCAAACGGATGTTGATAAAATGCTAGAAGATATAGCTAATAGAGTAGCTACTGAGAAATACAATCAGAAAGTTACAGAGTTAGAAAGAAGTATTGGCGCAAATGAAAAAGGTATTACAATCGTTTCTAGAAAACAAGAAACGTTTATAAATGAGACTTATAATGCCTATGCAAGGAAAACGGAATCTAGGTTAGAAGTGTTAGATGAAGGGATTTTAGCGCAGATTTTAAAGGACGGAATTGTCACTGCCATCAATATGTCCCCTGGGAAAATTACAATCAATGCTGCAAAACTGGATATTAATGCAGATACAATGGTCAAATGGCTAACAGCAAAAGGCATTGATACGAATCTTATTAGAATTAACGGTGACAAAATAACCATTGATAAAGATGGTGTAACTGTTAAAATGCTAGACTTCCTATTCCAAGACGAATGGGGAACAAAAACAACTGCGGTATCAAGACGAAACCTAATAGCAGATCCCGACTTTTCTAGTGTTACAAAGAAAAACATTGGACATAACGATTATTATGGGTTTGAAGGTGGATACGGCCTTACTTGGAGGTCATGGGGAAATGTCGTAATAGAAAAGAATACACATATATTCGATTACGAGCAAATGGTGAATGCTACAAGGGTAGACATGTATAACTATCCAGAAGCAATCGTGAATAATGGCATACATCCCGGAAATGAATACACAGTATCTGCTCACTTTAGAGCATCTATGATAAATGGTGTACGTAAAACAGGGAAACCACGCTTACATGTATGTTGTGTTAAATTCCGAGACAATGTAAGTTACGATATATGGAATGAACAAAAAATGGACTTTCCTGAGCCGTCTACATTTTATGGAGAAATCAGAAGATATTCATTTACCTTCAAAGTCCCGAAAAACTATATTCCGCAACAACACGCATTGATTATTAAAGTTTGTTCTGGAAGTGCTGACATGAGACAAGGGACTGCGATTTGTGTAAGTGGTGTAACGCTATATAGTGGCAAATATGCATCTATGTATAATTGGGATCGTGCTGCAGCAGAAAGAGCGGATGGTATTCAGCCGTTTAACGCACTTGCTGTAGGTGGTGTGAATAATAATATAAAACCAGCAGCAGACGGACAAACATTTGATATAAGTACAGAAAAGGATGTAAAAGTTTTTTCTAATATAAGGGCGATGCAAGGAATTAATTTAGGCGGCGGTGGATTCCAACAATGGGGACATATTCGTTTTGTAGAAGGAAACCGGGGATTAGGATTCTATGTCTGTAACTCAAATGGATGGCACTTTAATAGTTTAGGATAAAGAAGAAAGGAGTAATAGTATATGAATCAGAATTCAGCTGTTACACCTCCACAACGTGGGGATGTAACACCGTTTATGGGATATTTAGTAGAGTTGGAAAGATCTGAAGCTGGAATTTTTGTAAACATCCCTATTAATGTATTAAATAATGCAGGGCTTTCAAATGGCATGAATAAAGTCGAGGTATGGAGGGAACTTGATGGAACTATAAGTTTTAGAATCGCAACAAGATGCGAAATCTGTAAACGTGGGGCACGTCTATATGAACTAGATATGGGATTTGCGAAAAAGCATATTTGTATAGAATGTTATACATCGCTTACGGGGAATTATCCATCACAGCAACCACCAACTAATGAAAATACAATGCAATCAATGTAAGGGCAGCAATTGCTGGTCTTTTTTATATTTCTGTTTATATTAGTTTTTTAGTATTTAAATTATTAATTATAATATATAATAAATATGATTTTGTTTTCATACAATTTAATATCGCATTTAGGAGGTATATTATGAAAAAAAAGTTTATGTTAACGATGCTTCTGCTTGCATTGGTGGTAGGATTACATCCTAATTCAATGACAAAAGCAGAAACCACAAGTACACAAGGTGAGCAATTTGAACAAGGTAAATATGATTTGAAAGCTGATTTTCCTTTTGGACAAAACTGGAATAGGAATTCACCTTATGCTGGAACAGAAACAACTAAAGTTAAATGGGAATACAAGCTCTATCACGAAAATGGTGTTAATCAACTGTTTTACACTCAACCAACAATCGGAAATGATGGGACGATTTATATAGGAAATTCTAACCGTAAATTGTATGCATTTAATAAAGATGGTTCAGTTAAATGGATTAAAGATGGTGTTACAAATTTATACACCTCACCAGTTGTAGCAGCAGATGGAACGATTTATGTTGCAGGAGGAAAACTAACAGCTTTAAATCCAGATGGTTCAGTTAAATGGCAATCTAAAGATACTGGTTATTATGATACTCCTATTCTAGACAGTGAAGGTACAGTTTATGTACGTTATGCTGGTAATAAAAGAACAATAGACGCGTATAATTCAGATGGATCAAAGAAGTGGGTATCAAGTGAACTGTCTAAAAATGCTAATGCAAATGGAACAAACTCTATGATTATATCAAAAGATGGAACAATTTATACTTTAGCTTCAAGTGGTGAGTATTATCATCTCTATGCTCATGATAAAAACGGTAAGGAATTATGGAATAAAAAGCTTAATGGAAATGGGGGTAACCCTGGTTTTTCTCTAGGATTAAATAGTGAATTATATATAAATGGTGGATCTATTTTATATGTTTTTGATAAAGATGGAAATCCAATAAAGCAGTGGAGGAATGATGATTTACTTTCAAGATCTGCTCCTACAATATATTCGAAAGATGGAACGATTTATATATCTAAAACTGGTGGTGTGTATGCATATAATCCGGACTACACATTAAAATGGAAATATTCAACAGGTACTCAAGTTATTAAAAATTCACCAGTAATAGATAAAAATGGTGTAGTATATGTTACTACAAGTCGTGAACTGCACGCTATAAATCCAGATGGATCACTAAAATGGAAAATGGCATCGTCAACCCTTAAATTACATGGTGGTACTTCAAACAATTCTATAAGCATTGATAAAGATGGCACCTTATATCTTTTAGGTCAGGGATCAAATAATAGTGTGGATTCTATCTATTATTCCCTAATAGCGATTGGAGACTCTTATACAGACACTGTGTGTACTAAAGATAGTACATACATGGAAGTACTTAAATCGCTGGAAGCAAAAAGTAAGACTGCTAAGTTAACAGATGAAGAGAAAAAAGAAGCACGTGATATTTTGAAGAAATTATCCGATGATCTTGATAAAACAGATAAATAAACTTAATTTGATTAATACAATTGTATGTTTTTTAGAAAAGAGGGACAAGCTGGTATTATCCCCTATAGGTAGACAGTAAAAAAAGAGTCCATCTGATATGATGGACTCAATACTGTTTTATCTGGAGGGGATTTTTTTATGGCAAGAAAAGGACAATCATTTCAAAAATATACAGAA